>NZ_JBHWLR010000022.1:2570-73958 GCF_042731755.1 Promicromonospora sp. NPDC059942
GGGGGGGGCGGGTTCTGTTTTTTTTGGGAGGGGGTGGCGAGGGGGAAGTGAAAAACCCGCGTGGGAGGCCCCTTTGGTTGTGTCGGGGGGGGCCACCCGGGGGCTGCCCTCGCCCGTCCCCCCCGCGGTTCGTGTCACACGGCTCGTCACCGAGCCGAACGGCCGACCCGAGCCGACTACCCAGCCGAGCTCGTAGCCGGCAATCGCAACTGAGCTTCCGCGACAGAGAGAGACCATGGGCGCACGCACCAAGGCGCGCAAGCGCGCCGCCGACATCCTCTTCGAGGCGGAGCAGCGCGGCATCGACCCGCTGACGCTCCTCGCCGACCGTGTGGCCGTGCCGCACACCGAGGCGGCCGTGCCGCAGTACGCCGTCGACATCGTGGAGGGCGTGGTCGCGCACCGCGACCGTATCGACGAGGTGCTGGAGACCTACTCGCAGGGCTGGACCCTCGACCGGATGCCCGCCGTCGACCGCGCGCTGCTGCGGATCGGCTCGTGGGAGGTCCTCTTCAACGACGACGTGCCCGACGCCGTCGCGCTGGACGAGGCGGTCGACCTCGCCGGCGACCTGTCCACCGATGACTCCCCGGCCTTCGTGAACGGCCTGCTGGGCCGGGTCAAGGACCTGAAGCCGACCCTGCTGGCGTGACCTGGGTCGTCAACCGGCAACCGAGCCGGCACGCAAGCCGGGGTACAAGCCGGCACGCAAGCCGATACGCAGCCCCGCAAGCACTGTGAGCACCGGTCCCGGCGCTGGACGGTTCGACGAGCGACGTCTGCTCGTCGCCCTGTTCGGCGCCGGGACCGCTGCGTTCGCCCAGCTCTACGCCCCGCAGTCCGTCCTGCCGGACGCCGCCCGCGAGCTCGCGACGTCGGCGTCCGCGACGTCGCTCCTCGTCTCCGCCGCCACCCTCGGCCTGGCCGTGGGCGTGCTGCCCTGGGCGTGGGTGGCCGACCGCGCCGGGCGGGTGCGGGCGATGACCGTCGCGATGCTCGGCGCCACCGCGATCGGGCTCGTGGTCCCGTTCGCGCCGTCGTTCGAGCTGCTCGTGGCCGGGCGGGCCGTGCAGGGGCTGTTCGTCGCGGGCGTGCCCGCCGTCGCGATGGCCTACCTGACGGAGATGCTGATCGAGTCGGGCTCCGCGGCCGCAGTCCCGCGTGCTGCCGGGACGTACGTGGCGGGCACGTCGGTCGGCGGGCTGCTGGGGCGGATCGTGTCCGGCGGCGTGGCCGAGCTGTTCGGCTGGCGCGCGGGCGTGGGCGCCGTCGCGGTGGCGTGCCTGGTCGCCACGGGTGCTTTCATCTGGCTCGCCCCGCGTGATCGGGGGCCGCGAGCCGCGGCCGGACCGCCCGACGACGGGCCTGTTTCTGACGGCCCTGTTTCCGACAGCCCTGTTTCCGACAGCCCTGTTTCCGACGGCCCTGTTTCCGACAGCCCTGCTCCCGACAGCCCTGCTCCCGACCCCGCCTTCCCGGAGCGCGGTGCTCCGCGCGGCGGGCGCAATCGGTTCGGGAGGCGCGGGCGGCTCGGGCGGTTCCGTGCGCTGCTGAACCCGCGCCTGCTCGTGCTCGACGCGCAGGGGCTGCTGCTCATGGGCGGCTTCGTCGCCGTCTACAACTACCTGGGCTTCCGCCTCGCGGCCCCGCCCTTCGACCTCTCGCCCGGCGTGGTGAGCCTCGTTTTCCTCGCCTACCTGGCCGGGACCTGGTCGTCGGCGCGGACGGGCCGCCTCGTCCTGCGGCACGGGCGGCGCCGGGTGCTGATCGTGTCGACCGGGGTGATGGCGCTCGGTGTGGTGGCCACGCTGTCGGACTGGCTGCCGCTGGTGCTGGCCGGGCTGGTCGTGCTGACCGCCGGGTTCTTCGGCGCGCACGCCGTGGCCAGCGGGTGGACGCCGGTCGCCGCACCCCAGGCCCGGACCCAGGCCGCCGCCGTGTACAACCTGGCCTACTACGCGGGATCCAGCCTGTTCGGCTGGCTCGGCGGCATCGGGTTCGCGCTGGCGGGCTGGCCAGGGACGGTCGGGATGGTGCTCGTGCTGGTCGCGGTCGCGGCAGGACTGGCGGCGGCGGTGCTGCGGGACTAGGTGGGTCGAGCGGGCGGTGGGGTTGAGCGGGCGGGGGGTTGAGCGGGCGGGGGTGTCGCGCGCTGCCGGGGGAGTGGCACCGTCCCACCAACGCGGTGCAACCAATGGGTTGCGCATTGTCGAGTCAGGGTGCATCGTAGAAACGCAACCAAACGGTTGCGCAATCCTCGTCGATCGAGTCGCACCCGGAGGACACCATGACCACCACCCAGCCCCGCGGCAGCGTCGACCTCGCCGCACGCACGGTCACCCGCACCGTCCGGGTCGCCGCCGCACCCGACGCGGTCTGGCGCGCGATCTCCGAGCCCGAGCACGTCGCCGGCTGGTTCGGCGACGGCTGCGAGACCGACGACGGCGGCCCGTTCGCCACCGGCACCCGCGGTCGGC
This sequence comes from Promicromonospora sp. NPDC059942, assembly GCF_042731755.1. Lineage (NCBI taxonomy): Bacteria > Bacillati > Actinomycetota > Actinomycetes > Micrococcales > Promicromonosporaceae > Promicromonospora > Promicromonospora sp. NPDC059942. The sequence continues at coordinate 5,048 of NZ_JBHWLR010000022.1, forward strand.
TGCACTTCGAGGGCTACGGCTGGTTCGCCTTCGAGGTCACCCGGGCGGAGACCGGCCGCGTGCTCGCCTACCGCTGGGGCCAGTCCGCGGACGAGCCCGAGCGCATGACCGAGGCCACCTTCACCCTGGAGCCCGACGGCGCCGGCACCAACCTCACCGTCCACGAGACGGGCTTCACCGGCGACACCGACGACGCGGTACGCGCCGCGCTCGACGGCAACCGCGAGGGCTGGGACGTCGAGCTGGACGAGCTCGTCGAGTACGTCGAGTCGCGGTCATGGTGACGTCGGGGGCTGCGGCGCCGGCGTCGGCGCCGTCGCCCGTCGTCGCGTTCGCGGCGCTCGGCGACGAGACCCGCTGGGCCGTCCTCCAGGCCCTGTCCGGCGGTGAGCGGGCCGGTGAGCAAGCGCGTGAGCGAGCCGGTCAGGACGCCGTCGACCCCGCGTCCGGCCTGACCGCCTCCGCCCTCGCCGCCCGGCTCCCCGTGACGCGGCAGGCGATCGCCAAGCACCTCGCGGTGCTGGAGGCCGCCGGGCTGGTCGAGTCCTGGGTGGTCGGTCGCGAGCGCCGGTATCGCGCGCTCGGCGCGGAGCTGACGGCGCTGGGGCGTCGGCTCGAGCGCATCGGGGACGCGTGGGAGGCGCGGCTGGGTCGCATCGCCGGTATCGCCGAGCGCCTGGCGCGCGGCTGACGCGTCGCGCGTCGGCGCCCGGGATGTGAGCAACGCCCCTCCCGGCGGGCGCCGGCGTCGGCGTCCGGCACAGGGACGGCGCGTTATGGTGGTGGCTGTCAGACTCCCTTTAATCCCGTCCAGTGAGGCGGAGAAGGAGGTCGCCAGATGAATCCTGGCACCCGCATGCCCGAATCCAGTGAGACCCCGAGCAGCGCTTCCGGCGCCGCCGCCGAGAGGACGGTGCTCGGCGAGGCCGACATCGCCCGGGCGCTGACCCGGATCGCCCACGAGATCGTGGAGCGCAACAAGGGCGCCGCCGACCTGCTGCTGCTCGGCATCCCGACGCGCGGCGTGCAGCTCGCCCGCCGGCTGGCCGAGCGCCTCGCGCAGATCGAGCCCACCTTCAGCGGCGAGCACGGCACGCTCGACGTGACCATGTACCGCGACGACCTGCGTCGTCAGCCCACGCGCGCCGTCGGGCAGACGGTGCTGCCGGGCAGCCTCGACGGCACGATCGACGACAAGGTGGTCGTCCTCGTGGACGACGTCCTCTTCTCCGGCCGCACCATCCGCGCCGCGCTCGACGCCCTGAACGACCTCGGCCGCCCCCGCGTGGTGCAGCTCGCCGCCCTCGTGGACCGCGGGCACCGCGAGCTCCCGATCCGCGCGGACTACGTGGGCAAGAACCTGCCGACCTCGCGCAGCGAGCGCGTCCGGGTCCGGCTGGCCGACGTCGACGGCGGAGCGGACGCCGTCGTGATCAGCGAGGCGACCCCGGCTGTCAGCCCCGCCAGCGCCGGCCCCGCGAGCCCCGCCCCTTCAAGCACCGAGAGGGGCGCCCGATGAAGCACCTCCTGACCACCCAGGACATGTCCAAGGACGACGCGATCCTGCTCCTGGACACCTCCGCGCAGATGGCCGCGACCCAGTCGCGCGAGAACAAGAAGCTGCCCACGCTGCGCGGCCGCACCGTGGTGAACCTGTTCTACGAGGACTCCACGCGCACCCGGATCTCGTTCGAGACGGCGGCCAAGCGGCTGTCGGCCGACGTCATCAACTTCTCGGCCAAGGGGTCGAGCGTGTCCAAGGGCGAGTCGCTCAAGGACACGGCGCTGACCCTGCACGCCATGGGGGCCGACGCCGTGGTCGTGCGGCACTCGGCCTCCGGCGCGGCGCACCAGCTCGCGCACGCCGGCTGGCTCGACGCGGGCGTGCTCAACGCCGGCGACGGCATGCACCAGCACCCCACGCAGGCGCTCCTGGACGCGTTCACGATCCGCCGCCACCTGGTGGGGCACGTGGGTGAGGACGGCCGCGGGTCCGACACCTCGGTCGGCGCGGACCTGGCGGGCCTGCGCATCGCGATCGTCGGCGACGTCCTCCACTCGCGGGTCGCGCGCTCCAACGTCTACCTGCTGCACACCCTGGGCGCCGAGGTGACGCTGGTCGCGCCGCCCACGCTCGTGCCGGTGGGCGTGGAGACCTGGCCGTGCCGCGTGTCGTACCACCTGGACGAGACGCTCGAGCAGTGGCAGCCGGATGCGGTCATGATGCTTCGGGTGCAGCGTGAGCGGATGTCGGGCGGTTCGGGGTCGTTCTTCCCGAGCCCGATGGAGTACAGCCGCAAGTTCGGGTTCGACGCCCGCCGTCTCGCGGTCCTGCCGGACCACGCGATCGTGATGCACCCCGGGCCGATGAACCGCGGCCTGGAGATCTCGGCGGCTGCCGCCGACCACCCCCGCTCCGTGATCGTGGAGCAGGTGGCCAACGGCGTCGCCGTCCGGATGGCCGCCCTGTACCTGCTGCTGTCCGGCACCGACGAAATTTCCAGCACAGCAGTTTCCAGCACAGCAGTTTCCAGCACCGACGAGAGGAACGTCCTGTGAGCACCGCGAGACCGCAGACCTATGTCCTGCGAGGGGCCCGTCCCTACGGCACGGACCCGGTCGACGTCGTGCTGGCGGACGGCGTGGTCGCCGCCCTCGGGGCGCCCGGCACGGTCGAGGTGCCCGACGGCGCGCAGGAGATCCCGGCCCAGGAGCACGTGCTCCTGCCCGGCCTCGTCGACCTGCACACCCACCTGCGCGAGCCGGGCCGGGAGGACGCCGAGACGGTGTTCTCCGGTACCCGCGCCGCCGCGGCAGGCGGCTTCACGGCCGTGCACGCCATGGCCAACACGACGCCGACGCAGGACACCGCGGGCGTCGTCGAGCAGGTGCACCGGTTGGGCGAGCAGGCCGGCTGGGTCGACGTGCACCCCGTGGGCGCGGTCACCGTGGGCCTGGACGGACGGACGCTCGCCGAGCTGGGCGCCATGGCCGACTCCGCCGCCCGCGTGCGCGTCTTCTCCGACGACGGCAAGTGCGTGCACGACCCGGTCCTGATGCGCCGCGCGCTGGAGTACGTCAAGGCGTTCGACGGCGTCGTCGCGCAGCACGCGCAGGAGCCGCGCCTGACCGAGGGCGCGCAGATGAACGAGGGCGTCGTCTCCGCCCAGATCGGCCTGACGGGCTGGCCCGCCGTGGCCGAGGAGTCGATCATCGCCCGGGACGTGCTGCTGGCCGAGCACGTGGGCTCGCGCCTGCACGTGTGCCACCTGTCCACCGCCGGCTCGGTGGAGATCATCCGCTGGGCCAAGGGCCGCGGCATCGACGTCACCGCCGAGGTGACGCCGCACCACCTGGTGCTCACGGACGAGCTGGCCCGCGACTACGACCCGGTGTTCAAGGTGAACCCGCCGCTGCGCACCGCCAAGGACGTCGAGGCGGTCCGCGAGGGCCTGGCCGACGGCACCATCGACATCGTCGCCACCGACCACGCCCCGCACCCGGTCGAGGACAAGGACTGCGAGTGGTCCTCGGCCGCGTTCGGCATGACCGGCCTGGAGACGGCGCTGTCCGTGGTGCAGCAGACCATGGTCGACACCGGCCGCCTGACCTGGGCCGACGTCGCCCGCGTGCTCTCGGAGAACCCCGCGCGCATCGGCCGGATCGGCGCCACGCAGGGCCGGCCGATCGCCGTCGGCGAGCCCGCCAACCTGGTCCTGGTCGACCCGGCCGCGACCCGCGCGGTCGACGGCGCCAGCCAGGTCACCGCGAGCGACAACACCCCGTTCCAGGGCATGGAGCTCCCCGGCCGCGTGGTCGCCACGTTCCTCCGGGGCCGCGCGACGGTCCTGGACGGCGCGCCGGTGGAAGCCGGGTCCCTGGAAGGAGCCACCCGATGACCGCCCTGTCCGTCGCCGTGCTGGCCGCCCTCGCGGTCTTCCTCGTGCTGTACGTGACGCTCATCGGCCGCCGCCGGCTCGCGCAGCGCACCACCACGGTCGTGCCGGTGCCGCCGTCACCGCCCGCGGATTCTCCCGGCGAGGTGCGCTTCGGCCCCGTCGAGGCGATCTACGTCTCGACCACGCTCCACGGCGACTGGCTCGCCCGGGTCGGCGCGCACGGGCTGGGGGACCGCGCGCACGCGGTCGTCACCGTGCACGGCGGCGGTGCAGGGCAGGACGGCGTCCTCGTCGAGCGTGACGGCACCGACGACCTGTGGCTCCCCGTGAGCGCGATCCGCAGCGCGGGCCTCGCCCCGGGCATGGCGGGCAAGTACGTCGGCGCGGACGGGCTCGTGGTCCTCACCTGGGCCGTCCCGGAGGCCGACGGCGTCCCGGCGGCCCTGGTCGACACCGGGCTGCGCCCGCGCCGCCCGGAGGACCGCGGCGGCCTGGTGGACGCCGTCCGCCACCTGCTCGCCGACCGCCAGAGCCCGCACAGCCAGAGCCCGCACAGCCAGCAGCACCCGCAGGCCCAGCACCCGCAGGCCCAGCAGCACCAGCAGCACCCCGAAGAGCAGTACCCGCACCAGCAGTACCCGCACCAGCAGGAGGCCCGGTGACCATCCCGACGACGTCCGCAGAGACGTCCCCAGTGACGTCCGCAGTGACGGCAGCACAGTCGTCCGTAACTACCGCAGCGCTGGTCCTCGAGGACGGCACCACCTACCGCGGGCGCGCCTACGGCGCCACCGGCACGACGTTCGGCGAGATCGTCTTCTCCACCGGCATGACCGGCTACCAGGAGACGCTGACCGACCCGTCCTACCACCGGCAGATCGTGGTCATGACGGCGCCGCACGTCGGCAACACCGGCGTGAACGACGAGGACCCCGAGTCGGGCCGCATCTGGGTCTCCGGCTACGTGGTGCGCGACCCCGCGCGCCGGGTCTCGAACTGGCGCGCGCAGCGCTCGCTCGGCGAGGAGCTCGCCGCGCAGGGCGTCGTCGGCATCTCCGACATCGACACCCGCGCCCTGACCCGCCGGCTGCGCGAGGAGGGCGTCATGCGCGCCGGGATCTTCTCCGGCGACGACCTGGTGCGCGGGGGCTACCCGCGCCCCGTCGAGGAGCTCGTGGCCGAGGTGCAGGCCTCGCCGCAGATGGCGGGCGCGAACCTCGCCCCCGAGGTCTCCACGAAGGAGGCCTACACGGTGGAGCCTGCCGGCGAGCACGCCGGGCGTACCCCCGTCGCGACCGTCGTCGCCGTCGACCTGGGCATCAAGGCCATGACGCCGGCGCGGCTGGCCGAGCGCGGCGTGCGCGTCGTCGTCGTGCCCCAGTCCTCGACGATCGACGACGTCCTGGGCGCCTTCGCGGGCCTGCCCGACGACGCGCCCCGCGGCGTGTTCTTCTCCAACGGCCCCGGCGACCCCGGCGCCGCCGCGCACGAGATCGAGCTGCTGCGCGCGGTCCTGGACCGCCGCATCCCGTTCTTCGGCATCTGCTTCGGCAACCAGCTGCTCGGCCGGGCCCTCGGCTACGGCACGTACAAGCTCGGCTACGGCCACCGGGGCATCAACCAGCCCGTGCTCGACCGCACGACGGGCAAGGTCGAGGTCACCGCGCACAACCACGGCTTCGCCGTCGACGCGCCCGTGGTGGACGACGCCGGCGCGCCCGCCGTCTCGCAGGCTCCCTACGACGCCAGCAGGGACGACGCCGGCAGGACCGACGGCGGCCGCTACGGCCGCGTCGTCGTCTCCCACGTGGGCCTCAACGACCAGGTCGTGGAGGGGCTGACCTGCCTCGACCTGCCCGCCTTCTCGGTGCAGTACCACCCCGAGGCGGCCGCCGGCCCGCACGACGCCGCGTACCTGTTCGACCGGTTCGTCGGCCTGCTGACGAACCCGGCGGCGTGGCCGCCTGCCCTCAAGACCCAGCCCTCCGCCGCAGCCCCCGCAGCAGCACAGAACAACACCGAGGAGAACCACTGATGCCTCGCCGTAACGACCTCTCCTCGGTCCTGGTCATCGGGTCCGGCCCGATCGTCATCGGCCAGGCCTGCGAGTTCGACTACTCCGGCACCCAGGCCTGCCGGGTCCTGAAGGAGGAGGGCCTGCGGGTCATCCTGGTCAACTCCAACCCGGCCACGATCATGACGGACCCCGAGTTCGCGGACGCGACCTACGTGGAGCCCATCACCACCGAGGTGCTGACCACGATCATCGCCAAGGAGCGTCCCGACGCCCTGCTGCCCACCCTGGGCGGGCAGACGGCGCTGAACGCCGCCATCGCCCTGGACGAGGCCGGCGTGCTGGAGAAGTACGGCGTCGAGCTGATCGGCGCCAACATCCCCGCCATCCAGAAGGGCGAGGACCGCCAGCAGTTCAAGGACGTCGTCGCCAAGTGCGGCGGCGAGTCGGCCCGCTCGGAGATCGTGCACACGATCGACGAGGCCCTCAAGGCCGCCGACATCCTCGGCTACCCGATGGTCGTGCGCCCGTCGTTCACCATGGGCGGCCTCGGCTCCGGCCTGGCCTACGACGAGGCGGACCTGCACCGCATCGTCGGGCAGGGCCTGCACTACTCGCCCACCACGGAGGTGCTCCTGGAGGAGTCCATCCTGGGGTGGAAGGAGTACGAGCTGGAGCTCATGCGCGACAAGGACGACAACGTCGTGGTCGTCTGCTCCATCGAGAACGTCGACCCCGTGGGCGTGCACACCGGCGACTCGGTGACCGTGGCGCCCGCGCTGACGCTCACCGACCGCGAGTACCAGAAGCTGCGCGACATCGGCATCGCCGTGATCCGCGAGGTCGGCGTCGACACCGGTGGCTGCAACATCCAGTTCGCCATCGACCCGGCCGACGGGCGCATCATCGTCATCGAGATGAACCCGCGCGTCTCGCGCTCCTCGGCGCTGGCCTCCAAGGCGACCGGCTTCCCGATCGCGAAGATCGCCGCCAAGCTCGCCGTCGGCTACACGCTCGACGAGATCCCGAACGACATCACGAAGGTGACCCCCGCGAGCTTCGAGCCCACGCTCGACTACGTCGTGGTCAAGGTCCCGCGGTTCGCGTTCGAGAAGTTCCCCGCCGCCGACGACACCCTGACCACCACCATGAAGTCGGTGGGCGAGGCCATGGCGCTGGGCCGCAACTTCACGGAGGCGCTCGGCAAGGCCCTGCGCTCCATCGACAAGGGCGGCGTGCAGTTCCACTGGGACGGCGACGCCCCGGCGGGCGACGAGCTCGCCACGCTGCTCAAGGAGATCGAGCGGCCCACCGAGCAGCGCCTCGTCCAGGTCCAGCAGGCCCTGCGCTCGGTCGGGGAGCCCGGCGGCACCACGCTCGAGCAGGTCTTCGACGCGACCAAGATCGACCCCTGGTTCCTCGACCAGATCCAGCTCGTCAACGAGGTCGCGGCCGAGGTCGCGGCGTCGCCCACGGTCACCGAGGACCTGCTGCGCCACGCCAAGCGGCACGGCCTGTCCGACGCCCAGGTCGCGCGCCTGCGCGGCATGGGCGCCTCCGGGGAGTCCACGGTGCGCGAGATCCGGCACGCCCTGGGCGTCCGCCCGGTCTACAAGACCGTGGACACCTGCGCGGCCGAGTTCGCGGCCAAGACCCCGTACCACTACTCGAGCTACGACGCCGAGACCGAGGTGGCGCCCCGCGAGCGGGAGGCCGTGATCATCCTCGGCTCCGGGCCCAACCGCATCGGCCAGGGCATCGAGTTCGACTACTCGTGCGTGCACGCCACCCTGGCGCTCGCGGACAAGTACGAGACCGTCATGGTCAACTGCAACCCGGAGACGGTCTCGACGGACTACGACACGTCCGACCGCCTGTACTTCGAGCCGCTGACCTTCGAGGACGTCCTGGAGGTGTACCAGGCCGAGCTCGCCGCCGGTCCGGTCAAGGGCATCATCGTCCAGCTCGGCGGCCAGACGCCGCTGAGCCTCGCCCGGCGCCTCGCCGAGGCCGGCCTGCCGATCCTCGGCACCAGCCCCGAGGCGATCGACGCCGCGGAGGACCGCGGCATCTTCGGCCAGGTGCTGCTCGACGCCGGCCTGCCGGCCCCCGCGTTCGGCACGGCCCGCTCGCTGGCCCAGGCCCGCGACGTCGCCGAGGGCATCGGCTACCCGGTGCTCGTGCGCCCGTCCTACGTGCTGGGCGGCCGCGGCATGGAGATCGTCTACAGCGAGGACCAGCTCACCGGCTACGTCGAGCGCGCGCTGACCGAGAGCGCGGCCGCCGCCGCGCTGAACGGCGCGCCCGGCACCCTGGCCGCGCCGCTCCTGATCGACCGCTTCCTGGACGACGCGATGGAGATCGACGTCGACGCCCTGTACGACGGCGAGGAGCTGTTCCTCGGCGGCGTCATGGAGCACATCGAGGAGGCCGGCATCCACTCCGGCGACTCGGCGTGCGTGCTGCCCCCGGTCTCGCTCAGCGAGGCCGAGATCGCGCGCATCCGGCGCTCCACCGAGGCCATCGCCAAGGGCGTGGGCGTGCGCGGCCTGCTCAACGTCCAGTACGCGCTCGTCAGCGACGTCCTGTACGTCCTGGAGGCCAACCCCCGCGCGTCGCGCACCGTGCCGTTCGTCTCCAAGGCGACGGGTACGCCGCTGGCCAAGGCCGCGGCCCGCGTGATGGTGGGCGAGTCCATCGCCGACCTGCGCGCGGCGGGCGTGCTCCCGGAGCACGACGGCGCCACGCTCGACCTGGGCGCGCCGCTGGCCGTCAAGGAGGCCGTGCTGCCGTTCAAGCGGTTCCGCACCCGCGAGGGCCTGGTCGTCGACTCCGTGCTCGGCCCGGAGATGCGCTCCACGGGCGAGGTCATGGGCTTCGACAAGGACTTCCCCCACGCGTTCGCCAAGTCGCAGGCGGCGGCGTTCGGCGGGCTGCCGACGTCGGGCACGGTGTTCGTCTCCGTGGCCGACAGCGACAAGCGGCACGTCGTCTTCCCGGTCAAGCGCCTCGTGGAGCTCGGCTTCAAGGTGCTCGCCACAGCCGGCACCGCGAACGTGCTGCGCCGCAACGGCATCGAGGCCACCGAGGTGCGCAAGCACACCGAGGGCCGCGGGCCGGACGGCGAGCTCACCGTCGTCGGGCTCATCACCGAGGGGCAGATCGACCTCGTGGTGAACTCGCCGTCGGGCCAGGGCGCCCGCGCCGACGGCTACGAGATCCGCGCGGCGACGACGGCGGCCGACAAGCCGATCGCGACCACGGTGGACCAGCTCGCGGCCGCGGTGCAGGGCATCGAGGCGGTCCTGGCGGGCCCGTTCGAGGTGGCGAGCCTCCAGGAGCACACGGCGGCCACCACGGCGCGCCGTGCGGCCGCGCAGGTGGGCGTCCTGGCGCCGACGGCGGGGGCGCACGCGTGACCGCGGGCTCTGCCGGCGACGTCGGCTCCGGCGTCACGCCGTTCGGCGCGCGCCTGGCCGCCGCCATGGACGAGCACGGGCCGCTCTGCGTGGGCATCGACCCGCACGCGTCGCTCCTGCACGCCTGGGGCCTGTCCGACGACGTCGCCGGCCTGCGGGAGTTCTCCCTGCGCGTCGTCGACGCGCTCGGGGGCAGGGTCGCGGCGTTCAAGCCGCAGGCGGCGTTCTTCGAGCGGCACGGCTCGCGCGGCCTCGCGGTGCTGGAGGAGGTGCTGGCGGCGGCCCGGGCGACCGGCTCCGGTTCGGGCACGGGCACCTCGGGCAGCACGGGCACGCTGACGATCGTCGACGCCAAGCGCGGCGACATCGGCTCGACCATGGGTGCCTACGCCGACGCGTTCCTGGCGGACGGCTCGCCCCTGGCCGGGGACGCCCTGACGGTCTCGCCGTACCTCGGCTTCGGCTCGCTGGAACCCGCCGTCGAGCTCGCCACGGCCACGGGCCGCGGCCTGTTCGTGCTGTGCCTCACCTCCAACAAGGAGGGCTTCGAGGTGCAGCACGCGCAGACCGACGGCGTCTCCGTCGCCGCCCTCATGGCGGCACACGCCGCGGTGCTCAACGCGGGCGCCGAGCCCATGGGCTCGGTGGGCCTCGTGGTGGGCGCCACGATCGGCGACGCGGTGGCCGCGACGGGCACGGACCTGGTAGCCGTGAACGGCCCGCTGCTGGCCCCTGGCGTCGGCGCGCAGGGCGCGGGGGAGCGCGAGCTCGCCACGACGTTCGGCGGCGCCCGGCGGAACGTCCTGGCGTCGTCGTCCCGGGGGGTGCTCGCGGCCGGACCGGACCCGCAGGCGCTGGTGAGCGCCGCGCGAGCGGCCGCGCGGGAGGCGACGGAGGCGTTGCGAGGCTGATTTTCGCCTTGTACCGCGTGTCGGACAAAGCGCCCTCGATCCCTACGGATCGAGGGCGCTTTGTTGTGGAATGTACTAAATGCCTAAAAGTGCATGTGCATGAGTTTTCACGAAGTGGCGTTCTGCGATTGCCGACCGTTGAGGCGATGGCTACTTTCGATGCAGCAGTTCACACCAGACCGGTTGCGGGCCAGGTCACGGACTTGGGCATCGGGCCCGAGCGAGGACCGGACGTCCCGAGTCAGAAGACCGGTCGAGACACGAGTAGGTGACTTGCGTGGCACTACCACCCCTCACACCCGAGCAGCGTGCGGCAGCACTCGAGAAGGCAGCCGAGGCGCGACGCGCGCGGGCAGAGATCAAGAACAAGCTCAAGTACTCGCAAGGTTCCCTGAGGGAGGTCATCGAGCAGGGCCAGAAGGACGACGTCGTCGGCAAGCTCAAGGTCGTCTCGTTGCTCGAGTCGCTGCCCGGGGTCGGTAAGGTTAAGGCCAGGGCGATCATGGAAGAGATCGGGATCGCCGAGACCCGCCGCGTCCGAGGCCTCGGACCGCACCAGTCGGCGGCGCTCATCGAGAGGTTTGGCTGAGATCAGTACGACACAACCCGCACGGCTGACCGTGCTCGCAGGTCCCACCGCGGTGGGCAAGGGCACGGTCTCCGCCGACGTGCGGGACCGTTATCCGCAGGTCTGGCTCTCCGTGTCGGCGACCACCCGGTCGCCGCGCCCGGGCGAGGTGGACGGAGTGCACTACCTGTTCGTGTCTCCGGAGGAGTTCGACCGCATGGTCGCCTCCGACGAGATGCTCGAGTGGGCGGTGGTGCACGGTCGTAACCGGTACGGGACGCCACGGCGACCGGTCGAGCAGAAGCTCGCCGCCGGCGTCCCCGTGCTCCTGGAGATCGACCTCCAGGGCGCGCGCCAGGTGCGCGAAGCGGTGACGGCCTCGGGCCTGCAGGCCCGGTTCGTCTTCCTCGCCCCGCCGAGCTTCGACGAGCTCGTCCGGCGGCTCGTCGGTCGCGGCACCGAGGACTCGGAGGAGCGGGAACGGCGGCTCGCCACGGCGCGCGTCGAGCTCGCCGCCGAGGAGGAGTTCGACGTCACCATCGTGAACGACGACGTGCACCGTGCCACGGACGCGCTCGTCGCCGTGATGGGTGTGGGTTCCACCACACCGGTCGGCTGACCCGGCGCGCTGCCTGCCACCTCCGGGTGACAGAGCAGGTAGACTCAGTCCTCGGACTTTCCCCCCGTCACCCAAGACTTCTGGAGCTTCACCATGGCCGGAACCGTCGCCGCCCCTGAGGGCATCACCGACCCGCCGATCGACGAGCTGCTCGAGCGCATCGACTCGAAGTACGGCCTCGTGCTGTACGCGTCCATGCGCGCCCGTCAGATCAACGCGTACTACTCGCAGCTCAACGAGGGCCTCCTGGAGAACGTGGGCCCGCTCGTCGAGACCCGCAACCAGGAGAAGCCCCTCTCCATCGCGATGCGCGAGATCACCCAGGGCCTCCTGACCATCGAGGAGGTCGACCCGGCCGAGGTGCAGGCGCAGGCTGACGCTGCTGCCGCCGCGAAGGCCGAGCAGTCCCTGCCCGAGTTCCCGGCCTGATCCCACCACACCACCGATGAGGATCCTCCTCGGAGTCTCCGGTGGGATCGCCGCGTACAAGGCGGTGCTCCTGCTGCGGCTGCTGCGCGAGCAGGGGCACGCCGTGCGCGTGATCCCCACGCGCGCGGCGCTGGAGTTCGTGGGCGCCCCGACGTTCGAGGCGCTGTCGGGCGAGCCCGTCAGCACCGAGGTGTTCGACGACGTCCCCGGCGTGCAGCACGTGTCGCTGGGGCAGCACGCCGACCTCGTGATCGTCGCGCCGGCCACCGCAGACCTTATGGCGCGCGCCGCCGCGGGGCTCGCGGACGACCTGCTGACCACGACCCTCCTGGCGGCCCGCTGCCCGGTGGTGCTCGCCCCGGCGATGCACACCGAGATGTGGGACCACGCGGCCACCCGCGCGAACGTGGCGACCCTGCGCGAGCGGGGCGTGCACGTGATCGAGCCCGCCTCGGGCCGCCTGACCGGCAAGGACACCGGCCCCGGGCGGCTGCCCGAGCCGGAGGACATCGCGCGTGAGGCGCTCTCGCTGGTCGACCCGTCGCTGGTCGATCCCTCGCCGGTCGATCCTGCTGCGGCGCCGTCGTCCGCACCGGCCGAGAACCTCGACCTCGCCGGGCGGCGCGTCGTCGTCTCCGCGGGCGGCACGCGCGAGGCCATCGACCCGGTGCGGTTCATCGGCAACCGGTCCAGCGGCCGGCAGGGCGTCGCCCTGGCGCAGGCCGCGGCCGCACGCGGCGCCGAGGTGACCCTGGTTGCGGCCAACCTCGCGCAGGACGTCACCGACCAGGTCCTGGCCGGTCCGCGGGCCTGCTCCGTCGTGCAGGTGGAGTCCACGATGGAGTTGCGCGACGCCGTCCGGGCCGTGGGCGCGGAGGCGGACGTCGTGGTGATGGCCGCCGCGGTGGCGGACTTCCGCCCCGCCGTCACGCCCGACGCCAAGATCAAGAAGGTGCCGGGCCAGGGTCCCGCACCCATCGAGCTCGTAGAGAACCCCGACATCCTCGCGGAGATCGCCCACGACCGGCTGCGTCCCGGCCAGGTCGTGGTGGGCTTCGCCGCGGAGACGGGCGACGCCGCCGGCAGCGTGCTGGACCACGGCCGGGCCAAGGCCCGGCGCAAGGGCGCCGACCTGATTGCGGTGAACGCGGTCGGCGCGGGGCGCGGGTTCGGCACCGAGAGCAACGAGGTCACGATTCTGGACGGGACGGGCGACGTCGTCGGACTGGCCTCCGGGTCGAAGCGCGAGGTGGCGGACGCCCTGTGGGACGCCGTCGCCAAGCTGCTGCCGTGACCCCCGTCTCACCTGCCAGGATCGACTTCTCGCTGTGCGAGACCGTAGGCTGTTACCCATGAGCGAGCTGCGCCTTTTCACGTCCGAGTCCGTGACCGAGGGTCATCCGGACAAGGTCTGTGATCAGATCAGCGACGCCATCCTGGACGCACTGCTGGAGCAGGACCCCACGTCGCGCGTCGCGGTGGAGACCATGGTCACCACCGGGCTGGTGCACGTCGCGGGCGAGGTCACCACCGAGGCGTACGTCGAGATCCCGCAGATCGTGCGGGACGTGGTGCGCGGCATCGGCTACACGTCGTCCGCCATCGGGTTCGACGGCGACTCGTGCGGTGTGTCCGTCTCCATCGGGCAGCAGTCGCCCGACATCGCGCAGGGGGTCGACAAGGCCCTCGAGATGCGGGACGACACCAGCGACCTCGACCCGCTCGACGCCCAGGGCGCCGGCGACCAGGGCCTGATGTTCGGCTACGCGTCCGATGAGACGCCCGCCTTCATGCCCGTGGCCGGCTGGCTGGCGCACCGGCTCTCGGAGCGCCTGGCCGCCGTCCGCAAGTCCGGCGAGCTGCTGGGCCTGCGCCCCGACGGCAAGACCCAGGTGACCATCGGGTACGACGGCGACCGGCCCGTCGCCGTCGACACCGTGGTGCTCTCCACCCAGCACGACGCCGACGTGCTGCAGGAGAAGCTGCACGTCGAGGTCGCCGAGATCGTCATCGCCCCCGTGCTGGAGTCCGCGGGCCTCGACTGGACCGGCGCCCGGCAGTTCGTGAACCCGACCGGCAAGTTCGTCATCGGCGGGCCGCAGGGCGACGCCGGCCTGACGGGCCGCAAGATCATCGTCGACACCTACGGCGGCATGGCGCGGCACGGCGGCGGCGCGTTCTCCGGCAAGGACCCCTCGAAGGTGGACCGGTCGGGCGCGTACGCCATGCGCTGGGTGGCCAAGAACGTCGTGGCCGCCGGGCTCGCGCGGCGCTGCGAGGTCCAGGTCGCCTACGCCATCGGCAAGGCGCACCCCGTGGGCCTCTACGTCGAGACGTTCGGCACCGAGACCGTGCCCGTCTCGAAGATCACCGCGGCCATCCACGAGGTGTTCGACCTGCGCCCGGCCGCGATCGTGCGCGACCTCGACCTGCTGCGGCCCATCTACCGGGCCACCTCCACGTACGGGCACTTCGGCCGCGACCTGCCCGACTTCACGTGGGAGCGCACCGACCGGGTCGAGGACCTGCTGAGCCTGTTCTGAGGACTGGTGTTCTCCGGGCCGGTGTTCCGGCGGCTCCTGTTCTGAGGGCTCCGGTACCGGGGAGGCCCTGAGGTCGGCAGCCCCCTGTCCGGGTGCTTGGAGGTCGGCACTCTGCATCGAGGTCGGCACAGGCCTGTGCCGACCTCGACACAGAGTGCCGACGCCAGTGCCCAGTGCCCTCAGCGCCCAGTGCCGGCCAGTGCGAAGTGCCGACCTTGCGCTGACAGTCGGGCGGGGTCGGCGTGCGCCGCGGCGTGTGGGTGGCGCGTGATGGGATAGGCACGTGAACGGGGACCTGGCGGTGGACGACAGCTCGGTGGACGACGGGGCGGTGGACGACGGCGCGCTGCTCGGGCTGGACGAGGTGGGCGGTGTCCCCGCTGCCGGACGGGGAGAGAAGAACGCCCGGGGCCCGCTCGACAACGCCGAGACCAACGGCATCCCCATCGCTGAGACCCTGCCGGTCGCGCGCGTCGTGCTGGACCTGCAGCCCGCGCACCTCGACCAGCCGTACGACTACCTGGTCCCCGCCACCATGGCCGACGACGCGCAGCCCGGCGTCCGGATCAAGGCGCGGTTCGGGCGGCAGGACGTGGCGGGCTACGTCGTCGCGCGCCAGGAGACGTCCGACCACGACGGCCGGCTCGTCCCGCTGCGCAAGGTGGTGTCCGGCGAGCGGGTGCTGACGCCGGAGGTGCTCGACCTGTGCCGCGCCGTGGCCGACCGCTACGCCGGCACGCTCGCCGACGTGCTCCGCCTGGCGATGCCGCCCCGGCACGCCCGCGTGGAGAAGGAGCCGCCAGCCGGCGGGACGACGCCGGGTGACGCGAGCCCCGGCACGGGCGCCTCGGACGCGGGCACTTCGGACACAGGCGCCTCGAACACGGAGGCTTCCGACACGGGGGCCTCCGAGGACGCTGCACCAGACGCTGCGTCGGACACTGCATCAGACACGGCGCCGGACACTGCGGCGTCCGAAGCGACAGCCGCCGACCTCGCCGCCGGGAACGTCGCGCTGACGGACGTTGCTGCTGCCGCGGTGCCGGCGGTCGCGCCGCCGTCGTCGGCCTGGGCCCCGTACCGCGGGGGTGAGGCGTACCTGCGCCGGATCCTCGCGGGAGAGGCGCCGCGGGCCGTGTGGTCGGCGCTGCCGGGCGTGGGTGTCGACGCGGGCTCTCCCGCGGGCTCCCACGCCGGCTCTCACGCCGGCTCCAAGGAGACCGGAGCAGCCGCGCGGACCCCGCACTGGGCCGCCGCCGTCGCGCAGGCCGTGCGGGCGTGCACCGCGGGCGGGCGCGGGGTGCTCGTCGTCGTGCCGGATGCGCGGGACGTGGCGCGCGTGACCGCCGCCCTGTCAGACGCGTCGGAGGGCGCCGGGGTCGCCGACGACGACGTGGTGCGCCTGCTGGCCGACGACGGCCCCGCGCCCCGGTACCGGGCGTTCCTGCGGGCGCTGCGAGGCGACGCGCGGGTGGTGGTGGGGACCCGGGCCGCGATGTTCGCGCCGGTCGCCGACCTCGGTCTGGTGGTCCTGTGGGGCGACGGCGAGGAGACGCTGGCCGAGCCGCACGCCCCGTACCCCCACGCGCGCGACGTGCTGGCGCTGCGGGCCGAGCGGGAGGACGCGGCGTTCCTGCTGGGCTCGCCGGGGCGCACCGTGCAGGCGCAGGCGTTGCTCGCCTCGGGCTGGGCGCGTGAGCTCGCCGCGCCCCGGGACGTCCTGCGGGCGCGGGCGCCGCGGGTGCGCGCGCTGACGTCGGTCGAGCTGGCGCGGGACGGCGCCGCCGCGGCGGCCCGGCTCCCGTCCACCGCGTGGCGCGCAGCGCGCGAGGCCCTGGACCGGGGCCCGGTGCTGGTGCAGGTGCCCCGCTCCGGCTACCTGCCGGTCGTCGCGTGCTCCCGCTGCCGCGTCGCCGCCCGCTGCGCGCACTGCCACGGGCCCCTGGGCCTGCCGCACGCCGACGGCGCCCCGCAGTGCACGTGGTGCGGCCGCCTGGCCGGGGGCTGGCGATGCGAGGAGTGCGGGTGGACTGGCCTGCGGTCGGTCCGCGTCGGCTCGGCGCGCACCGCCGAGGAGCTCGGCCGCGCGTTCACGGGGGTGCCGGTGCGCCTGTCGGCGGCGTCCGCCCCGGGTGGGGTCATCGACGCCGTCCCGGCCACGCCCGCGCTCGTCGTGGCGACCCCCGGCGCCGAGCCCGTCGCGGACGGCGGCTACGCCATCGCGCTCCTGCTCGACGCCGCCGTGATGACCGGCGGCACCGGACTCGCCGCGGGCACGGAGGCGCTGCACCGCTGGCTCGCGGCGGCGTCGCTGGTCCGCCCCGGGCCCGGGGGGCAGGTGCTGCTCGTGGGCGACGGCGCGCCCGGACCCACCCAGGCGCTGGTGCGCTGGGACCCGGCCGGCTTCGCGGGGCGGGAGCTCGACGAGCGCGCCGAGCTGCACCTGCCGCCCGCCGTCCGGGTCGCCGCCGTGACGGGCGACCGCACGGCGGTGGAGGCCGTCGTCGGCCGGGTCGGGCTGCGCGAGGACCTGGGCGCGGGCTCGGGTGTGCTGGGCCCCGTCGAGATCGACCCGGAGACTCCCGGACGGGGACCGGGCGGCCGGGGGACGGGGGCGCCGTCGGGCCGCCGGGGTGGGAGCGGCCGAGGCGGTCCGGGAAACGGCGGCGGCTCGGGCAGCGGCGGCGGCCCCGGAGCCGGCAGGGGCCAGGGCGGCAGCGGCGCCGGCTTCCAGGAGCTCGACCTGCCCGTGCGGACCGTGCTGCGGGTACCGCTCGCCCAGGGCGACGAGCTCGCCCGTAGGCTCAAGGCCAGCCTCGCCGTGCGCTCCGCGCGCCGCGAGGGTGGGACCGTCCGTGTACAGCTCGACCCGAAGGAGATGCTGTGACCCCAGCCGACCACCCCTCCGACGAAACCGCTATCGACACCGTCGTCTACGACTTCGGCAACGTGCTCGTCGGGTGGGACCCCTTCGGTCCGTACGAGGGCCGCCCGCGGGCGGAGATCGAGGCGTTCTTCGAGGCGGTCGACTTCGGCTCGATCAACCACGCCGCCGACGCCGGGACGTCCTACGACGTGCTCCTGGAGCGGGTGGGCCGGACCCACCCCGAGCAGGTCGAGGACCTGCGCCGGTACGTGGAGCACTACGAGCTGTCGCTGACGGGACCCGTCGAGGGGTCGGCGGAGCTGGTCGCGGAGCTGAAGGGGCTCGGGCTGCGGCTGTACGGGCTGACCAACTGGCAGGCCGAGACGTTCCACAGCGCAGAGCCCGCCGCACCGGCGATCGGGCTGATGGAGGACGTCATCGTGTCCGGCCGCGAGGGCATGGCCAAGCCCGACCGGCGCATCTTCGAGCTGGTGGTCGAGCGGTTCGGGGTTGACCCGTCGCGCGCCGTCTTCATCGACGACAAGCAGGTGAACGTGGACGCCGCACGCGGGGTCGGCTTCCACGGCGTGGTGTTCACCGACACCGACGCCCTGCGCAGGGACCTGCGGGCCCTGGGGCTCCCGGTCGCCGGGTAGCACGCGGCGGGACGCCGGCGGCCGGGCTCAGCCGGCCGGGCTCAGCCGTTCAGGGGGAGCTCGACCGTGCGCTCCCGCGTCGCCGCGACCCGCAGCTCGTCGAGCGTGGATGCGTCGACTGCCGGGTGGGAGTCGGCAGGGTTGTTCGCGGCGATCGCCTCCGCCACCGGCCAGGTGATCGCCGCGCCGTCGTGCACGTCACCCAGGAACGCGTCGTCGAACACGACGACCCACTCCGGCGGCGGCCACTGCTCGGGGCCCACATGGTTCAGGAACAGCACGACGTCGTCCAGCGCGAGCAGCTCCTCGGCCACGCGGTCACGATCGGCCGTGCCGTCGATGCCGACGCGCACCGTGACCGTGCCGCCCTCGAGCATCGTCAGGTCGCCGAGCGAGTCGACGACCTCGTCGACCGCGAACGTCAGGTCGATCCTCTCCAGGCTCGGGTGTGCGGGTTCGCCGGCGGTCCAGCCGGTGAGCCGGCCGACCGCGACCAGCTCGGAGGCGTGCATGTCGCCGGTGTACCGGACGGACGGCAGGGCATCGCTGACCGTCTCCGGGTACCAGGCGTAGTCGGCGGTCGGGGCGGGCCGCGCGAGCACCTCGGCGAATCCTGCGCCGTGGGCGTCCGGGTCGGCGTCCGGGTCGGCGGAGCCCGGGTGTGGTGTGTCTGCCGCGCACCCGGCCAGACATCCTGCGAGTACGACGGCGCAGAACGCCGACGCCACCGGTGCGCGGAGCGGGGAGCGCTGCATCGTGGTCCTCCGAGACGTGCGGAACGGGGTGCGGAACCTTGCACGGAACCTGGTACGGAACCTGGTACGGCGTCTGTGTGCCGGGGAGCGCCGTCCTTGCACGTCGCGCCGCGCTCCCGTGCCGCTCCTGCGTTCTGCGCGGCTCTTGGTTCCTGCGGGGCTCGTGCTTCCTGCGCTTCCGAGCCGTTCGGCGACGGGCGAATCACCTCCCCGGAGGTGGGCAGGCGGTGCCACGCTCGCGCCATGACTTCGCCCGCCCCGCCGACGCCGTCCGCCCTGAAGACCCCGGCCTCGCTGCTCGCCCGCGCGGTCCGCACCAACCCGCCGCTGGCCCTCACCACGCTGCTGACGGCCGTGGTGCTACTCGTGTGCCTCGTGGGCCTGGTGGCCGACCCGCGTCAGGTGCTCGGCGAGCCCACCTGGCTCAAGCCCACGAAGTTCGCCGTCTCGATCTGCGTGTACAGCCTCACGCTGGTCTGGTTCCTCACCTACGTCCGTGGCCGACGGCGCCTCGTGGTGACCGTCTCCTGGATCGTCGCGGCCGCGCTGCTCGTCGAGCTCGCGCTGATCGTGCTCCAGTCGGCGCGGGGGCTGCGCAGCCACTTCAACGTGAGCACCCCGCTCGACCAGACGGTGTACTTCACCATGGCGGGCGCCATCGCCACGCTCTGGGCCACCAACGTGGTGCTCGCCGTCGTGCTGCTCGCGCAGCGGCTGGACGACCCCGTGCTCGCCTGGGGCCTGCGCGGCGGCCTTGTCGTCGCCGTCGTCGGCATGGCCGTCGCCTTCCTCATGACCGACCCGACCCCCACCCAGCTCGAGGCCCTGCGCGCCGGCGGCGACCGCGTGCTGATCGGCGCCCATACCGTGGGCCCGGCCGACGGCGGACCCGGCCTGCCCCTGCTCGGCTGGTCCACCGTCGCCGGTGACCTGCGGGCCGCGCACTTCATCGGCATCCACGCCATGCAGGCCCTGCCGCTCGTGGCCTGGCTGGTCGCCGTCGTGCCCGCCGGCCGGCTCACGGTCCGCGACCGCACCCGGCTCGTGCAGGTCGCGGGCTGCGCGGCGCTCGCGGTCGTCCTGCTGCTGGCCTGGCAGGCCCTGCGCGGGCAGCCGCTCACCGGCCCGGACACCCTGACGCTCGCCGTGGCCGCCGCGATCGCGCTCGGGACCCTGACCGCCGCGGCGACCGTGGTGCTCACCGCACGACGTCGGACCCCGCCGAGCGAACCGGCCCGGCAGAGCCCCACACCTGGCGCACACCTAGACTGACCCGGTGCGTCTTCTCTTCGCCGGAACCCCCGAACCAGCCGTCGCCTCCCTGGAGGCCCTGCTCGCCTCGCGTCACGAGGTCGTCGCCGTCCTGACCCGCGCCGACGCGCCGTCGGGCCGCGGCCGCAAGCTCACGCCCAGCCCGGTGCGCGCCCGGGCCGAGGAGGCCGGGATCCGCGTCATCACCGACGTCCCGCGCGGGGACGAGTTCGTCGCCCTGCTCGAAGAGCTCCAGGTCGACGCCGCCCCCGTCGTCGCCTACGGCCACATCCTGCGCCCCGCCGTGCTCGCCGTGCCCCGCCTCGGCTGGATCAACCTGCACTTCTCCGTGCTGCCCGCCTGGCGCGGCGCCGCCCCCGTGCAGCGCGCCCTCATCGCCGGCGACGAGGTCACCGGCGCCACCACCTTCCTGCTCGACGAGGGCATGGACACCGGCCCCGTGCTCGGCACGGCCACCGAGACCATCCGCCCCACCGACACCTCCGGCGACCTCCTCGGCCGCCTCGCCGTCTCCGGCGCTGAGCTGCTCGTCGCCACCCTCGACGCCCTCGAGGACGGCACCCTCCAGCCCCAGCCCCAGCCCGCCGACGGCGTCTCCGTCGCCGCCAAGCTCACCACCGACGACGCCCGCGTCGTCTGGACGGACCCGGCGCTCGCGGTCGACCGCCTGGTGCGCGGCTGCACGCCCGCGCCGGGCGCGTGGACCGTGCTCCCGGACGGGTCCCGGCTGGGCCTCGGGCCCGTCTCGCCGCGTCCCGACGTCACCGACCTGAGGGCGGGCGAGGTGCGCGCGCTCAAGCACGAGGTGCTGGTCGGCACGGCGACGCACGCCGTCGCGCTGGGGGAGGTGCGGCCGGTCGGCAAGAAGGCCATGCCCGCGCCCGACTGGGCCCGGGGCGGCGGCCGCGCGCTCGTCGAGGCGGGGCTGGTGCTGGGCGGGACGACGGCCGGCGGGACGACGGCGGGCGGGACGGCGCCAGGCACGTCGGCGGAGGGCACGTCGGCCACCGGTGCGGCGTCGGCCCCGAGCACGGCGGAGGCCTCCGCATGAGCGGCTACGACGGCGACCGCGGCGGTGCCGGCGGTAGTGGCAGCGGCGGCAACGGCAGGGGCAGCACCGGCGGCCGTCGGGACTTCGGCGACGAGCGTCGCAGCTCCGCGGGGCGGCAGCGCTCCGCGTCGCGGTCCCGGGGCGACCGGTCCCGCACGTCGCAGGCGCCCTCGGAGCGCCGCAAGGGCACCGACCCGGCGCGCATGGCGGCCTTCGACGTGCTCCGCGAGGTCGACGAGTCCGACGCGTACGCGAACCTGGTGCTGCCCCCGCTGCTGCGGGAGCGGCGGATCCGCGGCCGCGACGCCGGCTTCGCGACCGAGCTCACCTACGGCACGCTGCGGATGCGCGGCCGGTACGACGCGATCCTGGCGACGTGCGTCGACCGCCCGCTGTCGGGCCTGGACCCGGCGCTGCTGGACGTGCTGCGGCTCGGCGCGCACCAGCTCCTCGGCATGCGCGTGCCAGGGCACGCCGCGGTCTCGGAGACGGTCGGGCTCGCGCGCAACCGGGTGGGCGCCGGGCCCGCGCAGATGGTGAACGCCGTGCTGCGCCGGGTCTCCGAGCGGCCGCTCGACGAGTGGCTGTCGATCCTGGAGAAGGAGGCGCCGGACGCCCTGAGCGGCCTCGCGACCGCCGAGTCGCACCCGCTGTGGATCGCCCGTGCGCTGCGGGAGGCGCTGGCGGGCAACGGCCGCGGCGTCGACGAGCTCGGCGACCTGCTGGCCGCCGACAACGCCGCCCCGCGCGTCACCCTCGTGGCGCGGCCGGGCCTGGTGGAGACCTCCGACGAGGACGCCTGGGGCGACGTCGACCTGGTCGCCGGCCGGTGGGCACCCACGGCGCTGCGCCTGGAGGGTTCGGACCCGTCCGGCATCCCCGCGATCCGGTCGGGCCTCGCGGGCGTGCAGGACGAGGGCTCGCAGCTCGTCACCCTGGCACTGGCCGCCGTGCCCGTCGAGGGCGACGACCGGCGCTGGCTGGACCTGTGCGCCGGCCCGGGCGGCAAAGCCGCACTGCTCGGTGCCCTGGCCGCCGAGCGCGGCGCGACCCTGGTCGCGAACGAGGTGGCGCCGCACCGGGCCCGCCTGGTCGCGGGGGCACTGGCCGCGCTGCCCGACGGCGTGGTCGAGGAGGTGCGCACCGGCGACGGTCGCGAGGTCGGCACGGAGGAGCCCGGCGCCTACGACCGCGTGCTGGTCGACGCGCCGTGCACCGGCCTGGGCGCGCTGCGCCGTCGGCCGGAGAGCCGGTGGCGGCGGACGCCGTCGGACCTGGCCGCCCTCACGGCGCTCCAGCGGGAGCTGCTCGCCTCGGCGCTGGACGCCGTCCGGCCCGGGGGAGTGGTGGCGTACGTGACGTGCTCGCCGCACCTGGCCGAGACGCAGCTCGTGGTCGCCGACGTGCTGAAGAAGCGCGCCGACGTCGAGCGGCTGGACACCCCGGCCGCGGTGCGGTCAGCGGTGCGTCCGGGGGCGGACATTCCGCTGGCCGACCGTGACGACGTGCAGCTCTGGCCGCACGTGCACGGGACGGACGCGATGCACCTGACGCTGCTGCGCCGGACGGCGTAGCAGGGCGGAGCGGCAGGGTGGAGTAGCAAGGCGGACGCCGTAGCAGGGGAGGCTAGTCGCGTCCCCGCGGGGCGAGCCGGGCGAGCCGGTCGAGCCGGGGCCGTCGGAAGAGCGCGACGACGGCTACCGGCACCGTCACCACCGTTGTCGCCGCGAAGGCGGCGAACAGGCCGACGGGGAGCCAGGTGTCCGTCGGCAGGGCTTCGTGGTCCGCAAGCCGGGCGATACGCGGCGCGGTCTGCGCATAGACGATGTCGACGGACTCGCCCTCGTAGTGCACGCGGCCCTGCGCGTGGACGTCGGCGCCGGCTTCGGTGCCGTCGGCAAGCCTGAACGACACGTCGAGCCACCCGCCGTCGTCGGCCGCCCACGCGCTCTTCTCGACGATCGCCTGGGTGGTGACACCAGAGGTCTTGAGCGCGTCTGCAGTCTTGGTGGCGTCCGCGGCGATGAGCCCCGTGATCACTGCGCCCGCCACGGGAGCGACGACCAGCAGGAGGAGGATCTGCGGAGGCTCCATACCGGCGAGGAGTCGGCGGCGCGGCGTCGAGAACGGCACCGCCTCCGGTGACCGCCCAGCCGGAACAGGGACGCCCCGGTAACGCGCCCACCCGCGTCGGACGAGCTCGCCCAGCGGCAGGAACAGGCCGAGCAGGGCCAGGACACACGCCAGGTCGATGGCGACGAAGACGAGGTCACTGCTGGTGATCAGCGGCTGGTCGACGACGGCGATCCGGCCTGGAGCAAGGGGGTCGACGATCACGTCGACCCGGTCGCCGACCGAGAGGCCCTGCCCCGGGTCGAGGACCGCCTCGAAGTACGGCGGGTCGACGGGCCGGACGTCGACCGTGTCGGCGGAGCGGCGCATGTGGTCGACCTCGGTGACCTGCGCCTCGACCCGTATCCCGCGGTCCGCGAGGATCTGCCGCTCCCGGAGGTGGTCGTACGTGAGATACGCAGGGATCGCCGTGCCGAGGACGATCAAGACGACGGCGCCCACCAGCCCGCGGGTGCTGGCCCTTCTGAGGCCGGTGAGGTCGATCATCGGAGGGGTGGCCGAAGCTCGATCGCGTGTCGAACGTCGGCGCTTCACGTGTCGGCTCCCGAGCGCTCGTCCGGTTGGCGCGCGGATGAGCTGCCGCGCCCCAGGCGGCCGACGGCGGCCGGCACGCTGACGACGCCGAATGCTCCGGAGGCGACGAGCACCGCCGTCGCCGTCCACTCCTGCCAGCCCCACGGGATCGCCCCCGCCTCGATCGCGTTCCCCGGGTCCAGGGGGTCGTAGACGATCTCGACGACGTCGAGCTCGAAGTGGTGCGCGACAAGGTGCGTCAGGCTCGTGTGCGTCGGGCTGGTGCGCGCCGGGTCGCCCGCGGGCGCGGCGCGCGCCAGGAAGTACACGTCCGCGTACCCACCCCAGCTGCCGGTCAGGTTCGTCCCTTCGACGACGGCCGTCCCGGACGCTCCTCGTTGGTACAGGGCGGCCGCCTGGGCCGCCTGGACCACCATGAAGCCGCCGCTCGCGAGCACGAGCCCGCCGGGGATCAGGAGGAACAACGTGACGGTCAGGAGCCATGGTTGCGTGTCGGCGTCGTCACGCAGGTAGCTGACGACGGCGGCGTGTGCGCGTCGCAGGCCTCGCCCCGCCGCGACCTGCGCCCGGGCACGCTTCGCGAGCTCGGCACCGACCGGGACGAACAGGAGGACCCCCGGCAGGACTAGCAGGTCCAGCAGGGCGAACTCGATCACGTAGCGATCGATCCACGGGGCGCCTACCGCGGCGGCCCGGCTCGGTCGTTGCGGGTCGTACGTGAGCTCGAACGTGTCGCCGACCTCCAGGTGGCGGGGCCAGTGGTGCAGCGTGGTCGAGAACAGCGGTTCCTCGAGCGTGCGGACGTCGAGCGAGTCGCCCGCCCTCCCGTCGTTCCGGTACTCGACCACCGCCTCGACGGTGACTCTGCGTGCGTCGAGGATCAGTGGCCTGGCCAGGTGTTCCGTGGTGAGCCCCGCGAGAGGGATCCAGAAGAGGAGGAGGCAGAGCGGCGCGACCACCAGCTGCCCGGTCGGCTGCGTCGCCAGCTGCGCCCGGAGCCTTCGCCAGGAGAAGACCCGCGTCGCCGGCTGCTTCTGGGGAGGCGGTGCCATCCGGCGCTCCATCGCGCGCCGCGCCTCCTTCTGGCGCCGCGTCACCGGGACCACCCACGCGACCTGATCTCCGCAACGCGCGAGATCGTGCGCAGCGACTGCTTGGGCCGGTACTGAACTCCTGGTGGGTCGTCCGACTGGTCGCGGTGCTCGGTCACGCCGGGAGACTAGCGGCGTCTTCCCGTCGCGAGGCCGGGACCAGGCCAAACGGTCGGGTGAACTTCCTACACGCCCGCCGGCGGCCACACGCCGAGGATCACGGCCATGACCAGTCGGGCCGCAGGAGCACGGGACCGAACTGATGCACCTGACGCTGCTGCGGCGTCGAGGCTAGCGACGGAGATTGTCGGAGCCCGGTCTCCGATCACCACGAAGGCGCGCCCATGCGCGCCGGACGAGCTCGGCGGCCGCCGCGGCGGCGAAGAGCAACGCCAGGATGCTGAGCAGGTCGAGACCTGCGACCACGAGGACGGAGCTGTTGATCAGCGGCGCGTCGACGGCGGCGATCCGTGCCGGACGCTGGGGGTCGAAGACCACGTCGATCCGATCACCGACGCGGACATCCGGAGAGCGGTAGAGCGTCGACTCGAAGTGCGGCGGATCGACAGACCTGACGACCACCGTGTCAGGGGCTCTGCGCGACCCGTTGACCTCGGTCACTGCCGCAACGGCCTGCACGCCGCGTTCCGCGAGGATCTGTTTGTCCTGGAAGTATCCGAACGTGAGGTAGCCGGGTAAGGCCGTCAGCACGACGATCCAGCAGATCGTGGACACAAGTCCGCCGGTCGTCGCTCGCCTGAACTCACGGACGGCGGCACCCAGGCGCGTGCCCCCTGCGGGCCGCAGCTGCTCGTTCACGCTGCGATGCTAGTGGCACGCCCGTTCGGACTTAGACCTCGTCAGTCGGTGAAATTCGGCATGAAGTTGAAGCCGACGTTTCGAGGCTGGCGTCGTCGGCGTCCTGTCAGGCGCCCGATCAGCTCGACGACCTGAAACGACCACAGCCCAGCCATGATGATCAGAATTGCGCCGAAGGCTGCCATGGCGCTACCGAGGCCGCTCTCCATGGTGGGAGAGAAGTTCGTGGGATCCCGGGGGTCATAGCGGATGGTGACGACGTCGCCGACGGCAAACGCATCGTCGGGGTTGTTCACGTACGTTGCTCGTCCGCCGTCGTCTGCGGGGATCTCCAGCTTCAGACTGTCGCCGCGTTCGACGACAACTGCATCGACCACGACCCCCCTCGACTCCAGAACTCGTTGGGACCCGTAGATGTCTGCGATGAGGAGGATGCCCAGCACGATGACGCACGGGAAGAGGAACGCGTTGAACCAGAGCTGCTTCGTGCTGATGGTGCGGAGGTTGTAGGTCTCGTCGTAGAACCTGCGGAACATCCCGTGGCTGCCGTCCGGCTTGCTGACCATGGCCGGACGTTAGCGCGCCGTCCGCGGTCCGGGTCAGCGGGTTCCGTGCGCCGCACGGGTGAACTTTCGCCTGGTCTCTGGTGGTACGCCTACACGCCCGCCGGCGGCCACACGCCGAGGATCACGGCCATGACCAGGATCGTGACCAGCTCGTGCGCCAGGTTCAGCGTGGTGAGCTGCGGCGGGCGGCCCTCGAAGGCGTCGTGGGTGATGAAGCGGGCCGCGGTGAAGCCGACCCAGAGCAGCACGGCCGTCACTACCGACGCCGTGAAGAAGCTGCCTTCGTAGAAGACCCACGAGATGTAGACGGCGCCGGCCAGCACCCACGCCGTCAGGAAGCTGACGATCACCGTCACGACGATGGGCCAGACGCCGGCGGCCCGGGCGGCCTCGGGATCGACCTTCGCCAGCCGCATCCAGCGGGTGCCGAACACGCGCGGGGTGTACCAGACCGAGCCCACGACGAGCGTGGACAGCGTGGCCACGATCACGGCCCAGTAGTTCACGTCGGGGATCATCGGTGCTCCCGGTCGCTCGAGGTGGCCTGGTGGGGTGGCGCGGTGCGGCGCCAGGATGCGGTGGCGCGTTCGGTGGCCCGGAGAACCGGGCCCTACGCTGGCATCATGGCAGCACTCATCGCCCCCAGCATCCTGTCCGCCGACTTCGCGAACCTCGAGCGCGACCTCGGCCGGATCGCCTCCGCGGACTACGCGCACGTCGACGTCATGGACAACCATTTCGTGCCGAACCTGACGCTGGGGCTGCCGATCTTCGAGCGGCTCGCGAAGGTGTCGCCGATCCCGCTCGACGCCCACCTCATGATCGAGAACCCGGACCGGTGGGCGCCGGCGTTCGCCGAGGCGGGGGCGGCGTCGGTCACCTTCCACGCGGAGGCCGCGCAGGCGCCCGTCCGACTCGCGCGGGAGCTGCACCGGCTCGGCGCGCGCGCCGGGGTGGCGCTGCGTCCGGCCACGCCGGTGGAGCCGTTCCTCGACCTGCTGGCCGAGATCGACATGATCCTCGTGATGACGGTCGAGCCGGGGTTCGGCGGGCAGTCGTTCATCGAGGGCACGCTGCCCAAGATCCGGCGCGCGCGGCAGGCCGTGAGCGAGTCCGGGCTGGACGTGTGGATCCAGGTCGACGGGGGAGTGTCCCGGGAGACGATCGAGCGTGCGGCCGACGCCGGCGCGAACGTCTTCGTGGCTGGCTCCGCGGTGTACGGGGCCGAGGACATCCCGGCCGAGATCGCGACGCTCCGCGAGCTGGCGACTAAGCACACCCACTGACGGCCCTCGCCCGTCCCCGCCCGACCCCGGCCGCTGAGTGCTGGGTATTTGTGTCTTTTCCTGCCGCAGCAGCGCAAATACCCAGCACTCAACGCTTGTCTTCGCTCGGTTTCTGGTTGGAAATAGTGTGCCAAGCGCCTTTGATTGCCCGCACCGGTCCGCGCGCGGCGCACCGATCCGCCCCGGTGGGGGAGGGCGGCGGCTCGTACTTTCGGCCGGGCGGAAGACCGGTCCTTGGGCCGATGACCTCGCTCGACCGGGCCGGGATGCTCGGTACATGACGACACCCGACGCGGTACCTGACGCGGCACCCGGCGTGGCAGCGGCTCCCGGGGCCGCACCCGACACCGCATCCATGACGACGTCCGTGACGCCGTCCCGGCGCGCCCGGCGCCACACCTGGCTCGTTCCTGCGGGCCTGCTGCTCCTGTCGGTGATCCCGGCGCTCGGCGGCTCCGCGCGGCTCGCGGAGCTCGCCTCCGACCCGGTGCTGACCGAGGAGAACGCGCGGTTCGTGACCCAGCCGCTGCCCGTCGTCGTGCACATCGTGTGCGTGACCGTCTACAGCATGCTGGGCGCCTTCCAGTTCGTGCCGGCCCTGCGCCGCCGGCGCTGGCACCGCTGGGCCGGGCGGGTGCTCGCCCCGGCGGGCGTCGGCGTCGCCCTGACCGGGCTCTGGATGACGGCGTTCTACGACCTGCCGGTCAAGGACACGGTCGTGGTCAACGGCATGCGTTACCTCGTGGGCACCACCATGCTGGCGGCGATCGCGCTGGGGGTCCGGGCGGCCCTGCGCCGCGACTACGCCACCCACTCCGCGTGGATGACGCGCGCGTACGCGCTGGCCATGGGCGCCGGGACCCAGGGGCTGCTGCTCGGGCCCCTCGTGCTGGTCACGGGGAGCCTGGACCCCGTGACCAACTCGATCGGGCTGACCGCCGGCTGGGTGATCAACATCGCGGTGGCCGAGTGGGTGATCCACCGGCGCCGGCTCCGGGAGCGCGCGTGACCCGGCGCCGCCTCCGGGAGCACAGATGACGGGAGCGCGTGTGACGCAGACCATGGCCGCGCGCGACGCGACCTGTGGCATGCTGGCGAGCAGCAGTACGCACACACGTGCTCCGGGGTCGGTGTAATTCCGAGCCGGCGGTTATAGTCCGCGACCCGCGTCCGTCCGCAAGGACGGGCCGGTTGACCTGGTGGAACTCCAGGACCGACGGTGAAAGTCCGGATGGGAGGAAGCACGTGCGGCGGAGCCGTCCCCTGGGACGCGCTACGTCGTGACGTCGTGCGCGCGAGCAGAGCCTTCGGGCTCCTGACTCGCGTACCCGTCGTCCACCCCCGGAGCGCCGACGCTCGGGGAGGACGGCATGAATCAGGCACCGATCGGACCGGACGGTCTCCAGGCCGCGATGCGCCGCGCCCTCGCGCTGGCGCGGCTGGGCCCGGCGTACGGGCCCAACCCGCGCGTCGGCTGCGTGCTCCTGGATTCCGACGGCGGCACCGTCGCGGAGGGTTACCACCGCGGCGCCGGCACGCCGCACGCCGAGGCCGCCGCCTTGGCGGACGCCCGGTCCCGGGGTGTGGACCCGCGCGGCACGACGGCGGTCGTGACCCTGGAGCCCTGCGCGCACCACGGCCGCACCGGCCCCTGCGCGGACGCCCTCATCGAGGCGGGCGTCGCCGCGGTGCACGTCGCGGTCGGGGACCCGAACCCCGTCGCGACGGGCGGCGCGACCAGGCTCCGTGACGCGGGCATCCCGGTGTCCGTGGGTCTGCTCGCCGACGACGGCGAGGAGCTGCTGCGGCCCTGGCTGCACGCGGTCCGCAGCGGCCGCCCCTACGTGACCCTCAAGCTCGCCACCAGCCTCGACGGCCGGGTCGCCGCCGTGGACGGGACCAGCCGCTGGATCACCGGCGACCGGGCCCGCGCGCACGCCCACACGGTCCGCGCGCAGGTCGACGCGATCGCCGTCGGCTCGGGGACTGCCCTCGTCGACGACCCGTCGCTGACCGCCCGCCGGGCCGACGGCAGCCTCTTCGAGCACCAGCCGCTCCGCGTGGTCCTCGGCCGCCGCGAGGTGCCCGACGACGCCCGCCTGCGCGGGCCCGGCGGCCCGCTGCTGCACCTGCCCACCCACGACCTCGACGCCGCGCTGCGCGAGCTCGGCGGCCGGGAGGTGCGCCAGCTGCTCGTGGAGGGCGGCCCCACGCTGGCCACGGCGCTGCTGGCCGCGGACCTCGTCGACGAGCTGCACGCCTACGTCGCCCCGGTGCTGCTCGGCGTGGGCGCCACCGCCGTCGGCGACCTCGGCGTGACCACCATCGGTGAGGCCGCGCGCTTCGCCACCGGGGACGTGACCCGGCTGGGCGACGACGTGCTGCTGGTCGCGCGTCGCCTCAAGCCCGCTGAGGCCCAGCCTCCGCAAGACCAGCCCTCTGCAGACAACACAGCGGCAGACAACACCGCGGCAGACAACACCGCGGCAGAGCAGACCGCAGCCCATTCCGCTCAGGACGGCCGCCCCGGCCGGCGCACCCAGGAGGAGATCTGATGTTCACCGGAATCGTCGAGGAGCTCGGCTCCGTCGTCGCGCTCGTCCGTCCCGACGGCCCGGCCGGCGCCGACGCCAACCCCGATACCGACGCCGTCGCGCCCGATACGGTCGCGCCCGACGCCGTCCTGACCGTCGCGGGGCCGCTCGCCACGTCCGACGCCCGTCCCGGCGACTCGATCGCCGTCGACGGCGTCTGCCTGACCGTCACCTCCGTCGCAGACGGCGCGTTCGTGGCCGAGGTGATGCCCGAGACACTGCGGCGCACGTCGCTCGGCGGCCTGGTGCCCGGCGCCCGGGTCAACCTGGAGCGGGCGCTGCCTGCGAACGGCCGCCTGGGCGGGCACGTGGTCCAGGGGCACGTCGACGGCGTCGCCGTGCTCGTGCGGCGGACGCCCGGGCCGCGCTGGGACGACCTGGAGTTCTCCGCCCCCGCCGCCCTGACCCGGTACGTCGCGGAGAAGGGTTCCGTGGCGCTGTCGGGGGTCTCGCTCACGGTGACGTGGGTGTCGGACGACGGGTTCGGCGTCTCGCTCATCCCGACCACGCTCGCCGCCACCACGCTGGGCCGGCTGGTCCCGGGGGACTCCGTCAACGTGGAGGTCGACGTGCTCGCGAAGTACGTCGAACGCCTCATGGCGAACGGGGTCGCGCGATGACCGGCGTGCGGGCGGCGGACCGCGCGACCACGGATGCAGATGGCACGGAAGCGCTTGGCACGACCGCTGCGACCACAGAGGCTGTGACCACGGGACTCGTCGAGCGCGCCCTCGCCGAGCTCGCCGCCGGGCGGCCCGTGCTGGTGGCGGACGACGCCGGCCGGGAGAACGAGGTGGACGCCGTGCTGGCTGCCGGCGTCGCCACGGCGGAGTGGGTGGCGTGGACCGTGCGGCACTCGTCGGGCTACCTCTGCGCGCCCATGCCGGCGCACCGGGCCGACGCCCTGGAGCTCCCGCTGATGGTGGAGCGCAGCGAGGACCCGCGCGGCACGGCCTACACGGTGTCGGTGGACGCCGTGGGCGTGTCCACGGGTATCTCGGCCGCGGACCGGGCGCTGACGCTGCGGGTGCTCGGTGACCCGGGCTCGGGCGCGCGCGACCTGATCCGGCCCGGGCACGTGCTGCCGCTGCGGGCCCGCCCCGGCGGTGTGCTGGAGCGGGCGGGGCACACCGAGGCCGCGGTGGACCTGGTGCGGCTGGCGGGCAGCACGACGGACACGGTTCCCGACCTCGGCGAGGTGGGCGCCATCGCCGAGCTGGTCCGGGACGACGGCGCCATGATGCGCCTGCCCGAGGCGCAGGCCCTGGCGCGGGAGTACGGGCTCGTCGTGCTGACGGTCGCCGACCTGGTCGCGTGGCGGCGGGAGCACGATGTTTCGTCGGCCGCGGCCGAGGAGCTCGGCACCGCGGAGCTCGGCACCGCTGAGTTCGGCACCGCGGAGATCGGCACCGCAGAGCCGCGCACGCCGATCTCAGGTGTTCCGGGCGCCAACCGTCGCACGGACCCCTGGGTGGAACGGGTCGCGGAGGCCGCCCTGCCGACCCAGTACGGCGACTTCCGGGTCGTGGCGTACCGCGACCTCCGTTCGGGCGCGGAGCACCTGGCCCTGACGCCGGTGGATCCGGCTGCGGCCCCGGCTACGGCTGCGGCTGCGGCTACGGCGACTGCGGCCCCGCTGGTGCGAGTGCACTCCGAGTGCCTCACGGGCGACGGCCTGGGCTCCCTGCGCTGCGACTGCGGCCCGCAGCTCGAGGCCTCGCTGCGGGCGGTGGCCGCCGAGGGCGGCGCCGTCGTGTACCTGCGCGGGCACGAGGGCCGCGGGATCGGTCTCGCGGCCAAGATCCAGGCGTACGCGCTGCAGGACGCCGGGCTGGACACCGTGGAGGCCAACGTCGAGCTGGGGCTGCCGGTGGACGCGCGTGAGTACGGCGCGGCGTCGGCGATCCTCGCGGACCTCGGCCTGGACGGGGTGACCCTCCTGACCAACAACCCGGAGAAGGTGACGGGCCTGCGCGCGGCCGGCACGGACGTCGTCGGGCGGCGTGGGCTGGTGGTGGGGCACGGCGTGCACAACCACCGCTACCTGGAGACCAAGCGGCTGGTGATGGGGCACTACACGAACGACCACGCGAGCCAGAGCCAGAGCCAGAGCCAGAGCCAGTACGAGAACGAGCACCAGAACCAGAACGAGCACGAAGGAGCATGCGCATGAGCGGGGCAGGAGCACCGAAGGTGACGGTCGACGGTACGGGGCTGCGGGTCGTGGTCATCGCGGCGAGCTGGCACGAGCAGGTGATGGACGGCCTGCTGGCCGGCGCGCGGCGGGCCCTGGCGGCGTCGGGCGCCGAGTGGACGGAGCTGCGGGTCCCGGGCTCGTTCGAGCTGCCGGTGGCCGCGGCGCGGGCGGCCGGGGTGGGCGGGGGACCGGCCGCGGACGCCGTCGTCGCGCTGGGCGTCGTGATCCGCGGGGGCACGCCGCACTTCGAGTACGTGTGCTCGGCGGCGACGTCGGGCCTGACGGACGTGAGCGTGCGCACCGGGGTGCCGGTCGGTTTCGGTGTGCTGACGTGCGACACCGAGCAGCAGGCGCTGGACCGCGCCGGTCTGGAGGGGTCGAGCGAGGACAAGGGGGCGGAGGCCGTGGAGGCGGCGATCGCGACGGCGGTGACGCTGCGGAGCCTCGCGGGCACCGCGGTCTGACTTCGGCCGGCTGGGCTGACGCGGCCGGCCGACGTGCACGGGCGCCGTCCGAACCCCTCGGACGGCGCCCACATCTCTTTCGATACCTGTGGTCTCCCGAGATTAATAGTGTGCCAAGCGCCTAAAGACCACCCGAGACCGGGTAAGACGACTCACCAACCAGCCACAAGAACGGGCCTGGAAAAACAGGGCGCGCGAAAGAGTGGGCGCGCTCGGCACATTGGCCGGGCATGAGGACATCACGCGCCCGGCGCGCAGCGGCGGTACTGGTGACGACGGCTCTGACGGGAGCGATGGCGGGCGGCCTGGTGGGCTGTGCCGATCCAAGACAAGCCGGCGGCTCGCCGGCCCCGGCTGAGGGCACAGCTGGGGGAGCCGCCGGGGGAGAGTCGGAAGAAGCACCCGAGGAGACCTCCGACGACCTGCTCGAAGGATTGCCCGGAGGCGGCGTGGCGTGCGTCGACTGGGTGCGCTTCCTTGATCCGGTCGATGCCGCTTCCGACGCCGGCGCCGTGCTGCTCGGCACCGTGGTGGAGCGGGACGGCACCGCGCGGGTGTTCGGCGTGAAGGCGCACCGCTGGCTGTTCCAGGTGGACGAGGTGCTGGAGCGGCCTGCCCCCGGCGACTCGGGCGTGCACCCGGGCGCGGAGCCGCCGCCCGAGCTCGAGGTCTCGGCGGGGGAGCAGATCTCGATCGTCTCGACGCCGGAGACGTGCGGGGGAGCGGACAACCCGTATCCCGGCGGCGACCCGCTCGACCCGGCCACGCACAGCGGCACCAACACTGGCGCAGGCGGCGGCACGGGCAACGTGATCGTGCTGCTGTCCGGCTCCACGGACGACGGGTCGACGGACGAGCCGGTGGGCTTCCAGCTCCTCACGCCGTACCAGGGGGTCGTGGTCCCGGAGGCCGACGGATCGCTGCCGGCGGAGTGGCCGACGACCCCGTGAGCGGTCCCGCGCGCGTCCTTCGGCGCGCCGCGCCGAACGAGAGTCTGGCCACAACGTGGGACGGCAAGCGGTAGTGCCCCCCTCGCCCGACTAGGCTGGGCAGGTGAAGACCTTCGAGACCCTGTTCGCCGAGCTGACCGAGAAGGCCGAGACCCGTCCCGCGGGTTCGGGCACCGTGGCCCAGCTGGATGCGGGAGTCCATGCGATCGGCAAGAAGGTCGTGGAGGAGGCCGCAGAGGTCTGGATGGCGGCCGAGTACCAGTCGGACAGCGAGACCGCGGAAGAGATCTCGCAGCTCCTGTACCACCTGCAGGTCCTGATGGTCGCCAAGGGACTGACCCTCGAGGACGTGTACACGCATCTGTGACCCGGCCCCGGGAGGGCTCGACCACGACGGTCGAGCCCTCCCGGGAGAACCGGGTCCACCGATCCGTCGTACACCCCAGAGAGGAACCAACCACATGCTGCGCATCGCCGTCCCCAACAAGGGTGCCCTGTCCGGCCCCGCCTCCGAGATGCTGAGCGAGGCGGGCTACCGCCAGCGCCGGGACACCCGCGAGCTCGTGCTCGCCGACCCCGAGAACGACGTCGAGTTCTTCTTCCTGCGCCCGCGCGACGTCGCGGTGTACGTGGGGACCGGAACGGTCGACGTCGGCATCACCGGCCGCGACCTGATGCTCGACTCGGGCGCGGACGCCGTCGAGCACCTGGGCCTCGGGTTCGCCCGCTCGACCTTCCGCTACGCTGCGCCCGCCGGGCCCGGTGCGACCGACCCCGTGACCGAGGTCGCGGACATCGCCGGCCGCCGCGTGGCGTCGTCGTACACCACGCTCGTGGCCCAGCACCTGGCGAAGCAGGGCGTCGAGCCCGCCGCGATCGTGCACCTGGACGGCGCCGTGGAGTCGAGCGTGCGCCTCGGCGTCGCGGACGTCATCGCGGACGTCGTGGAGACCGGCACCACGCTGCGGGCCGCGGGCCTGGAGGTGTTCGGCGAGCCGATCCTGCGCTCCGAGGCCGTGCTGATCCGGCAGTCCGACGCCGAGCCACCGGCCGGCCTCGATGTCCTGACCCGCCGCCTGGAGGGCGTGATCACCGCCCGCGAGTACGTGCTGATGGACTACGTGGTCCCCGAGTCCCGGCTGGAGCAGGCCGTGGCGATCACGCCCGGCAAGGAGTCCCCGACGGTCTCGGCGCAGCACCACAGCGACGCCCGCGCGGTGCGCGTCATGGTGCCGCGCAGCGAGACCAACCGGATCATGGACGCGCTGTACGACGTCGGGGCGCGCGCCATCATCGTGACCTCGATCCACGCCTCGCGGCTGTAGGACCGATGGGCGCCGGGTCGGGGAGCAGCGCGATCGGCCGCGGCCGGCGTGACGACCACTTCCGCACCTTTCGCGGCCGCTTCGGCACGCCCACGGCGTACGGCATCGCGCTGCTGTTCGCCGGCGGGTGCACGTTCGTCGCGCTGGCGGCGAGCGGCCCCGGGGCGGATGCCGCGAACCGCATCGCGATCATCGTGTTCGGGCTGCTGGGCGCCCTGGTGGCCTGGCGGTTCGGCGCCGTGCGCGCCGTCCCCGACCCCTCCGGGCTCACCGTGGTCAACTACGCGACCAGCCGGCGGCTCGCCTGGCCCGAGATCGTGACGGTCCGGTTCGGGCCCAACGACCCCTGGGTGCACCTCGACCTGGCGGACGGCGACGTGCTCGCCGTCATGGGCATCCAGCGGGCCGACGGCGAGCACGGCATGGCCGAGGCGCGTCGTCTCGTGGCCCTGATCGCGGAGCTGGGCGAGGCCGCGGAGCCCGACCAGCGGTAGCCCGACCAGCGGTAGCCCGACCAGCAATAGCAGAAGCGGGCGAAACAAAAGTAGAGCGCCTGTCCGGACGGACAGGCGCTCTACTTCTTGATCAGGGGGCGTCAGCGGGTGCTGCGCGCCTCCCAGTGGGCCGGGCCGCGGCCGCGGGGGCCACGCTCGCCGTCGGGACGACGGTGGTCGCCGCCGCTCCGGGGGGCACGGTCCCGGTCGCCGCCGCCGGTACGTGCCGGGCCACGGTCGAGCGTGATACGCAGCGGCTTGCCGGCGACGCGGGCGCGGGCCAGGCGGTCGAGCGCCTCGTTGTCCAGCGGCGCGATGATGTCCACCAGCGAGAAGCTGCCGAAGATGTCGATCTTGCCGACGTCGGCACCGGTGATGCCGCCCTCGCCCGTCAGGGCGCCGACGATCCCGCCCGGCTGCACGCCGTGCGTGTGGCCGACGGCGATGCGGTAGCGGGTGCCCCGGGCCGGACGGCGGATGCCGCGGTCGCCCTCGGAACGGCCGCGCGACGGGCGGTCGCCCGAGCGGTCGTGCCGGTCGCCCTCGCGGGTGTTGCGCCGGGCGGCCGCGGCCTTGGCCTCGGCCCGCTCGCGCTCGTACTCCTCCTGCTCCGCGCGGGCGCGCGGGCCGTCGTCGCCCACCGCGAGCGCCGCCATGGCGGCTGCGATGTCGATGGGGTCGGTGCCGGACTCCTCGGCGTAGGCGCGGATGAGCTCGGTGTAGAGCTCGAGGCGGCCGGCCTCGCGGCGGGCCGCGACCTTGCCGAGGGTGCGCTTGACCTGGTGGGCGGAGACGTCCCGGGGGGAGGGGATCTCGACCTCTTCGAGCTGGGCGCGGATGGTGCGCTCGATGGAGCGGAGCTTGCCGCGCTCGTGCGGGGTGACGAAGGTCAGGGCCTCGCCGGTGCGTCCGGCGCGGCCGGTGCGGCCGATGCGGTGGACGTAGGCCTCGGGCTCGCCGGGGACGTCGAAGTTGACGACGAGGCCGATGCGGTCGACGTCGAGGCCGCGGGCGGCGACGTCGGTGGCGACGAGGACGTCGAGGGCGCCGGAGCGGAGGCGTTCGACGATCTTCTCGCGCTCCTTCTGGGCGACGTCGCCGGAGATGGTGGCGGCGGAGATGCCCTTCTCGATGAGGGCGGAGCCGACGTCCTCGGCCGCACCGCGGGTGCGGGTGAAGACGATGGCGGCGTCGGCGTCGGAGGTGGCCAGGACGCGGGCGAGCGAGCCGACCTTGTGGCGGAAGGGCACGACGGCGTAGGTCTGGCGCACCGCGGTGACGGTGGAGGCCTGCCGGGTGACGGCGATCTGGACCGGGTCGGTGAGGTGCTGGTCGGCGACCTTCCGGATGGCCGGGGGCATGGTCGCGGAGAAGAGGGCGACCTGGCGCTCGGCGGGTGCCTGGCCGAAGATCTCCTCGACGTCCTCGGCGAAGCCCATGCGGAGCATCTCGTCGGCCTCGTCGAGGACGAGGAAGCGGATGTCCTCCAGGCGCAGGGCGCCGCGCTCGAGGTGGTCCTTGATGCGGCCGGGGGTGCCGACGACGACGTGGACGCCGTCGCGCAGGGCGCGCTGCTGGGGCACGTAGGGGGAGCCGCCGTAGACCGGCAGGACGCGGACGTCGTCCATCTTGCTGGCGAACGACTCGATGGCGTCGGCGACCTGCATGGCGAGCTCGCGCGTCGGGGTCAGGACGAGGGCCTGGACCTTGCGCAGGGCGGGGTCGACGGCGGCGAGGAGCGGGAGGCCGAACGCGGCGGTCTTGCCGGTTCCGGTCTGGGCGACGCCGGTGATGTCGCGGCCGGCGAGCAGCTCGGGGATGGCGCGGGCCTGGATGGCGGAGGGCGTCACGAAGCCGAGCTCGGCGATGGCGGCCATCAGCGGCGCGGGCAGGTCGAGGCTCGCGAAGGTGGGGCCGGTGGGCTCGGCCGGGGTCTGCTCGGTGGAGGTCTCGGAGCTGGTGGCGGCCTCGGGGGCCGTCTGGTCGCCGGAGTCGGCGGTGACCTGGTCGGTCTCCTGCTCGGCAGGCGCGATCAGGTCAGGGGTGTCGATAGACATGCAGTGCTGCACCGTTCGTCGTCGGGTGGGAGTCAGGGCCGAGGTGAGGGCCCTCGCGTCGCTCGCTCCCGACACACCTTCCCCGCAGCCGAGGCTGCGGGCCTGTCTCGCACGTTGCGTGCACACACGGGAAGACGACGAACTCCAAGGGGATGTGGCACCACTGTATCGGTTGCGGGCGTCCTGAGCACAGAGGCTGGGGGCGTGACGTGCAGCACCCGGGTGATGTCGTCCGTGGTGAGGGCGTTGCGGGCGGCGTCGTGCCGGGTGTGTCCGGGGGTGGCGCCGGGTGTGTCGGCGGGGTGGTCGGCCGGGCGTGTGCGGGGTGTCTGCGGGGTGGTCCTGCCCGTCCGGACGGCGTGCCCGTGCGTATACGCAACGGTCGCGCCGTAGGATGGCGGCCGAGACGAACCGGCGTGAGCAAGGGCGGTGTGCGTGTCCACTGGGGCGGAGATGAGCTCCCGGGTGCTGACCGTGCCCAACGTGATCAGTATGGTGCGGCTGGCCCTCGTGCCGGTCTTCGCCGTGCTGATCGTCGTGGGCGAGGACGGTTGGGCGCTGGTGGTGCTCGCCGTCTCGGGTGCGTCGGACTGGCTGGACGGTGTGCTGGCCCGTCGCCTGAACCAGGTCACGCGGCTGGGGCAGATGCTGGACCCCTTCGCGGACCGGCTCTTCATCTTCGTGACCCTGATCGGCCTGGCCTGGCGTGAGGTGGTGCCGCTGTGGCTGGTGCTGGCGATCGTGGCGCGTGACGTGCTGCTGGCGCTGACGGTGCCGGTCCTGGCCCGCCTCGGGTACGGGACGCTGAACGTGACGACGGTCGGCAAGGTCGCGACGTTCGCGCTGCTGTACGCGTTCCCGTTGCTGCTGCTCGCGGAGGTGCCAGGCTGGGTGGGTGCCGGTGCGCACGTGGTGGGCTGGGCGTTCACCTGGTGGGGTGTGGGCCTGTACTGGCTGGCGGGTCTGCAGTACGTGGCGCAGGTGCGCCGGCTGGTGGCGCAGGGATGACGGCCCCCGGGGCGGGCGGCTCGGCCGGCCACCCTGCCGACCGTACGGCCGACCGCACGGCGCCGCGTCGTCCGGACGAGTCGATGACGCTCCTGCGGGAGGTCACCGAGCGGCCGCTGGACCCGGGGTACGCGGAGATGGCGCAGCGGCGCGCGGAGGCGGGCCAGCCGTCGGGTCCGCTGGCGGGACGCAGCGTGGGAGGTGTGGTCACGATCCTGCTCGT
Organism: Promicromonospora sp. NPDC059942; assembly: GCF_042731755.1. Taxonomy (NCBI): domain Bacteria; kingdom Bacillati; phylum Actinomycetota; class Actinomycetes; order Micrococcales; family Promicromonosporaceae; genus Promicromonospora; species Promicromonospora sp. NPDC059942. The sequence goes on from NZ_JBHWLR010000022.1 coordinate 43,791, forward strand.
GGCGATCCTGCTCGGTGCGATGACGGCGGTGGCGGTGCGTGACCTGCGAGCGCCGCAGCCGACGGTCTCGAAGGGGCGGTCGGTGCTGATCGAGCAGATCCAGGACCGTAGTGCGCAGGTGGAGGCGTTGTCGGCGCGGGCGACGGCGCTGGACGCGCAGGTGGACGGGTTGCAGAGCGGTGGGTTGCTGCCGTCGGCGCTGCAGGAGATCAACGAGCTGGACCGCTTGGTCAGTGGTGCGGTGCCGGTGCAGGGGCCGGGCATGGTGGTGTCGTTGACCGATGGTTCGGGTGGTGGGCTGGTGGAGCCGGGTGACGCGCCGGCGGAGTCGCGGGTGCGGGACGCGGACGTGCAGTTCGTGGTCAACGAGCTGTGGGCGGCGGGGGCGGAGGCGATCGCGGTCAACGACGAGCGGCTGACGTCGTTGTCGGCGATCCGGAACGCGGGTGACGCGATCCTGGTGGACCTGCAGCCGCTGAACGGTCCCACGTACAGGATCGAGGCGATCGGTGACCCGGAGGACATGCAGGTGGAGTTCGCGCGGTCGGCGGGGCTGGGGTTCCTGCAGCTGCTGAGCGCGGAGTACGACATCAAGAACGACGTGCGCACGAGTGAGGGGATGTACCTGCCGGCTGCCGGCTCCCCGACGTTGCGGTTCGCGCGGGTGCCTTCGGGCACGGAGCCGGACGCGACCACGACGCCGAGCGCTACGGCGAGCACGGCAACAGGTACGGAACCAGGCACGGAATCAGGCACGGAATCAGCAGGTACGGAACAGGACCGATCCGAGGAGGACAACGGATGATCGCGATCGTCGGGCTGGTGATCGGGGTGGTTGCGGGGCTGGTGCTGCAGCCGACCGTTCCGCTGTTCCTGCAGCCTTACCTGCCGATCGCGGTGGTGGCCGCGCTGGACGCGCTGTTCGGCGGGCTGCGCGCGATGCTCGACGGGCTGTTCGACGACAAGGTGTTCCTGGTGTCGTTCCTGTCGAACGTCGTGGTGGCCGCGTTCATCGTCTTCCTCGGCGACCAGCTCGGCGTGGGCAGCCAGCTGTCCACGGCGGTCGTGGTGGTGCTCGGGATCCGGATCTTCTCGAACGCCGCCTCGATCCGCCGGCACATCTTCAAGGCGTGAGCATGGGCCGGGACAAGAACGGGGCGGGCGCGAAGCCCGACAAGAGCGGGTCGAACAAGCACGGGCCGAGGGTCTCCGGACCGGACGTTCCTGGGTCTGAGCCGGTCGAGCCGAAGCCGGTCGCGGACGGGCCGGTCGACGACGCCCCGGATGTCCCCGCGGAGGATGCCCCGGACACGGCTCGGGACAAGGACCCGGATAAGGACCCGGACACGGCCCCGGACAAGACCACGACGTCGACGCCCGCGTCGAAGCCCGACCCGGAACCGGCGTCCGGCTGGAAGCGGGTGGGTCAGCTCCTGCGTCCGCGCGGCACGCGCTCGGAGGTGCTGACGGGTCTGCTGTGCCTGGCGCTCGGGTTCGCCCTGGCGGTGCAGGTGGGGCAGTCGACGGGGGACCAGCTCAGCAGCCTTCGGCAGGACGAGCTCGTGCGGCTCCTGGACGAGGTCACGCAGCGCGCCGACCAGCTCGACGCCGAGGTCTCGGACCTGGAGGGGATCCGGGACGACCTGCAGTCGGAGGACGGGCGCGACCAGGCGGCGCGGGATCTCGCGCAGCAGCGTGCCGAGCAGGAGGGGATTCTGTCGGGTCGTCTCCCGGCGCAGGGGCCGGGCGTGGAGATCCACGTGGCCGACGGCGCCAAGCCGCTGGAGGCGCAGGCCCTGTTCAACCTGCTCGAGGAGCTGCGCAACGCCGGCGCCGAGGCGATCCAGGTCAACGGCATGCGGCTGGTCACCACGAGCTACTTCGTGGACTCGGGCGGTGGCATCGTGCTCGACGGCGCCGCGATCGCCTCCCCGTACGAGTGGACGGCGATCGGCGACCCCGACACGATCGACCGTGCCCTGGAGATCCCCGGCGGCGCGCTGCCCCGGATCCGCGAGGAGGGTGGGGAGGCGACCACCACCACCTCCGACGAGGTGCTGGTCGACGCCGTCCGCATCCCGGGTCAGCCCGAGCACGCCGAACCCGTCGCGCCGGGCGACGAAAAGTGACCCCCGCCACGTTCCTGACCTGCTCGGACACCGGTTGCGGGCCAACCTGGTGAACCGGCATGCGGAACCGCCCGGACGTAGGTAGTTTTATCCGGGTTGGTTCCGGACATTGGTTTTCGCCGCTACCCCGATCGGGGTAGGTTTGTTGGAACCCGGACGATGCCCCGGCCGTTGTCCCCACGTAGTCACCCAGTTCCATCAACATCGCACCCGAGGAGACCTGATGACGGACCCCAGCGCCCATCCGGTCGGGCCCGATACCACGGCCAACCTGGGTCGCATCGCGTTCCCGACCTCCGACGAGCAGGCGCCCCGCACCGCTCTGAGCCCGGAGGAGGCGGCTGCGGTCGCCGCCCTGCCCCGGCACTCCGCACTGCTCATCGTGCAGCGCGGCCCCGGGTTCGGTGCCCGGTTCCTGCTGGACACCGGCCGTTCGGTCGCCGGCCGCAGCGAGCAGGCGGACATCTTCCTCGACGACGTCACCGTGTCCCGCAAGCACGCCGAGTTCGTCCGCGAGGGCGACTCGTTCGTGGTGCGCGACATCGGGTCCCTGAACGGGACCTACGTCAACCGGGGCCGGATCGACGCCGCGACGCTCGTGACGGGCGACGAGGTACAGATCGGCAAGTTCCGCCTGACCTTCCACGCCAGCCCGCAGTCGCCGGCTCAGTGGGGCCCGGGAACGCCCGCCCCGTGACCGCCGGCGCAGCGCGCGACCATGACCGTGACCGTGCGCACGGTCATGCCGCGGACCTCGACGCGCCCTGGCCCCGGGGGATCTCCCGGCAGGCCACGATGCGGATCAGCGACGTCCTGCGCGCCCTGGGCCAGGAGTTCCCCTCCGTCTCGCACTCCAAGCTGCGTTTCCTGGAGGAGCAGGGCCTGATCGAGCCCGTGCGGACGCCGTCCGGCTACCGCCAGTACAGCCAGGCCGACGTCGAACGCCTCCGGTTCGTCCTGACCGAGCAGCGCGACAGCTACATGCCGCTGAAGGTCATCAAGGAACGCCTGGCGGCGATGGACGCCGACCCCGACTCGGCGGAGCACCCCGCACCGCGGCTCGCCGCGAACGGGTCACCGGCGCGCCGCCGCTGGACCGCCCCCGCCGTGGCCGAGGCGGCGGGCGTCACGGAGGAGTTCGTGCAGAGCCTCGCCCAGGCCGGGCTGCTGCCCCAGTCGGGCAGCACGTTCGGCCCGAGCGCCGTCGACGTCGCCCGCATCGCCGGAGCGCTCGCCGAGTTCGGCATCGAGCCCCGCCACCTGCGCACCTTCCGCACCGCCGCCGACCGGCAGGTCACCCTCGTGGACCAGGTCGTCGCCCCGCTGCGCAGCCAGCAGGCCAGCGCGGGCCGCGGCAAGGCCGCGAGCATGGCCGGCGAGATGGGCGAGCTGTTCACCCGCCTGCACACCGCGTGGGTCCGGCAGGGCATCGAAGACCTCGGGTAGGTCCGAAGCCGGCCCGACCGTAAGTTTTGCCGTCGGCGCACCCACCCGTGACCAGGAATTTGACCCGAGCGCGCGACGAGTGGTGGCAGGACGCCGTACGGTGAAAGCGTGAGGCCGGACGACGTGCCGATGGTCCCCGTGGAGATCCTCGGCGTTCGACAGCAGCAACGCGATCAGGAGATCGTCGTGCTGCTGCTTGACAGCGCCGCAGACCTGGCGATCCCGATCGTCATCGGGGCGCGCGAGGCCAGCGCCATCGCCATGGCGCAGGCGGGCCTCGCCACACCCCGGCCCATGACCCATGACCTGCTGCGCGACGTCCTGGGCGCCGTCGGCGTGGCGCTCGAACGGGTCGAGATCGTCGCCCTGGAGGGCGGTATCTACTTCGCCGAGCTCGTCCTGAGCAACGGTGTGCACCTCGACTCGCGCGCCTCCGACGCGATCGCGCTGGCCGTACGCACCGGCAGCCCCGTCCTGTGCTCGGCAGAGATCGTCGCCCTGGCCGGCGTCGAGATCGTCGACGTCGACCAGCAGGCAGAGGTCGAACGCTTCCGTGACTTCCTCGACCACGTCACGCCCGAGGACTTCTCCGGCCCACCCGGCGGAGGGTCCCAAGGGGGTGGGCGGACCGGCTGAAACGCGGCTGAACCGCGACACGCCGAGACGTTTCACGGCGCGCATCTTTGAAATCACCTTCGACGCGCCATAGCGTGGTCACGACACCCCAGGAGGCACAGTGAACACCAGCGGTGAGAGAGCCACACGCGCTACGGTCCCGCACGGCGCGCAGGGTCTCCTCTTCGGTGAGGACCTGACGGAACAGGACGCCACGACCGGCTACCGAGGCACCACGGCGTGCCACATCGCCGGCATCACCTACCGGCAGCTCGACTACTGGGCACGCACCGGACTCGTGGAGCCGAGCATCAAGCCCGCCACCGGGTCCGGCACCCACCGGCTGTACAGCTTCCGCGACATCCTCGTGCTCAAGGTGGTCAAGCGCCTCCTCGACACCGGCGTCTCCCTGCAGCAGATCCGCACCGCCGTCACGGCCCTCCGGGAACGCGGCGTCGAGGACCTCGCCCAGATCACCCTGATGTCCGACGGCGCCAGCGTCTACGAGTGCACGTCACCGGACGAGGTCGTCGACCTGGTCGCCGGCGGTCAAGGCGTCTTCGGCATCGCCGTCGGACGCGTCTGGCGCGAGATCGAGGGCACCCTGGCCGAGATGCCGACCGAGACCCTCGACCCGGGCGAGACCGGCGAGGTCCCCGAGGTCGAGGGCGACGAGCTCGCCCAGCGCAGGGCCGCCCGGTCCGCCGTCTGACCACGCTGTCTGCCCACCCTGTCTGACTGCTCCTTTTCACCACCCGACCCACTCCTGACCCTGCCGTCTGGCACGGGGTAGCCACCGCACCCCGACCAGACGGCTCGCTGTTGTCCCGTGCCTTGGCGCGCTCTTGTCCGTGGCCTGCTGACGCTCCCGCGCGGGCGTAGCCTGCGAGCATGCAGCTCACCTTCCACGGACACGCGTGCGTCACCCTGGCCCTGCCCGGCGCTCAGCCGGACGCTCAGCCGGGCGACACGGGGACGCTCGTCATCGACCCCGGCACCTTCGCCGACACCACGACCGCCCTGGCGGGCGCCCGGGCGGTGCTGATCACGCACGACCACTTCGACCACGTCGACGCGGCCGCCGTCGTCACCCACCTCACCGCCGCCCCCGACACCCAGGTGTGGGCCACCGGACCTGCCGCGAGCGCCCTGCGTGAGGCGGGCGTGCCGGCGGACCGGGTGCACGAGGTGACGCCCGGTGAGGTGCTCGACGTCGCGGGTGCGCGGGTGGTGGTGGGTGGTGGCGAGCATGCGTTGATCCACCGTGAGATCCCGCGTGCGGTGAACGTGACGTACCTGGTGGAGGTGGACGGCGGGAGCGTGTACCACCCGGGTGACTCGTTCGACGCGCCCGCGGCGCTGCCCGAGGGCGGTCTGGACGTGCTGCTGGTGCCCGTGTCGGCGCCGTGGCTGAAGACGGGGGAGTTCATCGACTTCGCGCGGTCGGTCCCGGCGCGGGTGGTCGTGCCGATCCACGACGTGTTCCTGTCCGAGATCGGGCACGGCGCCGTGGCGCGGTGGCTGGACACGGCGCGGCTCGGCGGTGACTACACGTACAGGCGGCTGGCGGTGGGGGAGTCGCTGACGGTGTGACGGGTTCCGGGCTGATCGGGTGAGCGCGGGTCTGGTAGCGGTATGACGGCGGACAGAGCCACCAGATCTGCGTTCGATCGTCCGGCGCGGTCATGAGGAGCGCCGGACGTTGCGGAGGAACTCGTCGCGCTCCTCGGTCGTCAGCGGGGACTTGAAGTCGGGCTCCGTGAAGTCGGCCAGGGCGGTTTCGGCGGGGACGAAGGGGACTCCGCGCGCCAGCCACGGGCCGTTTCTCTGATCGGAGGCAATGAGTGCGAGGTCCCAGGAACGTTCGGCCCACACCGACCAGCGGCCAGAGCTTCCGACGATGGCGAGCACATCCGTGGTGAAGGTCAGCGCTCCCGTCGGATCGCCGTGCGGTTCGAAAGCGACCGCGTCGTAGTAAGACCCGCTGATGGCCTCCGCAGCCATCCGGAATGCGCCGTAGACGCCATAGTGCTCGTGGTAGTAGGCGGCGGCCGGGTCGAGAGCAACGACAATCATGGTTTCGTCGCCGTGCGCGTCGGCAAGAGCTTGAAGGACCGGCCCGAAGGGTCCCTCGATCGCGTGGCTGTACTGACAGATGTCAATGTTCCCCGGGGCATTGCGGAAGGGCCACGCGGGTAGCCGGCGGTCGACGTCGATGACCGCACGGACCTCTTCGAGGAGTTGCTCGTACTCGCTGTCGTCCCGCGGATGTGTCGTTGCGTTGCTCACCCGGTGTACCCCAATCGGATCTCGATCGTGTGTTTGCTTGATCCAGCAGGCGTGAAGTCGGCCGTCCACCCCGGGTACTTGCTGGAGTTCTTCTGACGCAGTACGTACTTGGAATCGTCCTTCTGGAAAATCTGGACCTTACCGTCTGCCGAAGTCCGGGAGACCCATCCCTGACTGGTCAACGTGTCGGTGAACTCGGCGCGCGACGCGTTCGTTCCGACGTTCCGGATCGAGCCACCTCTGGTGAGATCGACATAGGTGCGCGAATCTCCGACGAGGGCCGCGAGACCCGGGATGTCGTCGGCGCTGCGGGCAGGGGTGCTTTTGGCGAGCAGATGTTCGATGTCGATGGAGCCGCGCTCCTCCGTTGCAGCGTCCGCGAGACGCTGGCGTCGGATCGCCAGCCAGGCGGCCGGGTCGGCGATCAGGTCGTCGGCCGTGGTGCGCAGGACGCGGCCCGTGGCGGCGCCCGCGAAGTTGCCCGGGAGGAACGTGAGGGCGACGCCGGCGGTGTCGGCGGCGAGCTGGGCTGGTGTGGCCGTGGCGAAGTAGTCGCGCGTGGCCTGGTGGGGGTCGCGGACGAAGGTCGCGATGCCCGCGGACTTGTCCAGGCCCCAGGTCAGGACGCCGGAGATGCCGAGGGCCAGTCCGAGGGACCCACCGGACAGGACCACCAGGGCCGCGATGCCGGCACCGATGGCGAGCTGGGTGATCAGGGGCTGGTCGTGCCACCAGTCGGCCAGGGAGTCGAGGATGCCGGCGAGCCAGTCGCCGCTGGTCGGCCCGCTGTCCGGCCCGCTGGTGGGGTCGAGGCTCGGGAACTCGAAGTCCGGGTCCAGGGACGGGAAGTCGTCCGGGTCGAACGTCGGCAGGTCGCTCGGCAGCGTCGTCGGAAGATCGGTGGGCAGGCCGGTCGGCAGGCCGGTCGGCAGGCCGGTCGGCAGATTGGTCGGCAGGCCGGTCGGCAGATTGGTCGGCAGATTGGTCGGCAGATTGGTCGGCAGATTGGTCGGCGGCTCTGTCGGCAGGCTGCCGGGCGGGTCCGACGGGAGCGTGGGCAGCTCGCCGGGGTCGGGACCGAGGTCGAAGACGTCGTTGGTCGTGGTCCCGATCTCGCGGGCGGTGGCGGGCGCGGCGGCGAACACGAGCCAGCCCAGCCCGGCGAGGACGGCGGCGGCGGCCAGCCGCCGTGCCCAGGGGTGAATGCGTGCGGAGGCGTGCTCGTAGGCGAGCTCGCGCAGTGCGCGCTGGCCGGAGACGAGCGCTGCACCTCGTGCCGCGGCGGCACGGCGCGGCTCCTGGAGCGCCGACTGCGAGATCACCGGCTGTGGGAGTACCGGCTCTCCGCCGGCTGGTTCCCCGCCTGCCTGTGCGGGCCGCCGCGCGAAGCCCGCGAGCGTGTGTGCCAGGTCGCGCGCCACGACCCACAGCAGCGCCGTGACGGCGCCGAGGATCGCCTGGACGGCCCTGGGCGCCGTCGGAGCGGGCCGGGTGACCCAACCCGGCGCGGGGCGCCCGGTGAGGCCGGCTGCGGGGCGGGTGGCGAGCCGGGCGGCGTCGACCAGGAGGCACACCACAACCAGGGTGAGGAAGACCGCGACCCGGCCGTGCCCGTGGCCCAGGAACGACCAGGGCACGCGGAGCCACCACGGGATGGTCGTGGTGTCGGGGTCGAGCCAGGCAGGGGTGCCGTCGTCGCCGGGTAGGGCGCTGAACAGGTCCAGACCCGCGTTGTACATCCCGTGGTCGGCGATCGCGGACCACAGGGCCACCCCGGGCAGCACGGCCAACGCGAGCCCGGTGAGGCGCCGTCGGGCCTGCCAGGCCGCGAGCGCCAGTCCGAACAGGGCGGTGACCAGGGCGGTGATGATGGCGTGACCGCCGAACTCGGCGGCGGTCGTGGGTGCCAGGAGGGCGCCGTCGGTGTTCATCGTGCTGGGGACCGGCAGGAGGCCGAAGGTGACGTAGTCGGGCGGCAGGACGACGTCGGCGGGTGAGGTCTGGAGGAAGCCGCCGAGGCCGGCGTTGCCGGTGGCGAGCGCGGTGCGGCGCAGGCTCTCCTCGACGGCGAGGAACGCGGTGCCGGACGCGAGGCCGAGCAGCAGCCAGTCGATTGTCGCGAACCGGGCGGCGCGGCGCGGTGCGAGCACGGCGAGGACGACGACGGGGACGAGCTTGCCGACCTCTTCGACGATGCCCGCGACGGCGATCTCGGCACCGGCCTCGGACACCCCGAGCACGTCGAGCCCGGCGGTTCGGGTGGCGAGCGTGGTGGTCAGGGCGCCGATGCCGACGGACCAGGGCACGCAGGCGGTGAAGAAGCCGAGGAAGCCGGACCAGGTCAGGGTCTTGGTGCGGGCCAGGGCGAACCAGGCGACGACGACCCAGAGGCAGCCGAGGTAGGCGCGCAGGCCCAGTCGCAGCTCGGGCAGGAACAGCCACAGTGCGGCGAGCCACAGGAGCGACCCGGCCAGGACGACGGTGCGGGTCACCGCCCAGGTGCGGGCGAGGCGAGGGTGCGTGGTCAGCCAGCGGGAGCGGCGCTCGGCGAGGTGCTGCCACCACTCCCGTGGCTGGTCCTCTGCGGCCTGATGCCGGGACGGCGTGCGAGCAGCGCCGTGCAGCACGTCGTGTGCCACTGCCCCCATGCCGCAACCCCTCGTCCACCCGCCCCTGTGCACGTCGGGAGCACGCTATCGGTGCCGGGCGCCCCGGGCGAGGGCTGGCGGGCTACCGCGTCGGGTCTGCCGCGGTGGGTGAGCGTTTAGAGCAGGGGCCGCAGCGGGATGAGCAGGTACTCGCCGATCTTGGCTACCGCGCCGCGTTCCTCCCACTGGGCGAGGGTCAGCTCCTGCGCGTTGGACAGGTCCATCGCGAAGACGTCCTCCATGCGGGCGGCCAGGCCCGGGTCGACGATCTCGAGGTTGACCTCGTAGTTGCCGGTGAGGCTGAGGCGGTCGATGTTGGCGGTGCCGATGGTGGTCCAGCGGGCGTCTATGGTGGCGGTCTTGGCGTGGACCATGGCGCCCTGGTACAGGAAGATCCGCACGCCGCCGCGCAGCAGGGAGGCGTACTGGCCGCGGGCGAGCCAGTCGGCCACGACGTGGTTGGAGCGGTGCGGCACCAGCACCCGGACGTCGACGCCGCGGGCGGCAGCCGCGAGCAGTGCGGCGTGGATGTCGTGGTCCGGGATGAAGTAGGCCTGCGTGATGTAGACGTGGTGCGTGGCGCGGTCGATCGCGTCGAGGTAGATGCCGCGGATCGGGAAGACGAGCTCGGACGGCGCGTTGCGCGCGGCCTTCAGGTGCGGCAGCCAGGTCCCGGAGCCGACGTCGGCCAGGATGGGGTGGCGCGGCTTGCGGTGCCGGTTCCAGAAGTCGACGAACGCGTTGCGCAGCTCCCACACCGACGGGCCTTCCAGCCGCACGTGGGTGTCGCGCCACTGCGTGGCGTACAGGGAGCCGATGTTGTACCCGCCGACGAACCCGATCTCGTCGTCGACCACGAGGATCTTGCGGTGGTCGCGCCCGGACTTGCGGACGTTGAGGTAGGTCATGCCGGGGCGCAGCGCGGGGAAGCGCAGCGTGTGCACGCTGGGCGGGAAGCGGTAGAACGAGTAGGGCACGACCAGGTTGGCGAAGCCGTCGTAGATGACGTAGACGTCGACGCCGCGTGCGGCGGCGTCGATCAGCTCCTGCTTGAACTGCTGCCCCACCTCGTCGTTCTTCCAGATGTACGACTCCAGCATCACGGACTTGCGGGCCCCGCGGACGGCGTCGAGCATCGCCTCGTACAGGTCGGCCCCGTAGGTGTAGACCGTGGTGGCTGTCTCGTCGATGTTCTCGGTGAGCGGCTTCTCCGTGGGGAACTTCGCCGTGAGCGGGTGGATGCGCCGCCGGACCATGTCGGTCACGGTCAGGGCGACCGCCGCACCGACCGGGACGGCGGCCGCGACGATCGCCGCGCGGGTCGCGAGCGAGCGGGCACGCTGCACGAAGTCGGACGGGATGTCCAGCGTGAGCTTCGGAAAATTGCCGGGGATCTTACGTGAGGCCACCCGCTCACGGTACCCGGTCTCACGTCGTCCGACCTGGGATATCGACCGGGGTGGCCGCGCGCAGGTGCCGTGCAGGTGCCGGGCGGGTCGGTGCCGGTCGTCAGTGGAACGTCGTCGCGTAGTACGACTGGCGGTCCACGGTCTCGACGGTGACGTCCTGCGTGCGCTCCAGGTGGCGGCGCAGGTTCTCGGCGAACCGCAGCGAGTCGTCGTTGAACCGCGACACGTCGTAGGCGCACACGACCCGGTGCTCGGCGAGGTGCCCGACGAGGGCGTCGATCATGTCCATGAACGTGCGCGTGGCGCGCCGCCCGGGGTGCGCGAGCGTGAACCCGATGTACCACAGCGCCCCGCGCGCGGCGTGCTCGGGGTAGCGCGCGGCGAAGAACTCGGGGCTGACCCACGGCACGGCGGCGAGGTCCGTCGCGAGCGTCGTCAGCCCGACGGCGTCCCCCTGGTCGTCGCGCACGAGGAGCTTGGTCACGCGCGGGTCGGCCATCTCCGCGTCGAACTCCTCCCGGTACAGCACGTGGCGGGCGGCGGCCCGGGTGCGCAGCGGCTCGAAGGCGTCGAGGTAGAGGGTCCAGAAGCGTTCGGCGTCGGCGCCGTCCACGACCTGCTCGAAGGCGACGTCAGCGCTCACCGGTGGTCTCCAGCCAGCCGGTGCGCCGGTAGGTCGCGACGACGACGGCGCACACGGGCAGCGTGACGCAGGTGATGCCCGTGACGCGGTGGCCCTCGGGGCGGTACCGGTCGCCCCGCGTCGCCGAGAGGTCCTCGAGGCTGCGCGTGAGGTCGGCCAGGACCTGCTCGTGGGAGGGGCCCTCGTGCTCGACGAACAGGCCGGCGCCGGTGCCGTCGTCGCGCCGTGACCACGCGACCCCGGCCCAGGCCTCGTGCCCCGGCAGCGACGTGTGCGCCCTCGCGTACACGCAGTACAGGAGGTCGCCGTGGTCGCCGCGCAGCTGCGCTGGACCCTCGACCTCCACCACCCGGCTGCCGGCCGGCACGATCGAGCTGAGCCGCACGAGGTTGAAGTCGCTCACGCCGGCCGCCGCCAGGGCGGCGTCGAACGCGGCCAGGGGCGTACGTCCCGAGCCGCTGCCCGCGCTCACGCGAATCGTCAGCGGCTGTGTACGGGGTTCCGTCAGGGGTTGGGTCATGGGTTCCTCACCGTGGGGTTCTGTCCGGGTCGGCCGACGTCGCCGGCCCGGCCCGCCGCGACGTCCAGGAGGTCGAGCACGGAGCGCAGCACGGTGTCGGGCGCCGCGCGGCCCTTGGTCAGGAAGACGGTGCGGCCCAGGCGGAGGTCCGCCCGGTCGGAACGGCTGACCTCCGCGCCCGTGTACACGACCAGCGGCACGCGCCGCAGCCGGCCGTCGCGGCGCAGGTCGGCGACGAGCTCCCGCCCGCTGCCGTCGGGCAGCGTGAGGTCGAGGACGACGAGGTCCGGGTCGGCGCCCTGGCTCAGGGCCTCGCGCGCCGCGTCCACGGAGCTCGCGGTCGTCACGACCAGGCCGGCGTTGCGCAGGACGGTCGCCACGACGGTCCGCAGCTCCTCGTGGTCCTCGACCAGCAGCACCCGGCCGTGGTGGGGCTGGCGCCGGATGACGTCCCGGACGGTCTCCACGATGCGGTCCGGGTCCACGGGCTTGACCAGCCAGTCGTCCGCGAGCGCCGCGGTCTCCAGGGCGTCGTGGGGGCGGGTGCCGGACAGGACGACGACGGGGACGTCGGCGGTGGCGGCGGACTGGCGCAGCCGGCTGAGGACCTCGGCGCCGCTGGTGCCGGGCATCGCGAGGTCGAGGACGATCGCGGCGGGGTGCTCGTCCTCGACGGCGGCGAGCGCCGCGCGTCCGTCGGTCAGGCCGATGACGTCGTAGCCGCGTTCTTCGAGGACGGTGCGCAGGACGTCGACGACGTACTGGTCGTCGTCGACGACGATGACGCGGGTGGCGGCGTCGTCGTCGGGCGCTGGTTCGGGTGTCCGGGCCGGGTGGGGGGTGGCGCGGCGCAGGGTGAAGCGGAAGCTGGAGCCGGTGCCCTCGCCCTGGCTGACGGCCCAGAGGCGGCCGCCGTGGCGTTCGACGATGCTGCGGGCGATGGTCAGGCCGAGGCCGGAGCCGCCGCGTTCGCGGGTGTCGGAGGCGTCGACCTGTTCGAAGCGCCGGAAGACGGCTTCGAGCTTGTCGGGCGGGATGCCGCGGCCTTCGTCGTCGACGCGGATCTCGACGAGGTCGCCGACGGGGGCGGCGGTCACGCGGACGGTGCTGCCGGGCGGGGAGAAGCGGACGGCGTTGCCGAGCAGGTTGGTCAGGGTCTGCACGACGCGTTCGGGGTCGGCGCGGACGGTCTCGGTGGAGCTGGTGGGTTCGAGCGTGATCCCGGCGTCGTCCGCGAGGACGGCGACCTGGTCGACGGCGGCGGCGACGAGGTCGTCGACGGGGTGTTCTGCCATCTCGAGCTGGGTGGTGCCGGCTTCGAGGCGTTCGGTGTCCAGGATGTCGTCGACGAGGCGGCCGAGGCGTTCGCTGCTGGTCAGGGCGACGCGGACCATGCGCGCGGCCTGTTCGGGCGAGTCGTCCAGGGCGTCGCTGTCCAGCAGGGACAGGGCCCCGCGGATGGCGGTGAGCGGGGTGCGCAGCTCGTGGCTGACGACGGACACGAACTCGTCCTTGATCCGTTCGACCTCGCGGCGTTCGGTGACGTCGCGGAAGACGACGACGGCGCCGCGGATGACCCCGTCGTCGCGCAGGGGGCTGGCGGTGACCTCGACGGGGACCTGCTTGCCGTCGGGGCGGAGGTAGACGTCCTGCTCGGCGGTGACCGTGATGCCGTCGCGCAGGGCCTCGGCGATGTAGCAGCCCTCGGCGGGCAGGGGGCTGCCGTCGTCGGCGGGGGCGTGGAACGTGGCGTGGGCGTCGCGTCCGACCAGGTCGCTCGCGGAGGCGCCGAGGGTGTAGGCGCCGGCGGTGTTGACGAAGGTGACGCAGCCGTCCGGGTCGACGCCGTAGATGCCGTCGGCGACGGACTCCAGGGTGCGTTCGCGTTCGCTCGCGAGGGAGCGCAGCTGGGCGGTGCGTTCCTGGACGCGGCGTTCGAGGCCGTGGCGCAGGGACTCGTTGTCCACGACGACGAGGATCTGGCGTGCGACGACGGCGACGAGGACGGCGACCCAGAGCGCGTTGGCGACCGGGGGGAGCGTCTGGTTGCCGGTCTGCACGACGCGGACGAGGGCGGCGCCGAGGAACAGGCAGAACGTGACGACGGTGCCGAGCACGGGTGTGCCGTGCTCGGCGCGGTCGACGACGGGGCTGCCGGACGCGGCGGGGTGGCGGGCGGCGAGCGCGATGGCGATGTACCCGCCGGCCCAGGCGGCGTCGACGGGGCTGCCGAAGGTGAAGCCGCCCGCTGCGGACAGCAGCGCGAACGCGACGTCGGCGACGGCGTAGAGCACGAACCCGCCGCCGACGAGCACGAGCGGTACCCGTTCCGCGGTGTTCGAGCGGGTCATGACCTGGACGGCGAGGGTGGCGAGCAGGGCGTCGACCACGGGGAGCGCGTAGGCGGTGAGCGCGGGCTCCGCCTGGGGCGTGTCGGCCTGCAGGGCGAGGGCGAACAGCGCGATGTAGAGCACGGAGCCGCCGACCACGACGCTGTCCAGCAGCATGCGCACGAGCTCCTGGCCGCGCGGGCGGACGGCGGGGAAGAGCGAGAGGCCGACGACGCCGAGCAGCAGGGCCGCGATGTAGGCAGCGTCGCCGGTCTCGGGGTCGCCGACGAGCCCCGAGTAGACGTTGCCGGCCAGGCCGACGACCCCGCCGAGGGAGAGCACGGCCCAGGCGCGCCGGCGCCGGCCGGTGGACCGGGTCGCGCGCTGCGCGCAGCTGATGGCCGCGGCGACACCGGCGGCGGCGATCGCCGCCATGGAGATCTGCTCGCGCGTCGCCTGGCCCAGGGGGCTCAGGAGGGCGAGGACGAGCAGCACCACGGCGGTGCCGGAGACCCAGCACCAGCGCAGAAACCTGTCTCGTGACTGCGCAGCACCGCGCCGCGACACCATGTGCCAGAGGGTAATTCACCCGTGCCGGACCCGCAGATCAGCGCGGTGATCGACCGAGTGCGTCCGGGGTGGCCGACGACCGGGTCAGCGCTGCCAGCCGAGGAGGTCCGCGATCTGGTCGGGCAGCGTCAGCGGATCGAACGGCTTGGCGAGCACCCCGGCGACGCCGAGGTCCTCGTACTGCCGCCGTTCCACGGGCTGCACCTTCGCGGTCAGCAGGATCACGGGCACGCTGCGGGTGCGGGGGTCGTCCTGCAGCCGGGCGAACGTCGTCGGCCCGTCCATCGTCGGCATCATGACGTCCAGCAGGACGGCGTCCGGCGGGTCCTCGCCGCACAGGGTGATGGCCTGCTCCCCGTTGCTAGCCAGGCGCACCGACCACCGGGCGACCATCTCCAGGCCGGTACGCACGACGTCGCGGATCGCCTCGTCGTCGTCGACGACCAGGATCCGGCGGCTCACCGCGCCGCCGCCCGCCCCGCCACCGCGGCGGCCGGGGCGGATGCCCTGCCCGATGCCCCGCCCGATGCCCTCGGACCGAGTGTCCTCATGGGCTCACATGCTGCCACGGCCGGGGTGGGTCCGCGCCCCGCCGGACGCACCTCACTCGATGGCGGCTCACTCGATGGCGGCCGCCAGGGGGTGAGACCGGATCGCCGCTGCCAGCTCGCCCTCGATGCGGTCGAGGTAGACGCCGGTGGTGGCGATCGACGCGTGCCCGAGCAGCTCGGCGACGACCTTCACGTCCCAACCGTCCGCGACGAGCAGGGTGGCCGTGGTGTGCCGCAGGGCGTGGGGCGTGGCCTCGCGCTGGTAGGGCGCGGGCATCCGGCGCACGGCACGGGCCAGCAGGGCGCGGATGGCCTGCGTGTCGATGCGCCGTCCGCGCCACGACAGCAGGAGCGCCCGCTGCGCGTCGTCGTCGTGGGGACGCTTGGCGGCCAGGGCGGGCCGCAGGTTGGTCAGGTAGTCCTCCAGGGCGCGCGCCAGGGGCGGGGACAGCGTCACGGTGCGGGTGTTGCCGCCCTTGCCGCGGATGCGCCACGTGGTGCGCTCGGGCTCGCGCGCGACGTCGTCGACGTCCGTGCGGGCCAGCTCCGAGACCCGCGGCCCCAGGACCAGCAGGAGCGCCACCACGAGCCGGTCCCGCAGCGCGAGGTCCTGGTCCGTGCGCGCGGGGGTGTCCGACGGCGGGGTGGTCAGCAGGCTGCGCGCCGCGCTCGCGGACAGCGCCGTACGGGCGGTGCGCAGGGTGCCGCGCACCTTCGCCGGCGGCGCCGCCCACTGCATCGGGTCGGCCTGCACCCAGCACTCCCGCGCCGCGTAGGCGAAGAACCGGGTGACCGACTGCCGGAACCGGTTGACCGTCGCCGTGCTGCGACCCGGCCCGGCCTTGCGGTCCGGGTCGGTGTACCGGGCGTCGGGCGCCGACTGGTACCGCACCAGCACGGTGTCGACGTCCGAGCCCGTCACGTCGTCCAGGATGCGCTCGCGCCCCGTCAGACGCCCGAACTCCGTCACGTCACGCGTGTAGCTGCGCGCCGTGGCGGGGGACAGGACACCGCGGATCGTCTCGACCTCGACCGCCGCCAGGTAGCGGCGGGCGGCTTCGTCGACAGTGATGCGCTCGAGGCGCGGAGGAGCGACCATGTCCGCCACCCTAAGCGGGACCACTGACACTCCCGATATGCCGGAATGCGCCGCTGACCTGCGACGGGACCTCATGCGAGGTCGCGGCGGCGCAGCACCACCAGCACCACGGCACACAGCCCCACCACGTAGGCCACGACCGTGACCACCGCCTGCCCGCCCGGGACGACGTCGAGCACACCGGGCGTGCCCGTCCCCGTCCCCGTGAGCGCACCGACCAGGGACCCGGCGGCCGTGCCCGGCAGGTAGTGCGTCACCTGCTCCACGGCGTCCAGCAGCGAACCCACGCCGCGCAACAGGTTCTCCACCACCAGGGCCCACACCAGCCCGAGCCCCACCGCGAGCGCCGGTCCCCGCGCCAGCACACCCACGGTGTAGCCGAGCAGGGCCCACATCTCGAGCACCAGCAGCCCGCTGCCGACGGCCTGGGCAATGGCGCTCGCGGTGGGCCAGACGACGGCCTGGTCCTCGGCGAGCGCGATCCCGGCCGAGACGGCGGTGAACAGGGCCAGGGTGGCCGCGACCATGAGGAGCACGACGACGCTCAGGGCGGTCAGGGAGCCGCCGACGACGGCGGTGCGGGAGGGTCCCTGGGTGAACGCGGTCTTCCAGGTGCCCCAGCCGAAGCCGTTGCCCGCGACCAGGGCGCCGAGCACCATCGCGAGCGCCCCGCCGAACATGGGCATGCCCTGGACCAGGACGTCGGGCACGGCCTGGGGGAGGAGCCCGGCCAGGAGCGCGTCGCGGGCGGCGGCCGCGCCCTCGGTCGCGAAGGTCTCGGTGCCGGTGGCCCAGGTGACGTAGTCGAAGACGTAGCCGAACGTCAGGGCGAGGGCCACCCAGGCGCCGACGGTGATCCAGACGGCGGGCCAGCGGCGCAGGAGGAGCAGCTCGGCGCGGGTGGCGTGCAGGACGGTGGTCATGAGACGGGTTCCTTCCCGGTCGTGCTGCTGGGGGTCGTGGGGTCCGGCGTCGTCAGCTCGAAGAAGACCTCCTCCAGGGTGCGTTCGCTGGGCGCCACCTCGTGCACGTCGGCCCCCGCCGCGACCAGCGCGCGCGTCAGGTCGGGTGCGGCGCTCGCGGGCAGGTCCACACCGAGGGCGCCGTCGGGCAGCGGGCGGACGGCGCCCGGGCCGGCCAGCCGGGTGGCGACCGCGAGCGCCGTGTCGTGCGGGGTGGCACGCACCCGCACGGTGACGCCGCCGCGCAGGTCGGCGACGCGGGCCTCCCGCAGCAGCCGGCCGTGGTCGATGATCCCGACGCGGTCGCAGATCTCCTGCACCTCGGCCAGCAGGTGGCTGGACAGCAGGACGGTGCGGCCGCCCCGGGCGAGGGAGACGACCAGGGCGCGCATGTCCGCCATCCCCGCGGGGTCCAGGCCGTTGGTGGGCTCGTCCAGGATGACGAGCTCCGGGTCGCCGAGCAGGGCCGCGGCCACGCCGAGGCGCTGCTTCATGCCCAGGGAGTAGCCCTTGTAGGCGTCGCCGCCGCGGCCGGTCAGGTCGACCTGGTCCAGGACCCGTTCGACCTCGGTGCGCGGCAGGTGCTGGTAGCGGGCCAGGACGCGCAGGTTGTCCCGACCCGACAGGTACGGGTAGAAGCCCGGACCCTCCACCAGGGCGCCCACCCGCGCCGTCACCCCGGGCCGTCCTGCAGGGTGCCCGAGCACCGTGGCCCGTCCCGCGGTGGGGCGCACCAGCCCGAGCACCATCCGCAGCGTCGTCGTCTTGCCCGCGCCGTTGTGCCCCAGGAAGCCGTACACCTCGCCCCGGCGCACCGTCATGCTGACCCGGTCGACGGCGGTCCGGTCGCCGTACCGCTTGGTCAGCGCGTCGGTGCGCAGCACGAGGTCGTGCGGGGGCGCCGTCTCCGCCGAGGGTGTCCCTGCGGCACCTGTCCCTGCCGCACCAGTCGTGGTCGTGCGTGGCGTGTCCATGACCCCACGGTCGCCCCGCCCCGGGGTGCCCTGCGTCCGTCCGGGAGCGACACCCGTGTACGCAGGTTTGCGTACGAGCAGCTTCGCCCACCGACGAATGTGGTTGTGCCCACCGGGCGCGCACAGTTGCCTGACCCAAGGGACTGAACCAAGGACTGACCCAAGGGACACGCCCAGGACGGAGAGACCCGTGAACAGCACACAACCCTTCCGGTTCGGCGTCGTCGCCTCGCAGGCACCCACCGGCGCCGCCTGGCTCGACCACGCACGCCACATCGAACGCCTCGGCTTCGACACCCTCGTGATGCCCGACAGCATCGCCCACGGCCTGTCCGTGCTGCCCATGCTCGCCGCGGCCGCCACCGCGACCACCCGACTGCACCTGGGCACCTACGTCCTGGCCAACGACTTCCGCCACCCCGTGCTCGTCGCCAAGGACGCCACGACCCTCGCCGTCCTGTCCGACGGACGCTTCGAGCTCGGCATCGGCGCCGGACACCCCGGCACCGGCCCCGACAACGCCATGCTCGGACGCACGTTCGACCAGCCCGGGGTACGCGTGTCCCGCCTCGCCGAGTCCGTCGGCATCATCCGCCGCCTGCTCGACGGCGAGACCGTCACCACCACCGGCGAGCACTACACCACCACCGACGCCCACGTGGTCCCGTACGGCACCCAGCCGCACCACGTCCCGCTCCTGATCGGCGCCGGCGGGACCCGCATGCTCACCCTCGCCGGCAGGCACGCCGACACCGTCGCCCTCGGCATCCCGCTCGACGCCGACGCGGACACGGCAGGCAAGCTCGTCGAACGCGTGCGCGACGCCGAACGCAGCCGTCCCGTGCCCGCCGGTGCGCCCGCCGGTGCGCCCGGCGCCTCGCCCACCCCTGCGCCCGTGGAGCTCAACGTCAACCTCATGGCCGTCGGCGACGCCGTACCCCGCTACCTCGCCGACCGCATCGACCCGACGGCGCTCGCGGCCTCAGGGGCCCTCTCCGTGGTCACCGGCTCGCCCCAGGACATGGCCGACCAGCTCCGCGACCGCCGCGAGCGCCTCGGCATCTCCTACCTGGTGGTCTCCGAGGAGCTGGTCGACGCGTTCACCCCGGTGCTGGGGATCCTCGCGGGGGAGTGAGGGGTGTCGGTCCCGCGTGGTTGAATCCGCTCGTGCGAGCGATCCTCTTCGACGAGTTCCAGGGCCCGACCTCCGTCCGGGAGGTCCCCGACGTGACGGCCCCCGACGGCGGCGTCGTCGTCCGCGTGCACGCCACCGGGCTGTGCCTGAGCGACTGGCACGCCTGGGCCGGGCACGACCCCGACATCCCCGCCCTGCCGCACGTGCCCGGGCACGAGCTCGCGGGCACCGTCGCGCAGGTGGGCGCCGGCGTCACCCGGTGGCGCGAGGGGGACCGCGTCACCGTGCCGTTCGTCAGCGGCTGCGGCACCTGCGAGTGGTGCCGCACCGGCCAGGCCCAGGTCTGCCCCGACCAGACCCAGCCCGGCTTCACGCACTGGGGGTCGTACGCCGAGCTCGTCGTGCTCCACGCCGCCGACGCCAACCTCGTCGCCATCCCCGAGGGCGTCACGTTCGAGGCGGCCGCGAGCCTCGGCTGCCGGTTCGCCACCGCCTACCGGGCCGTGGCCGGCCGCGCGCAGGTCCGGGCAGGGGAGTGGGTCGTGGTCGTCGGGGCGGGCGGCGTCGGGCTCAGCGCCGTCATGATCGCCGTGGCCCGCGGGGCGCACGTCATCGCCGTCGACCGCTCCGAGGGTGCCCTGGAGGCCGCCCGCCGCGCCGGCGCGGAGCGCACCGTGCTGGTCGATGGGCTCGACGTCCCCGCCGTCGTCCACCAGCTGACCGACGGCGGCGCCCACGTCGCGATCGACGCCGTCGGGAGCGAGCAGACGTGCGCCGACGCGATCCTGAGCCTGCGCCGACGCGGCCGCCACGTCCAGGTCGGGCTCTTCCCGCCCGTCGACGGCGGCCCGCGCGTGCCGATGGGGCGCGTGATCGGCTGGGAGCTCGACGTGCTCGGCAGCCACGGCATGGCCGCCGTCGACTACCCGGAGATGCTCGACCTCGTCGCCTCCGGCGCGCTGCGGCCCCAGGACCTGCTCGACCGGGTGGTCGGCCTGGCCGAGGCGGCCGCGCTCGTGCCCACGATGGACTCCGCGCCCCGCGCCGGGATGGTGGTGCTCGACCCGCGGAAGGCGTGAGGACGGGGCTAGCGGCTCGCGGGACTCCGGCTCAGGTGGCCCAGCGCAGCAGCGCGTCGAGCGGGGCCGGCACCCGGTCCAGGGGGAGCGTCTCGGCGAGGCGCCGCCCGTAGCGTTCCTTGCGGCCGCCCTTGGAACCGATGAACCGGTGCAGCTGCTGGGTGGTGGTGCGTTCGCGCTGTGCGGGCTGGCCCCGCAGCCGCTCGAAGCTGCGCAGCTCGCCCTCGGCCTTGATCAGGGCCAGGAAACCCTCGGTGCCGACCCCCCGCATGAGCTCGTCCTCGAGGTCCCGGTCGCAGCGGAAGAAGCCGTGCTCGGGCAGGGGAGTGGTGGCGGCCTCCGGGCGGAGCCCGACGCGGTCCAGCCCCTTGATCACGAAGCGTTCCTCGGCGGCGTCGTACAGGCCGCCCACCCGCACGCCGCGGCCATCGGCGGGGCGCTCACCGGACAGGGCGACGAGGTGGTGGCCGATGTTGGTGATGCCGCCCATGGCGACGACCTGCACACCGAGGTCGGCGAGGGGGAGACCGAGCCGTGCGGCGAGGGCCTCGACGGCCACGCGGTCGCTCTCGCCCTCCACGAGCACTGCGGTGCTCGTGGAGGCGGCGAGTATTCCGGCGAGGTTCATCGTCTCGGAGCGTATGCCCGCGGCGCGGGGCGGCGCCGCAGAAAATCCGGCCTGCTACCGTGATGATCTTGTTTGATGTTGGAAGACAGTTGTGTTGCGCTATACACACTGCTTTAAGTTTCTTGGGGGCCGGGTGCCGGTAGGGGTGGGGCGCCTGGGGCGAGCCGAGGAATGTGCTCGTGCAGGCAGTCAAGCAGTCGAGTCGCCGGCTGCGCGCAGTTTCGCTCGTGCGGTGATCAGCGGCCCGACATTCAACAGGTCGACGTTCAACGGACCGGTGCGGCATCGTCGTCCGATCACCTTTGAGGCCCAGCTTTCTTCGCTTTGAGACTCGTCAAAGCGAAGAAAGCTGGGCCTCAAAGGTGAGGGGTGGCCCGCAGGCGGCTCGCTGGGCGCCGGAGGGCTTGGTGGTCATGTTCAGTGGCCGCGTTCGGCCGCTCGGCGGCTTGATGCGCCGCGTCCGGGGGATCTGTCCTGAGGGCTTCTCCGCGCCGTAATGACATAATGTGCATTATCGGATCGGGCACGGATCTGGCGTGGAACTGGCACATCAGCTCGTAGATTCCGGCATCTGCAACGATCTCAGCGACAGCCGCGACCTGTGCCACGCTGTGCCGGTGCGTCAGGATCCCATCGTCGTCCAGCCTCACGACCCGCGCTGGCAGCACGACTTCGACACCCAGCGGCTCGCCCTGGAGCCCGTGCTGGCCGGTCTGCTGGTCGCACCTGTCGAGCACATCGGGTCGACGTCGGTGCCCGGACTTCCGGCCAAGACCATCGTCGACATGCTCGCCGTCGTCGACGACCACCAGGCCTTCGCTCCGGCGCTCCCTGAGCTGCTCAGGATCGGCTGGGTGCACGCCCCGGAACCCGGCGACGTCGAACAGCGCAAATGGTCGGTCTGCTTCCCGTCGGCGGAGCTCCGCACGCACCACCTGCACGTCGTAGAGCACGCATCGACCGGCTGGCGCGACTGGCTGCTGTTCCGCGACTACCTGCGCGTTCATCCCGAGGCGGCACACCGTTACGCGACGCTGAAGGCCGAGCTCGCGGCGCAGGACCGGCGGGACCGCGTGCGATACCGGTCCGGGAAGGCGCCCCTGATCGGTGAGCTGATGGACGAGGCCCGGGCCTGGAGCTCACCGGCGTAACCTTCTGACATAACGCAGTACCGGTGCGTCCGTACCGGCAGAATCACCACGTGACCTCTCGACCCGCTGTCTCCGACCTGGCCGACACGCTCCGTCGTCGTCCTACCGTGCGCCTCGGCGCCGACGTCGATCCGGCCTGGCGTGCCGCGCTCGTGTCGTGGGCGCAATCGAACGGGCTGGAGGTCACCGACGGGGATGCGACGCTCGCGATCACCACGGATCCGGCGCAGGCGGTAGGCGCGGCGTGGGTCCACTCCCCCTTCGCCGGCGTCGAGCACCTGGCGCCGGCCCTGCCGGACGACGTCGTCCTGACCCGCACCACCGGCACGATGCCCGGGCGGATCGCCGAGTACGTGCTGACCTGGGTCCTCGCGGAACGCTGGCAGGTGGCCCGCTATCTCGCACAGGCGACGACGGCGACCTGGGATACGTCGAACCCGCCCGCGTCGCCCGATCGTCGCGAGGCCGTCGTGGTGGGCACCGGCGCCATGGGCGCGGCGATCGCCCGGACCCTGGCGACCCTCGGGTACCGCGTCGTGGGCCTGAGCCGGACGGGCCGCCCCGACGACGCCTTCGACGCGGTACTCCCCCTCGTCGAGGCGTTCGGTGCGACAGCAGAGCCTGCGACGTCGGAACTTACGACCAAAGCAGCTCCGGCGAGCATCGCACAGGCGTTCGATCCTGCGCGCGCCGACGTCCTCGTGCTCGCACTCCCCCACACCCCGCAGACCGACGGGCTGATCACGCCCGAGCTGCTGCGGGCCTTCGCACGGGTGCACCTGGTCAACATCGGCCGTGGCTCCGCGGTCCGCACCGCCACGCTGCTGGACGCGCTCGACTCGGGCCGGGTGCGGCACGCCACGCTGGACGTCGTCGAGCGCGAGCCGCTGGAGGCGTCGTCGCCCCTGTGGCGGCGGCCCGACGTCACGATCACGCCGCACGTCTCCGGGCTCACCCTGCCGTCCGACGTCGTGGCCGGCCTCGATGCGGCGCTGACGGCGATCCGGGCGGGGTCGCAGCCGGCGTCGGACGTCGCCCGGGACCGCGGCTACTGACTGTCCTGTCCGGGCGCGCTGTCCTGGTCCGGCGCGAACGGCCACTCCTCGAACGCGCTGCACCGCCCGTCGTCGTCGAGCTCCAGGATCCACAGGTCGCGCCAGCGGTCCCCCGGCTCCAGGTACTCCACTTTCGCCCGGACCACCGCGGTCGGCCCGTCGACGGCGAGCACCTGCGCCGTCAGCGTGAACTGCTCGTCCGGCCCGTCGCGGTGGCTCTCCCAGAACTCCGCGAGCGCCGGGAGCCCGACGACGGGTGGTGCCCAGGGTGAGGGCTGGTAGGTGGCGTCCGGGGTGAAGAGCTCGGCGAGGCCGTCGGTGCCGGCCGTGCGCCAGAGGCGTTCGTAGTCGCGGATCCAGGTCTCGACGGCGGTGCGCTGGGTCATCTCCCGAGGTTACTCAGCGGGTGCCTTGGCGGCATGGGGTGCGTCGGGGGTGGTGGGTCCGGGTCGGTCGATCTGGTCGGCGAGGTGCTGCGGGGCCTGGATGCAGTAGGAGTCGGTCAGGAGCTCGGTGAGCTCGTCCCAGTCGGTGTGCTGGTCGAGGACGAGGCCGACGACGTTGCTGCCCCAGTCGGCCTTGAAGTACTGGGGTCCGAGGTGCTGGAACGCCGCGACCTCGTCGGGGTCGGCGCGGAAGGTGATCCGGACCAGGCCGTCCTCGCCGCCGAACACGTGGGCGACGGTGGCGTCCCGGGTCTTCCAGGCGACGCCGGTCCAGGCGTCGTGCTCGCGACACTCGGGCAGACGTTCGAGGATCGCGGCGAGCTGCTCGACGACGTCGACGGGGACGGGTGCGCGTTCGGTCACGTGCGTGAGTCTTGCACCCGCCACTGACACGCCTGCTGGGACCACATCCGCCCGGACCACATCCGCCCGGACCACATCCGCGGGACCAGGCCTGCCGGGGCGGCAGGTGTCAGACGAGCCCGAGCTCCCGGGCGCGGACCCCGGCCTGGAAGCGTGACCCGGCGCCGAGGGCGTCCATGAGCTCGGCGACGCGGCGGCGGTAGGTGCGTACGCCGAGTCCGAGCGTGCGGGCGGCGGTCTCGTCCTTGACCCCCTGGCTGAGCAGGTCCAGGACCTGGGGTGCGAGCTGGCGGATCTCGGCGATCCGGTTGTCGTAGACGTCGAGCTCGGTGGCGGACCGCCAGGCGGCGTCGAACAGGGACGTGACGCCCTGGACGGTCTCGCGCTGGGTGATGACGCTGTAGCTGCGTTGCCCGGCGCGGACGTCGCCGGCGAGGATGACCAGGCGGCGGTCGAGGATGATCGTCTCGTTGATCTCGTCGCTCGTGATGCGGATCTGCGCGCCGTGCCGGTCGCGGTCCCGGGCCAGGCCCTGGGCGGCGACGGGGTCGAGCAGCAGGGCGGAGCGGTAGACCTTGCGGATGCGGACGTCGCCGGGGCGGCGGGTGCGGATCGCGTCGGCGAGCTCGCCCGAGGCTTGCGCCCGGGCCCAGGTGGCGAGGTCGTTGGCGGCGCAGGCGACGTCGGTGGCGGTGGCCATCAGGTGCGCCGTGCGCTCCAGGAGCTCGCGCTCGCCGTGCACGATGGTGACCACCTCGCCCGTCTGCATGACGTCGATCATGCCCTCCGGCGTCGCACGGCACCAGGCGCGGACGCCGGAGCGGCAACAACCTGCCATGGCCGCGGTATCGGGCCGGCCCGGAGCGAGGCTGGCTCCATGAGCGCAGAGACGACCACGAACACGAACTCGACCACCACTCCCCCCAGCACCTGGCAGCTCGGCGACCGCACGGTCAACCGCATCGGGCTGGGCGCCATGCGGCTGATGGGCATGCCCTGGGACGAGACGCCCCGTGAGCGCGGCTCGGCGCTCGCGGTGCTGCGCCGGGCCGTCGAGCTCGGCGTGAACCACATCGACACGGCCGCGTTCTACTTCACCGCCACCCGTTCGGCCAACGAGCTGATCGGCGCCGCCCTGCAGCCCGACGCTGACGACCTGGTCATCACCACGAAGGTGGGCCCGGCCCGGTCGCGCGACGGGCAGATGGAGCCCATGGCGCGCCCCGACCAGCTCCGCGGCCAGGTCGAGGAGAACCTGCGGCAGCTCGGTCGCGACCACCTCGACGTCGTCAACCTGCGCTGGGGCACGCGGATGGCGGGCGAGGGACGCGCGCCCGAGTCCATCGCGGAGCACTTCGGCGCGCTCGCGGAGCTGCGTGAGGCGGGCCTGGTCCGGCACCTGGGCGTGTCCAACGTGCTGGCCGAGCAGCTCGCCGAGGCGCTGACCATCGCGCCCGTGGTGTGCGTGCAGAACCAGTACGGCCTCACGCACCGCGAGGACGACGACCTGCTCACCCTGTGCGGCGAGCGCGGCATCGCGTTCGTGCCGTTCTTCGCCGTCGGAGCGGCGGTCCCGGGCGCCTCCCCGGCGGGCGGCCACGACGACACGGGCCGGGCCGAGGTCGAGGCGGTCGCCGCGGCGCACGACGCCACCCCGGCGCAGGTCCGGCTGGCCTGGACCCTGCACCGCGGCCCGCACGTCCTGGCGATCCCCGGCACGGGCAGCGTGGCGCACCTGGAGGAGAACGTCGCCGCGAGCGCCCTGCGGCTCACCGAGGACGAGCTGGCGGTGCTGGACGGGATCGCCTAGTCGCTTGTTCCTCGGGCGGCCTGCCCCCGTTACGGGGACCGTCCAGCCATGCGGATCGTCCCGCCGGGCCGGCGCCGGGTCCGCGTACCCTGACCTGCGTGAGGATCGCGGTCACCGGTTCGACCGGCACGCTCGGCAGTCAGGTCGTCAACCTCCTGGCCGCGAGCGCCGGGCACCAGGTCGTGGCGCTCGCGCGTCGTCCGGAGGCGGTGCCGGCGAGGTTGACGGAGCAGGCGCTGCGGTCGGGCGTGGTGACCGCGGTGCGGGCGGACTACGACGAGCCGGGGTCGCTCGTGGCGGCGCTGGGCGGTGTCGACGTGCTGGTGTTCGTGTCCGGGGACGGTGAGGCCGCGCGGATGGTGGTGCAGCACCAGAACGTGGTGCGGGCCGCCGTCGACGCCGGGGTGGGGCACGTGGTGTACCTGAGCGGGGTGGACGCCGACCTGGCCTCGCCGTTCTGCTACGCGTTCACCAACGGGTGGACGGAGCGGCTGCTGGAGGGCAGTGGGCTGCCGTTCTCGTTCGCTCGTGCGTCACTGTTCACGGAGTTCTTCGCGGCGTTCCTGCGTCCGGCGCTGCGCTCGGGTGAGCTGCGGGTGCCCGCCGGGGACGGCCGGGTGTCGCTGGTCTCGCGGTCGGACGTCGGTCGGTGCCTGGCCGCGCTGGCGGTGCAGCCGCCGAGCGGGCGGCACCACGACCTGACCGGGCCGGCGTCGTCGACCCTTGAGACCGTGGCGCAGGTGCTGAGCGGGATCGCGGGGCGGCCGGTGCGGTACTCCGACGTGCCGCCGCCGGCCCTGGCCGAGGAGCTGGCCAGGGCCGGCGAGGACCCGTGGTGGACGTACGCGTACTGCAGCATGTTCGCCTCGATCCGTGAGGACCGGTGGGGCGGGGTGTCGGGCGAGGTGCTGCGGCTGACGGGCCGGGCCCCGGCGGCGCTGGACGTCGTCGTCCGCGCGACCGCCTGAAGCCCTACCGGTACTGCGCGACGATCGGGCAGTCCATCGGGTCGGCGTGGCCCAGGCCGACGCGGTTGAGGTACTCGACGATGATCCCGTAGGACTCGAACAGCCCGGTCTCGGTGTAGGGGATGCCGCGCTCGGCGCAGAACTCCTGCACGATGGGGCGGACCTGGCGGAGGTTGACGCTGGGCATCCGCGGGAAGACGTGGTGCTCGACCTGGTAGTTCAGGCCGCCCATGGCCCACGCGACGAACCGTCCGCCGCGGATGTTGCGCGACGTGAGGACCTGGCGGCGCAGGAAGTCGATCTCGAGGTCCTTGGGCAGCAGCGGCATGCCCTTGTGGTTGGGGGCGAAGGTGGCGCCCATGTAGACGCCGAAGGTGGCGAGCTGGACCAGCATGAACGCCAGGCCGAGCACCGGGCCGAGGGTGAGGAAGACGAGGGTCGGGAAGCCGATGAGCCGGATGCCCAGGAGCACGCTCTCCGCTCCGCGGTGCTTGATCGCCGGGGTCGTGGCGAGCGTCTGGACCGAGTTGGCGTGCAGCACCGGGCCGAACAGCGCCAGCATCGGGAAGAACAGCCAGCCCTGGCGGCGGGTGACCCAGCCGAGGAACCCGGTGCGCCCGGCCTCCTCCCCCGGTACGAACACGAGCGCCCCCGTGGCGATGTCGCCGTCCTTGCCGATCACGTTGGGGTTGCCGTGGTGCTTGTTGTGCTTGCGGTTCCACCAGCCGATGCTCAGCCCGACGCCGAGGTTGCCGATGAT
This sequence comes from Promicromonospora sp. NPDC059942, assembly GCF_042731755.1. Taxonomy (NCBI): domain Bacteria; kingdom Bacillati; phylum Actinomycetota; class Actinomycetes; order Micrococcales; family Promicromonosporaceae; genus Promicromonospora; species Promicromonospora sp. NPDC059942. Next base: position 71,371 of record NZ_JBHWLR010000022.1, read on the forward strand.
CCGGGAGAACCACTCGTTGTGCTTGCCGGTGCTGAAGATCTGCTGGTGGCCGCCGTCGTGGGCGAGGAAGGCACCCTGGGTGAACACGACGCCGAACAGCGCCGCCACCGCGAGCTGCCACCACGTGTCGCCCAGGGTGAGCAGCAGGGTGAACGCGACCGCGAGGGCCACCACGAATCCGATGGTGCGGCCGACGTACCAGCCGACACGACGTCCCATCAGACCCGCAGCGTTCGCGCGCTCGACGAGCTCGAAGTAGTCGTTGGTCTGCGCGTTGCGGGCCGTGCGTCGTTGGCGGGCCGGGCGGGGCGGGGCGTCGGTCGTCATGGGCGTCAACCTAGGAACTCGGTCGTGGACCGCGCGTCCCCCGCAGGAGCCAATCTCACCCCCTACGCAGGTAGCGGGTCGGGGTCCTCGACGGGCAGGGTCGCGGCGAGCTCGAAGCCGCCGTCGGGCGTGGGGCCGGCGCTGACCGTGCCACCGATCGCCGCCACGCGCTCGCGGATGCCGGCCAGGCCCAGGCGGGCGCCCGGGGTGGGTTCGTCGTCACGGCCGGGGGACGTGTTGGTGACCACGACGCGCAGCTCGTGCCCGTCGCTGCTGATGCGGACGGCGATGGCAGAGCCCGGGGCATGCCGCAACGCGTTGCTCAGCGCCTCCTGGACCACCCGGAACGCGGTGAGGCCGACGACCTCGGACACCTCGGTACCGACCCCCTGGTCGGGAGAAGGGTCGGAGCCCGCGTCGTCGTCCGTGTCGGCGGCGGTGTCGCCGGCAGCGTCGTCGTACATGCCGTCGTACGTGATCTCGGCACCGGAGGCGCGCGTGGACTCGATCAACGCCGTGACGTCGGACAGGCCGGGCAGCGGCGCCGTCGGTGCCGTGTCGTGGCCACGCAGGATGCCGAGCAGCCCGCGCATCTCCCCCAGGGCGCGCCGCGAGGAGGCGGCGATCTCCTCGAACTCGCGCTGCACCGCCTCGTCGAGGCCGGGCTGGCGGTAGCGGGCCGTGGACGCCTGGACGGTGATGACCGACATGCTGTGCGCGACGACGTCGTGCAGCTCGCGCGCGATCCGGTTGCGTTCCTCCAGCTCACGGCGCCGGCTCTTCTCCGCGGCGCTGAGCCGCTCGGCCTGCTCCATGCGCAGCACGCTCAGGCTCCACAGCCGCACGATCACGCCGACCAGCGCGAACCCGCCGCTCAGGGAGACCAGCACGACGCCGTTGGCGAAGGCGGACGGGTGCCCTCCGTCGCTCAGGACCGCGGGCGCCCACACCGTCAGCATCGCGCCGACCGACCACAGGGACGCCGCCCAGTACCAGGAGTGGCGCAGGGCCAGCACGAACACCGTCAGGCAGTGCGCGAGCAGCACCGTGACCGGCCACGGCCAGGGCCACTCGGGGCCGGCGCCGGCGGTGACGATCATCAGGGGCAGGGCGCCCGCGACCGACGCGCCGAGCCCGGCCCACGGCCAGCGCACCGCCAGGATCGCGGCGGCGCAGTTGACGAGCGTGAAGGCCATGGCGGCCGCGGGATGGGTGCCGTACCCGGACGCGGTCACCGGCCAGCCGACGGCGACCAGCGTGACGGCCGCGATCGAGACCAGCGACCACAGCCACACGATCTCGCGCCGGGCGATCGAGGCCGCGTTGACATCCAGCCGGGTCAGCGAGCGCAGCCGGTTGAGGGAACGCGGCCGCGGCGGCGTCTCGGGTGGGTGATCCATCACGCGCAGGCTATGCGCTCGTGCGCCCGTGGCGCGTCACCCGTACGACGGACCCGGTGTCATACTTTCGGGTCGCGTCCGCCCCCGGGGCAGAGGGCGGCTCTGTGCCCCACGTCGGTCTCCAAGGTTAGGTTGTCCCCATGCCACCACCTCCCGACGTCGCCGGGCGCGACATCCGGGTCCTGATCGTCGACGACCAGTCGATGATCCGCGCCGGGTTCGAGGCCCTCCTGAACGCGCACGAGGGGATCACGGTGGTCGGTACGAGCGACGACGGCGCGGGGATCAGCGACGTCGTGCGGCGGGTGCAGCCCGACGTCGTGCTGATGGACATCCGCATGCCCAAGGTCAACGGCCTGGACGCCGCCCGCACGATCCTGGCGATGCCGGGCACCCCGCCCAAGGTGATCATGCTGACCACGTTCGACGCCGACGAGTACGTGTTCTCCGCCCTGCGCGCGGGCGCGAGCGGGTTCCTGCTCAAGGACTCCCCGCCCGAGGAGCTCACCCACGCCGTCCGGACCGTCGCGGCCGGCGACGCGCTCCTGTCCCCCAGGATCACCCGGGCCCTCATCGCGGACTACGCCGCGCGGCCGGCCACGCCCGCCTCGGTGGCGGCCACCCTGGGCGGGCTGACCGACCGCGAGCTCGACGTCATGAAGGCCGTCGCGGCCGGGCGGTCCAACGCCGAGATCGCGACTGAGCTGCACCTGGCCGAGCAGACCGTCAAGACGCACGTCTCGCGCATCCTGAACAAGCTCACCCTGCGTGACCGGACGCAGATGGTGGTCTGCGCCTACGAGTCCGGCCTGGTGCGGGGGGGGGGGCGAAAAAACACACAAAAAACAAGCAAGACAAGGG
>NZ_JBHWLR010000023.1:0-6654 GCF_042731755.1 Promicromonospora sp. NPDC059942
GACAAGAAGGGGCAGCTGGTCGTCCTCTTCTGCCGTTCGGAAGCCCGTCCACCGCCCTTGTCGCGCCGCGGGTCCGACGGTGTGGGCTATTTGTCGAGCAGCACGCGTCTGCTCGACAAATAGCCCGCACTCAACGAGGTGGGTCAGGAGAGAGAGGTGAAGGTGTGGTTCTGGCGGCCCAGGTTCTCGATCTCCAGGGTGACGACGTCGCCGTCCGTCAGGTACGGGAAGCGGCCCGAGAGGGCGACGCCCTCGGGCGTGCCGGTGCAGATCAGGTCGCCCGGCTCCAGCGCCATGTACTGCGACAGGTGGTGCACGATCTCGGCGACGCCGAAGATCATGTCCGCCGTCGACGAGTCCTGCCGCGGCTCCCCGTTGACGAAGGAGCGCAGCCGCAGGCCGCCCGGGTCCACCTCGTCGGCCGGCACGAGAGCCGGGCCGGTGGGCAGGAACCCCGGGCCGCACTTGCCCTTGGACCACTGGCCCAGGGAGTCGTCGAGCTGCCATGCCCGCTCGCTGACGTCGTCCACCACGGTGTACCCGGCGACGTGCTCCCGGGCGGCCTCGACGGACGGCAGGTAGCTCGCGCGCCGGCCGATCACGACCGCCAGCTCCACCTCCCAGTCGACCTTCTCGGCGCCGGGCGGCAGCGGCACGGCGTCGTCCGGCCCGGCGACGGTGTTGGGGTGCTTGAAGAAGATGATCGGCAGGCGCGGCGGCTCCGCGCCGGACTCGCGCGCGTGCGCGGCGTAGTTCTGCCCGATGCAGACGACGGCGGCCGGCCGCGCGATCGGCGCCCCGCGGCGCAGCTCGGCGGCGCCGTCGAGCACGGGCAGCTCCCCCGCCGCCAGCGCGGCCCGGGTGCGCGCCACGCCGTCGGCGGCAAGGAACGCGCCGTCGACGTCGGCGGTCAAGGGGCGCAGGTCATAGGTGACGCCGTCGGAGGTGACGGCGGGGATCTCCTGGCCGACGGGGCCCAGGCGGAGCAGGTGCATCGTGTCCTCGTTCTCGGATCGGGTGTGCGTGGGGGTTCAGGACCGGGTTCCAGGCCTGGTTCAGGACTGCTCGGGCGGGCGGACGCGCAGCTCGTGCATGCCGCCGTCGACCGCGAGCGCCGTGCCCGTGGTCGCGGTGGCGAGCGGGCTGGCGAGGTAGCAGACGGCGTGCGCCACGGCCTCGGGGCTGACCAGCTTGCCCGTGGGCTGGCGCGCCTCCAGGGCGGCGCGCTCGGCCTCGGGGTCGGCGGCGGCGTCGAGCAGGCGGCCCACCCAGGGCGTGTCGACGGTGCCGGGGTTCACGCAGGTCACGCGGATGCCCTCGCGCACGTGGTCGGCGGCCATGGCGAGCGTGAGCGCCTGCACGGCGCCCTTGCTGGCGGAGTACAGGGCGCGCTGCGGCAGCCCGGTCCACGAGGCGATCGACGCGGTGTTGACCACGGCGGCGTGCTCCGAGGCGCGCAGGTACGGCAGGGCGGCGCGGGTGACGCGCACGATGCCGAGCACGTTCACGTCGAGCACGCGCAGCCACTCGGCGTCGTCGTTGTCGGCGACGGTGCCCTGGGCGCCGATGCCGGCGTTGTTGACGACGACGTCGATGCCGCCCAGGCGCCGGGCGGCGGCCTCGACGGCGGCGCGCACGGCCGCGTCGTCGGTCACGTCGGCGATCTCGCCGGAGGCGCCCTCGGGCACACCGTCGGACGCGCGGTCGATCGCGACGACCTGCGCGCCGCGCTCCAGCAGGGCGGTCACGACGGCGGCGCCGATGCCGGACGCCCCTCCCGTGACGATGGCGCGGACGCCGTCGAACTCAAGGGCTGTGGTCACGGGTATTCCTCCTGGGAAGCGGCTGCGATGGCGATTCATCCAATCTATAGCACCGATCTGCCGGGAACCGAAGGGGCAGATCACCCATCGGACCCGATAGGATCGACCCACCCGGAGCGATACGTCATACCTCTCCCCGCTCCGGGACCATCCGCTCGACGAGGAGTGCTCCGCCCATGTCCCAGCCGGTCCAGCCCGCCCCGCCGTCGCACCCGGACCGGGCCTGGTTCACCGAGGCCAGGTTCGGCCTGTTCGTGCACTTCGGGCTCTACTCGGCCGCCGCCCGGCACGAGTGGGTGCTGAGCAAGGAGCGGCAGACCGCCGAGCAGTACGCGCGCTACGCCGAGGTGTTCGACCCCGACCTGTTCGACGCCCGCGCGATCGCCCGCGCCGCCAAGGACGCCGGGATGCGCTACGTGGTGCTGACCACGAAGCACCACGACGGCTTCGCCCTGTGGGACTCCGCCGTCAGCGACTACTCCGTCGCGCGCACGCGCGGGCGCGACCTCGTCGCGGAGCTCGCCGAGGCGGTGCGCGCCGAAGGGCTGCGCCTGGGGCTGTACCACTCGCTCATCGACTGGCACCACCCCGACTTCACCGTGGACTACCTGCACCCGCGCCGTGACGACCCGGACGCCCACGCCCTCAACGAGGGCCGGGACATGGCCCGGTACCGCGCGTACCTGCACGCCCAGGTGCGCGAGCTGCTCACCGGGTACGGCGCCGTCGACTACGTGTTCTTCGACTACACGTACGCGCACGACCGGGACGGGTGGCGCGGCAAGTACCCCGAGGACTGGGACGCCGAGGGACTGCTCGCCCTGGTCCGCGAGCTGCAGCCGCAGGCCGTGGTCAACGACCGCCTGGGCATCCCGGGCGACCTGGTCACCCCGGAGCAGTACCAGCCGGACCAGCCCATGCGGGACGACGACGGCGCGCTGCTGACCTGGGAGGCCTGCCAGACCCTCAACGGGAGCTGGGGCTACGACCGGGACAACACCCGGTTCAAGGACCCGGACCTGCTGGTCCGCATGCTCGTGGACACGGTGTCCAAGGGCGGCAACCTGCTGCTCAACATCGGCCCCGACGGGCGCGGCGCGATCCCGGCCCGCGACGCCGGCACGCTCGCCGCGCTCGGCGCGTGGACCCGGCTGCACGGCCGGTCGGTCCACAGGGCCGGCCCCGCGGAGCCCGCCCTGGCCGAGGCCCTCGCGCCCGGCCTGCCGCCCGGCGTCGTCCTCACGCAGCGCGCCGACCGGCTGTACCTGCACCTGTTCGCGTGGCCGTTCGCGCACGTGCACCTGCGCGGGCTCGCCGACCGGGTCCGCTACGCGCAGCTCCTGCACGACGGCTCCGAGGTGCGCGCCACCCGCACCGACCCGGACCAGAAGGCGTGGAACACCACCCCCGGCGGGCAGCCGCCCGGCACCCTGACGCTGCACCTGCCCACGGCACGGCCCGACGTCGCGGTGCCGGTGGTCGAGCTGTTCCTGCGATGAGTTCGGGTGTGCCCCGTCGTCGGACAGGGCATGAATCTCAAAAACCATCGGCGTTCCGTGGCCTCGTCAGGCAGGGTTGAGCCATGAGCGACGTCGACATGCCCCGCTGGAAGCGCAACGTCGGGCTGTTCCTCGCCGGCCAGACCATCTCCCTGTTCGGGTCGATGGTGGTGATGTACGCGGTGATGTGGCACCTGACCATCGAGACCCGATCCGGGTCGGTGCTCATGCTGAGCATCGTGTTCGGCATGCTGCCGCAGGCGTTCGTGTCGATCTTCGGCGGCGTGTGGGCCGACCGGCACCACCGCAAGTTCCTCATCATGGGCTCGGACACCGTCATCGCGCTGGCGACCCTCGGGCTCGCGCTGCTCATGGTCAGCGGCGTCGACTCGCTCTGGGTCATCTACGCGGCCCTGGCCGTGCGCTCGGTCTTCGCGGGCATCCAGACGCCGGCCGTGAGCGCGATGATCCCGCAGATCACGCCGACCGACCAGCTCATGCGCGTCAACGGCCTCTTCCAGTCCATCCAGTCGGGCATGATGCTGCTCGCGCCGGCCCTGGCGGCCGTCATCTACGCCTCGTTCGACATCGTCACCGTCTTCTTCGTGGACGTGGTGACCGCCCTGCTCGGTGTCGGCATGCTCGCGCTGGTCGCGGTACCGCGCCTGGTGCGGTCCGACGCCGGCGAGCCGGTCAGCTACTTCGGCGACCTCGCCGCCGGCGTGCGGTACATCCGGGGCAACGCGCCCGTGCGCTGGCTCATCACCCTGTTCGCGCTGGTGATGTTCCTGGTGGGCGCCCCGAGCTACCTCACGCCGCTCATGGTCACCCGCACGTTCGGCGACGAGGTGTGGAAGCTGACCGCCAACGAGCTGTTCTGGGGCGGCGGCATGCTGCTCGGCGGCATCATCATGGCGTCGGTCGGGCCCCGGATCACGCGCCGGGTGCGCCTCATGGTCGGGTCGGTGCTCGCGACCGGTGTGCTGGTCGCCGGGCTGGGCGTGGCCACGAACATGTGGGTGTTCTTCACGATCGGCCTGATCATCGGCATCATGTTCGCGGCGCTCAACACCCCCGCGCTGACGATCATCCAGGAGCGGGTCGAACCCGAGATGCAGGGCCGGGTCTTCGGCTTCGTCGGGATCGTCATGACCGTCGCGATGCCGCTGTCCATGGTGGTGTTCGGCCCCCTGGCCGACCAGTTCTCCGTGGAGGCGCTGCTGGTCCTGGCCGGCGTGCTGCTGGTCGCGGTGCTGGGCGCGATCCTCGCGTTCCCCGGGGCGCGGCGCTCGCTCGCCCAGGTCGACGCGGCGCCTGCTGCGGCGTCCGAGGGGCCGGCGGGGCCTGAGGGGCCGGCCGCGACGGCGGACCAGCCGGCGCCGGCTGTGCCGCAGGACACAGCCGACCTGCGCTGACGGCGTGAAAGTATTGCTGGGTCCCATAGCCGTCAGCCATGAGTGCGGAAGGTTCCTGTGAGCGCCCCGAAGATCTATGCCCTGCACGAGAACCCCGAGTGGTTCCCCCCGTTCGCCGAGGCCTTCGCGGCCGAGGGCGTGGACTACGTCGAGTGGGTGCTGACCGACGGCGTCCTGGACCTGGACGAGGCGCCGCCCGAGGGGATCTTCTGGTCGCGCATCTCGGCGAGCAGCCACACGCGCGACCACGGCCTGACCAAGGACTACTCGCGCGCCGTGCTGTCCTGGCTGGAGGCGTACGGACGCCGCACCGTCAACGGCCGGCGCGTGCTGGAGCTCGAGGTCAGCAAGGTGGACCAGCTCACCGCGCTGCGCGCCGCGGGGATCGACACGCCGCGCACCGTGGCCGCCGTCGGGCGCGACCAGGTGCTCAAGGCGGCGCAGGGCTTCCCCACGCCGTTCGTCACCAAGCACAACCAGGGCGGCAAGGGCCTGGGCGTGCGCAAGTTCGACTCGTTCGAGGACCTCGCCGACTACGTCGGGTCCGACGAGTACGAGGAGCCCGTGGACGGCATCACGCTCATCCAGGAGTACGTCGTGGCGGCCGACGGCGGCATCACGCGCGTCGAGATCGTGGGCGGCGAGATGGTGTACGCCGTCCGCGGCGACACCGAGCGCGGCGGGTTCCAGCTCTGCCCCGCCGACGCGTGCGTCATCGACCCGGAGACGGGCCGTCCGATCCCGCCGGTCGGCGCGACCATCTCCATGGCGCCCGACGACGACTGGGGCCTGTTCTCCGAGCGCGAGGGCTACGACGACCCGGTGGTGGCCAAGTACCTCGCCTTCACCGAGCGGCACGGCATCGAGGTGGCGGGCATCGAGAACATCCGCACGGCCGACGGCCGGGTGCTGACGTACGACGTGAACACCAACACGAACTACAACAGCGACGTCGAGCGGGGCACGGCGAGGTCGGGGCCGCGGGAGATCGTCCGCCACCTGGCACGGGTGCTGCGGGAGACGTACCCGTCCTGACGGCCGCCGTCGTCCGAATCACGTTGGCGCGATCCCGAGGTCGAACGTAGTCTTGTTCTGCCGCCCCTGGCTCAGGGGAGAGGAAGTGAGGCCGGGACCCCCCGCCGGACGACGGGAGCCCGGCCTTCGCGCTGTCTAGGCAAGCCTGACGTCGATGATGTCGATCGCCCCAAGTTCCTCCGCGGTCTCGACGTCCTGGCCGAATCGAGCGCTGCTCACGGCGCCGGCCACAGCGTCGGGTGCCCACAGCATCGGCTCGTCGTTGGGCAGGGCGAAGTCCACCACGATCGCGCTGGAGATCGAGCCTCGGAGCCGCAGCGCGTCGACAAGACGGATGTCGCGCTTGTTCAGCGAGCCGTGCCGGCTCTCCAGATAGACCTCACGCACCCCCAGCTGGTCCAGCTCGTAGAGCAGACGCTCCATGCAGATCGCTCGCGCGCGTTCCTGACGGCGATGATCGATGGGCGCGCCGACGACGACGACATGAGCCACGTCGAGTGACCCGAGCGCAGCTGCGATCTTCCGCCGGCGCTCGCCGGTCTCATCACGCCAGTGGAGCCGCCGGGCTCCGCGCAGCAACAGTGTCTGCAATGTCTCCCGGACGACTTCGCAGGCTCCCGGGTCAGCCACGACGGCGGCCAGCAAGTACAGCCCTTCCCGCCCGTCCCGCGCAGCGCGCATCGACTCGTCCACCCACGCGTGCAGCGCGAACTCCTCGCGACCCCGTTCCTGATCCACCGAAGGATCATCCCCGAGCATCCGCCATCACGCGCGCCCAGACGCCGTTGCATATACGCAAGGGTGTTCGGAAGCACTCCCACGAAACCAACCCGCCCCCGTACCCGTTGAGTGCTGGACTTTTGCGCTGTTCCGGTCCGGAAC
>NZ_JBHWLR010000023.1:6664-20239 GCF_042731755.1 Promicromonospora sp. NPDC059942
TGTGGGGAAACCCCCCAAAAACCCCACCCCCCCCCCGCCCTTTTGGGGTGTGGGTTTTTTGTTTTTTCCGGGCCGGAAAAAAACAAAAACCCCAGCACTCAACGAAGCGGGCTAGGCGAAGTTGAAGATCGGGCCGAACGTCACCACCACGATCGCGGCCCAGATCGCGTAGACCGGCAGGTACTGGGTCTGCCAGCGCTCGATCGCGCCGAACGTGCGCTGCCCGCGGACGAAGCCGGTCGCCAGCCACGCCGCCCACGCGAGGTGCACCAGGAGCACGAGGTTGAGCCCGAGGGCCGCGACCTTGTTGGCCGTGAAGCCGAACTCGGCGATCCGCGTGAGCATCGCGGTCAGCGCCACGGCGTCCACCGCGAGCGCCGCGCCGACCAGGATGAGCTGCAGCCAGTCGAAGATCCCGGGCGGCGCGAGCGGGTCGCGGGCCGAGATCGAGTACAGCAGCAGGAACAGGACCAGCACGAGGATCGCGTCCATGAGGATGAGCAGGTCCCGGTCCACCGCGGTGAGCGGCCCGTTGACGAGCAGCACCACGAAGATCGCGACCAGCATGACGATCGTCAACGGCGTGAACACCCGGGTCAGCACGGGGGCGATGTTCTCGACGACGTTCTTCTTGGCCTCCACCAGCCACGCGCCGACCAGCAGTGCACCCGGGATGGCGAACGGCAGGAGCCAGTCGCCGAGGAACGGCTCGAAGTCGACCCCGACGAGGCTGAGCGAGCCGAAGGTGAGTCCGATCAGCAGCCCGCCGCCGAGCTGGATCAGCGCGAGGTAGATGATGAGCTCGCCGGTGAACCGGACGAAGTCCATCCGGCGCGCGCCGGACCGCCACGCCCCGCCCGCGTACACGACGCCCAGCAGCAGCCAGAGCACCACGGGCGTGTGGGTGATCGCGAGGAACTCGGTCATGCCCGGTCCGTCGAACTCCCCCGGCTGGAACGGGTACAGGTTGACCACGAGCGCGAACGCCGTCGTGATCGCGACCAGCAGGGCGCTCACCCGCCACGGCACGTGCCGCTTCCACACGAAGTACCCGGCCAGGAACGGCAGGACGGCGAAGACGGCGTTGCGCACGAGCACCAGCTCGTTGCCGGTCGTGGCGGCGAGCAGCACCTTGAGCACGATCCCCGCGCCGACCGCGAGGGCCAGGACGACGGCCAGCTCGCGCCAGCGCCCGCCGTCGCTCGGCTCCTCGGGGACAAGCACGAGCTGCTTCCAGAGCCGTTCGGAGTGCTCACGCGCGAACTCGCGGGACACCTCGTCGAGGTTGCCCATGCGCTTGACCGCGACGAGGAAGGCCTCCTCGTCCTCCAGCCCGGTCGCCGTCAGGTCGCTGACCTGGCCGCGCAGGTGGTCCTCCATCTCGTCGACGTCGGCCGCCGAGATCGCCCGACGGCGCTGGACGTAGCCGCGCCACAGGTCGATCTGTTCTTCCAGCACGACGTGCTCGGCCGGCCCGGTCTGCTGGGCCGGGCCGACGCCGTTCGCGTTCTGGTCGCTCATCAGGCCCACCCCTCCGCGACGGCGGGGCCGGGCTGGACGTCCTGCCAGACCTGCTTGAGCGCGTCGGAGACGACCGCCCACTGCTGCCGCCGCTCCGCGAGCGCCTCCTTGCCCGACGCGGTGATCGCGTAGTGCTTGCGCCGCCGCCCGACGTCGGACGTGCCCCACGTCGCCTTGACGTATTCCAGGCGCTCCAGCCGGTGGAGCAGGGGGTAGAGCATGCCGTCCGTCCACTCCATGCGGCCGCCGGAGAGCTCGTTGACGCGCTTGAGGATCGCGTAGCCGTACGACTCGCCGTCGGACAGGATGCCGAGGACGAGCGGCGTCGCGGACGCCGCGACCAGATCCTTGTCGATGTGCACCTGCACTCCTATGCCTAGTGCTGCTAGGGATACTTACCCTAGCAGCACTAGGCATAGGAGAACTAGGTTCGTGTCGGACGTCGCGTCGTGGGCCTTTTCGCCGCGGCGCGATAGACCGACACCGTCGGCTCGCCGTCGAGCCAGAAGCGCCACGGAAACAGGTCGGCGCGGCCGCCGTCGCCGCTCACGCCGACGCGCGGCCCGGACAGCACGGTGCCCGACGGTGTTTCGGGGACCTCCAGCACCACCGCGCCCTCCGGGTCGGTGACGTCGGCGCCGTCGTCGGACAGGTCGAGGCCGAGCGCGACGGTGAGGCGCGCGGGTCCGCGGGCCAGGTCACGGTCGGTGCGCGCGACGCCCGAGGCGAGGCGCCGAGTCCGTGCGAGCGCCAGCCCCTCGGGGCCGGGCCCCGTCACCTCGCCGGCGCGCAGCAGCACCGCGGACGCCGTCCCCTCCGGACCGCAGACCACGTTGGCGCAGTAGTGCAGGCCCAGGTGCCGGTACACGTAGAGCCGCCCTGGCTCGCCGAACATCGTCTCGTTGCGCCGGCTCGGGCCGCGGAAGGCGTGCGAGCCGGGGTCGTTCGTCCCGTCGTAGGCCTCGATCTCGGTGATCCGCAGCGTGACGGCGCCGTCGGGGGTACGGCGGGTCAGCGTGGCGCCGAGCAGGTCGCGCGCGACATCGACCACGGGCCGGTCGAAGAACCGGCGGGCCGGCACGGTCATGGGTGCGTCACTCGGGTTGGCTCCTCGGTCGTCCGCTCCATCAGATCAGCGCGCCGACCCCGTCCAGGTGCAGGTCGGCCCGTTCACGGGTGCGCTCCCGCGCGTAGTGCTCCGCCTCGTCCGCCATCCAGCGCAGCCAGTGCTCGCGGGCGTCCTCGCCGTCGCGCGCCAGGCCGCGGCGCAGCCGCTCGGTCTCGTCCGCCTGGACCCAGATGCGGAACGCGCCCAGGGCGTCCACCTGGCGCGCGCCCGCGCCGCAGCCCTCCACCACCAGGTGGGCCGACGGCGGGACGTCGTGCCACTCGGCCCATTCGCCCTCGACCCAGTCGTAGCGCCGATACCGCACCTGCTCCCCCGCGACCAGCGGGTCCAGGACCCAGCGGCGCAGGTTCTCGGCGCCGCCGTCGGGCCCTGCCGCCCAGCCCTCGTAGAGGTCGTCCATGTGGATCACCGGGGCCTCCAGCGCGTCCGCGAGCTGCGCGGCCAGCGTCGTCTTGCCCGACCCGGCGGGCCCGTCGACGCAGATCAGACGCGCGTCGACCACCCGGATCCGTCCCAGCACCTCACCCAGCACCCCTGGCGTGACGGTCATCCTGCTCCCCTCATAGGTCTACCCAGCGATTGTGCCCGGATCCACGTGGATTCCGGGCACAATCGCTGGGTAGACGCCGCGCGGTCGCGCGAGCCAGTCGCCCGTCAGGACTCCGGCTGGGCCCAGAAGCGGAACTCCGTGGAGCGCTCCTTGGCGGCCTCGATCTGCTCCGCGACCCGCGCCGGGGCGGTACCGCCCACGTTGTCGCGCGAGGCGAGCGAGCCCTCGACCGACAGCACGGAGCGCACGTCGGGGGTGAGGTGCTCCGAGATCTTGGCCAGGTCCTCGTCGGACAGGTCCCACAGCTCGATGCCGCGCGCCTCGCACTCCTGCACGCAGGAGCCGGCCACCTCGTGCGCCACCCGGAACGGGACGCCCTGCTTGACGAGCCACTCGGCGATGTCGGTCGCGAGCGAGAAGCCCTGCGGCGCGAGCTCGGCCATGCGGTCGGTGTCGAACACCATGGTGCGCACCATGCCCGTGAACGCGGGCAGCACCGCCGTGAGCGTCGCCACCTGGTCGAACACCGGCTCCTTGTCCTCCTGCAGGTCGCGGTTGTACGCGAGCGGCAGGCCCTTGAGCGTGGTGAGCAGGCCGGTGAGGTCACCGATCACGCGCCCGGCCTTGCCGCGCGCGAGCTCGGCGATGTCCGGGTTCTTCTTCTGCGGCATGATCGACGAGCCCGTGGAGTACGCGTCGTCGAGGCGGACGAACCCGAACTCCTTGGTGTTCCAGAGGATGACCTCCTCCGCGATCCGCGACAGGTCCACCGCGATCATCGCCGCGACGAAGGCGAACTCGGCCGCCACGTCGCGCGAGGCCGTGCCGTCGATCGAGTTCTCGACCGGCCCGCCCTCCAGGCCCAGGTCGGCGGCCACGGCCGCCGGGTCCAGGCCGAGCGAGGAACCCGCGAGCGCACCCGAGCCGTAGGGCGACTTCGAGGCGCGCACGTCCCAGTCGAGGAACCGGTCCACGTCGCGCAGCAGCGGCCACGCGTGTGCCAGCAGGTGGTGCGCCAGCAGCACCGGCTGGGCGTGCTGCAGGTGGGTGCGGCCCGGCATGGGGGCGTTCCCGGCGGCGGCCGCCTGGACGATGAGCTCGTCCACGAGGTCGAGCACCTGCGTGCCCACGGTACGGGCCTGGTCGCGCAGGTACAGCCGCACCAGCGTGGCGATCTGATCGTTGCGGGACCGGCCGGCGCGCAGCTTGCCACCCAGCTCGTCGCCGGCGCGCTCCAGCAGGCCGCGCTCCAGCGCGGTGTGCACGTCCTCGTCGTCGAGCACCGGCATGAAGGCGCCCGAGACGACGTCCTGCTCCAGGACGTCGAGCGCGTCGATCATCCGCGCGAGCTCCGGCTCGGTGAGCAGGCCGGCGGTCGCCAGGGCACGGGCGTGCGCCCGCGACCCGGCGATGTCGTACTGCGCGAGCCGCCAGTCGAAGTGCGTCGACTGCGACAGCGCGGACAGCTCCGGCGACGGCCCGCCGGCGAACCGGCCGCCCCAGAGGGCGACCTTCGGGCCGGTGTGCCCGCCGACGGTCCGCGAGGTCGCGTGCTCGACGTCCTTGCCGTCGTGCTCGCTCACAGCGCGCCTGCCGTCAGGTTCGCCTTGGCGCCGAGGTCCACGCCGTTGCCGAACTTCTCGTCGCGCGCGGCGGCGAGCTTGGCGGTGAGGCCGTAGATCTCGATGAAGCCGCGGGCCTGCGACTGGTCGAACGCGTCGCCCTCGTCGTAGGTGGCGAGGTTGAAGTCGTACAGCGACTGCTCCGAGCGACGTCCGGTCACGGTGGCCCGGCCGCCGTGCAGCACCATGCGGATGTCGCCCGAGACGTACTTCTGGGTGTCGTCGACGAAGACGTCCAGCGACTTCTTCAGCGGCGAGAACCACATGCCGTCGTAGACGAGCTCGCTCCAGCGCTGCTCGACCTGGCGCTTGAACCGGGCCTGCTCGCGCTCGAGCGTGACGTTCTCCAGCTCCTGGTGGGCAGCGATCAGCGCGATCGCACCGGGAGCCTCGTAGATCTCGCGGGACTTGATGCCCACGAGCCGGTCCTCGACGATGTCGATGCGGCCGACACCCTGGGCGCCCGCACGGCGGTTCATCTCCTGGATGGCCTGCAGCGGGGTGACGGGCACGCCGTCGATCGCCACGGGGATGCCCTGCTCGAACGTGAGGATGACCTCGTCGGCGACCGGCGGGAACGTCGGGTCGTCGGTGTAGGAGTAGACGTCCTTGGTGGGCTCGTTCCAGATGTCCTCGAGGAAGCCCGTCTCGACGGCGCGGCCCCACACGTTCTGGTCGATCGAGAACGGGTTCTTCTTCGTGGTCGCGATCGGCAGGTCGTGCTTCTCCGCGTAGTCGATGGCCTTCTCGCGGGTCAGCGCGAGATCACGCACCGGCGCGATCGACTTGAGGTCGGGCGCGAGCGACGTGGTGGCCACCTCGAACCGGACCTGGTCGTTGCCCTTGCCGGTGCAGCCGTGGGCCACGGTCGAGGCACCGAACTCGCGGGCGGCGCGCACCATGTGCTTGACGATCACGGGGCGCGAGATGGCGGAGACCAGCGGGTAGCGGTCGAGGTACATGCCGTTGGCCCGCAGCGCGGGCATGCAGTACTCGGCGGCGAACTCGTCGCGCGCGTCGGCGACATACGCCTCGACGGCGCCGCAGTCCAGCGCGCGCTGGCGGATGACGTTCATGTCCTCGCCGCCCTGGCCGACGTCGACGGCCACGGCGACCACCTCGGCCCCGGTGGCCTCGGCGATCCAGCCGATGGCGACGGAGGTGTCCAGGCCGCCCGAGTAGGCGAGCACGACGCGTTCAGTCATGATTGACGTTCTCTTTCCGGTGGTGGTGTTCAGGTGCAATTCTTGTGGGTTCTCAGGCGCTGAGCGCGAGGAAGCGGCCCGCGAGTGCGGCGCCGTCGGCGTCGCGCGCGATCACGAGGATCGTGTCGTCCCCCGCGATGGTCCCCAGCATCCCGGGGAAGACGGAGTGGTCGATGGCTGAGGCCAGCAGGTTTGCCGCCCCCGGCGGGGTGCGGAGCACCACAAGGTTGCCCGACGACTCGGCCGAGACCAGCAGCTCCTTGGCGAGCCGGGCCAGCCGCGCGGACAGGTACTCCTCGCTCGCGTCGGACTGGGCGCTGCGGTCCCCGCCCTCGCCCGGGACCGCGTAGACGAGCGTGCCGTCCGAGCCGCGGACCTTCTCGGCCTGCAGCTCGATCAGGTCACGCGACAGCGTGCCCTGCGTGACGCTCACGCCGTCGGCCGCCAGCGCGTCGGCCAGCTCGGCCTGCGAGTGGATCGCGTTGCGCGTGACGATCGCGGTGATCCGGGCGTGCCGGGCCGCCTTCGTGGTCGCGGTGGTCGCCGTCGTCGCCGGCTGCCGGGTGACCATCAGCCCTGCTCCAGCAGCCAGGCCAGCAGCGCCTTCTGCGCGTGCAGGCGGTTCTCGGCCTCGTCGAAGACCACGGACTGCGGCCCGTCGATGACGTCGGCGGTGATCTCCTTGCCGCGGTACGCCGGCAGGCAGTGCAGCACGAGCGCGTCCGGCGCGGCGGCCGCGAGCAGCTCCGCGTTGACCTGGTAGTCCCAGAACGGCTTGGACCGCGCCTCGGCCTCGTCCTCGTCGCCCATCGACACCCAGGTGTCGGTGGCCACGACGTCCGCGCCGGCCACGGCCTCCTTGGCGGACGTCGTCACGGTCACCGAGCCGCCCGTGGTCGCGGCGATCTCGGCCGCCCGGGCGACCATGGCGGCGTCGGGCAGGTAGCCCTCCGGGCCCGCGATCCGCACGTGCAGGCCGGCCGTCGCACAGCCCAGCAGGTAGGAGTTGCCCATGTTGTTCGCGGCGTCGCCCACGTAGGCGAACGTGGTGCCGGGCAGGCTGTCCAGCCCCCGGTGCTGCGCCACCGTGAGCAGGTCCGCGAGGATCTGGCAGGGGTGGAAGTCGTCGGTGAGGGCGTTGACCACGGGCACGCGCGAGACGGACGCCATCTCCTCGATGCGGTCCTGCCCGAACGTGCGCCACGCGATCGCGGACACCTGCCGGTCGAGCACGCGCGTGGTGTCCGCGACGGACTCGCGCACGCCGATCTGGGCGAGCCGGCCGTCCACCACGAGCGGGAACCCGCCGAGCTCGGCGATCCCGGCCGCGAACGACACCTGGGTGCGCAGCGTCGGCTTGTCGGTGATGAACGCGACGGCCTTCGGGCCCTCCAGCGGACGCTTCGCGTACCGGTCGGCGCGCAGGGCGAGGCCGAGCTCCAGGACGGCCTTCTGCTCGGCGGGCGTCAGGTCGTCGTCGCGCAGGAAGTGGCGGGTCATGCGGGGTCCTCCGGGGTCTGGACGTGCTCGGAGAGCGAGGCGAAGAAGCGGGCGGCCTCCGTGGCCTGCTCCGCGGTCAGGATCAGGGGCGGGGCGAGCCGGATCGCGTCCGGCGCCACCGCGTTGACGATGAGTCCGGCCTCCAGGGCGGCGGCGGCCACCTGCGGCGCCACCGGCTCGTTGAGCACGACGGCGAGCAGCAGCCCGCGGCCGCGGACCTCCTTGACGAGCGGGCTGCCGCACATCTCGATCTCCTGGCGCAGCAGCGCCCCGACCTCGCGCACGTTGGTCAGCAGGCCGTCGCGCTCGATCACGCCGAGCGTCGCGAGCGCCGCCGCCGAGGCCACGGGGTTGCCGCCGAACGTGCTGCCGTGCTGACCGCGGCCGAGCAGGCGCGCGGCGTCGCCGTACGCGATCACCGCGCCGACGGGGAAGCCACCGCCGAGGCCCTTGGCGACCGTGACGACGTCGGGCACGATGCCGCCGCCGATCTCCGGCTGCTGGTAGGCGAACCACGAGCCGCACCGGCCGACGCCCGTCTGGACCTCGTCCAGCACGAGCAGCGCGCCGTGCGCCCGGGTCAGGCGGCGGGCGGCCGCGAGGTAGCCGGGCGGCAGTGGCCGCACGCCGGCCTCGCCCTGCACGGGCTCGACCACCAGGGCCGCGACCTCGCCGTGCTCGGCGACGGACTGCGGCGTGAACGCGGCCTCCAGAGCGGCGAGGTCGCCGAACGGCAGGTGCTCGACGCCGCCCGGGAGCGGCTCGAACGGCTCGCGGTACGCGGCCTTCGCGGTCAGCGCGAGCGCGCCCATCGACCGGCCGTGGAAGCCGCCCTCCAGGGCGAGCACGCGCGTGCGCGTGCCGACGCCGGACGACGTCGCGACCCGGCGCGTCATCTTGAACGCCGCCTCGACCGCCTCGGTGCCCGAGTTGGTGAGGAACACGCGCGAGTCCTCCGGTGCCTCGGCCACACGCAGCAGCGTCTCGGCGAGCGCGATCTGGGCGGGCGTGCCGAAGAAGTTGGAGACGTGCCCGAGCGTGCCGAGCTGGGCGCTGATCGCGGCCGTCAGCGTCGGGTGGGCGTGGCCCAGCGCGTTCACCGCGATGCCCGCGAGCAGGTCGAGGTAGCGCTTGCCGTCGGCGTCCCACACGTAGGCGCCCTCGCCGCGCACCAGCACGCGCTGCGGCGGGCCGAACGTGTCCATCACCGCGCCCGAGTACCGCTGGGTCCATGCGGCGACGGAGCCGTCGGCCGTCAGGGCCGCGCTCTCGTCGGCCGGGATCACCGTGCTCATGCGTCCGTTCCTTCCTGGGCCTCGAAGGCCTCGGCGTCCTCTGCCGGTGCAGGCCCCGCGACCACCATCGTGCCGTTGCCCCGCGTGGTGAAGACCTCCAGCAGCGCGCTGTGCGGCTGCCGTCCGTCGATGACCGTCGCGGCGCCCACGCCGCCCTCGACGGCGCGCAGGCATGCCTCCATCTTGGGCACCATCCCGGCCTGGAGGGTGGGCAGCAGCTCGGCCAGCTCGGGCGCCGTGATCCGCTCGACGAGCGAGCCCTTGTCGGGCCAGTCCGTGTACAGGCCCTCGACGTCGGTCAGCACGATGAGCTTCTTCGCGCCAAGCGCCACCGCGAGCGCGGAGGCCGCGGTGTCCGCGTTGACGTTGAGCACCTGGGTGGGGTCGTCCTTGTCGGGCGCGATCGTGGAGACGACGGGAATGCGCCCGGCCTCCAGCAGGTCCTCCACGGCGCGCGGGTCCACCTGGACGACGTCGCCCACGAGGCCGACGTCGACGGGCACGCCCTCGACGATCGCGTGCCGGCGCTGAGCGCCGAGCAGGCCGCCGTCCTCCCCGGACAGGCCGACGGCGACGGGGCCGTGGGCGTTGATCAGGCCCACGAGCTCCCGGCTGACCTGGCCCGTGAGGACCATGCGCACGATCTCCATGGCCTCCGGCGTGGTGACGCGCAGGCCGCCCTTGAACTCCGACTCGATGCCGAGCCGGTCGAGCATGGCGTTGATCTGCGGTCCCCCGCCGTGCACGACGACGGGCCGCAGCCCCACCTGCCGCAGGAACACCATGTCCTGCGCGAAGGCGGCCTTGAGCTCGGCGTCGATCATGGCGTTGCCGCCGTACTTGACCACGACGAGCGCGCCCGAGAACTCCTGCAGCCAGGGCAGGGCCTCGATGAGCACCTCGGCCTTCTGGTCGGGCCGCAGCCCGTTCACGATGTCGCTGCTCATGTGCTGTACGCGCTGTTCTCGTGGACGTAGTCGTGCGTGAGGTCGTTGGTCCACAGCGTGATCTCGGCGTCGCCGGCGTGCAGGTCGATGGTGAACGTGACCTCGCGGGCCGCGGCCATGTCGACCTTCTCCGGCGGCTCGTAGGCGCCGCCCGCCTTGCAGACCAGGACGCCGTTGACGCTCACGTCGAGCTCGGCCGGGTCGAACGGCGCGACGTCCTCGGGGACGGTGCCGACCTGGGACAGGATGCGGCCCCAGTTCGGGTCGTTGCCGAACACGGCGGCCTTGACCAGGTTGGACCGGCTGACGGCCCGGGCGACGGCCAGCGCGGCGTCCTCGGTGGTCGCGTTCGTGACGGTGATGGCGATGTCGTGGGACGCGCCCTCGGCGTCCGCGACGAGCTGCCGGGCGAGGTCGGCGCAGATCTCGGTGACGGCCGCGGTGAGTGTTGCCAGGTCGGGCGTGACGCCGGAGGCGCCCGAGGCCATGAGCACCACGGTGTCCGAGGTGGACATGGCGCCGTCGGAGTCGACGCGGTCGAAGGTGACGCGCGTGGCGGCGCGCAGGGCGGCGTCGGCGTCCGCGGCGGGGACGACGGCGTCCGTGGTCACCACGCACAGCATCGTCGCCAGGGCGGGGGCGAGCATGCCCGCGCCCTTGGCCATGCCGCCCACCGTGAAGGTGCCCGACGGCGTCTCGACGGTGCGCACCGCCGTCTTGGCCACGGTGTCCGTGGTCATGATGGCGGTGGCGGCGGCCTTGCCGGCCGCGTCGTCGGCGGCGAGCGCGCCGACCGCGACGGGCACGCCCGCGAGCAGCTTGTCCGCGGCCAGGCGGACGCCGATCAGGCCGGTGGAGGCGACCAGCACGTCGATGGCGCCGATGCCGAGCTCGCCGGCGACCTTCTCCGCGGTGGCGTGCGCGTCCTGGAACCCGCCCGGTCCGGTGCACACGTTGGCGCCGCCGGAGTTGAGCACGACGGCGCGGGCGGCGCCGTCCTTCACGGCCTGGCGCGACCACATGACCGGCGCGCCGACCACGCGGTTGCTCGTGAACACCGCGGCGGCGGAGAACTCGGGGCCGTCGTTGACGACCAGCGCCAGGTCCGGCCGACCGGAGGCCTTCAGGCCCGCCGTGACCCCGGCGGCGCGGAACCCTTGCGGGGAGGTCACCGTCATGGTGCGACTCCTTCGGTGATGAGGCCGGCGGTCTCCCGCAGGCCGAGGGCGAGGTTCATGGACTGGACCGCGGCGCCCGCGGTCCCCTTGACCAGGTTGTCGATGGCCGTGACCGTGACGACCCGGCGCGCGGCCGCGTCGACGGCGACCTGGACCAGGGCCGTGTTGGCGCCGAGCGTCATCGCCGTGCTGGGCCACTGCCCCTCGGGCAGCAGGTGCACGAACGGCTCGTCGGCGTAGGCGGCCTCCCAGGCGGCGCGGACCTGCTCCGGGTCGGCGCCCTTCGCCAGCCGGGCGGTCGCGGTCGCGAGGATGCCGCGCGCCATCGGCACGAGGGTGGGCGTGAAGCTGATGCCGACCTCGGGCGCGCCGGCCACCCGCAGGTTCTGCTGGATCTCCGGGATGTGCCGGTGCGTGCCGCCCACGCCGTACGGCTGGGCCGAACCGAGGGCCTCGCTCGCCAGGAGGTGCGGCTTGAGCGCCTTGCCCGCGCCCGAGTAGCCGTTGGCCAGCACGGCCACGATGTCGGTGGCCTCGACCACGCCCGCGGCGACACCGGGCTGCAGGCCCAGCGTCACCGCCGTGACGTTGCAGCCGGGCACGGCGATGCGGCGGGCGCCGGGCAGCTTGTCGCGCTGGCGGGGGGCGGTGCTCAGGTCGTCGGCGGTCGCGTCGGCGCCCGGCGTCTCGGCGTGGATCAGCTCGGGCATGCCGTACGGCCAGGTCCCCGCGTGCGTCGAGCCGTAGAACTGCTCCCAGTCGCTCGCCGACTCCAGCCGGTGGTCGGCGCCCAGGTCGATGACCAGGACGTCGTCCGGAAGCTGGGCAGCGACCTGGCCCGACGCGCCGTGCGGCAGGCCGAGCACCACGACGTCGTGGCCGGCGAGCGTGTCGGGCGTGGTGGGCTCCAGGATGCGGTGCGCGAGGCCGCGCAGGTGCGGCTGGACCTCGCCGAGGCTCGAACCGGCGCTCGCGTGCGCGGTGAGGGTGCCGATCTCGACGAAGGGGTGGGCCGCGAGGAGGCGCAGGACCTCTCCGCCCGCGTAGCCGGAAGCGCCCGCGACGGCGACTCGGATGAGCTGGCTGCTGGACATATTCGGTAGTGTACATAGTTATGCAGCGGGGGCGAAACCTGTTCCGTACCGCGGACAGGGGACCCGCCGTCGGGCCCCGCCGTCGGGCCCCGCCGCACGCGACGTAGGCTCGGCCCATGCGTGCAGTCGTAGCCCGTGAGGCGGGCGGCCCCGAGGTCCTGTCGTACACCGAGCTCCCCGACCCGGAACCCGGACCGGGGCAGCTCCTGCTCCGCGTCGCCGCGGCCGGCGTCAACTTCATCGACACCTACAAGCGCGCCGGCGTGTACCCGATGCAGTACCCGCACGTCGTCGGCGCCGAGGGCGCGGGCACCGTCGAGGCGCTGGGCGAGGGCGTCACCGGCTTCGCCGTCGGCGACCGCGTGGCCTGGCACGACGGACCCGGCTCGTACGCGGAGCTGGTCGCCGTCGACGCCTCCGGCGTCGTGCACGTGCCCGCCGGGCTCGACCTGACCACCGCCGCCGCGCTCCCCCTGCAGGGGATCACCGCGCACTACCTCGTGCGGTCCACGTTCGAGGTGCAGCCGGGGCACGACGTGCTGCTGCACGCGGGCGCGGGCGGCGTCGGGCTGCTGGCCACCCAGCTCGCCGTCGCGCGCGGCGGCCGGGTCGTGACCACGGTCTCGACGCCGGAGAAGGCGGCGCTGTCCGCCGCCGCCGGCGCGGCGCACACCATCGACTACGCCGCGATGGCCGACATCACCGCCGAGCTGCCCGCGGTCGTGCGCGAGCTGACCGACGGCCAGGGCATGCACGTGGTCTACGACGGCGTGGGCCGGAGCACCTTCGAGGCGTCGCTGGCCTCGCTGCGCCCGCGCGGGATGCTCGTGCTGTTCGGCGGGTCGTCGGGCCAGGTGCCGCCGTTCGACCCGCAGCGGCTCAACAGGGGTGGCTCGCTGTACCTCACCCGGCCGACGATCGCGCACTACGCCCTCACGCGCGCGGAGCTGGAGTGGCGCACGTCGGAGGTGCTGTCGTCCGCGGCGTCGGGCGACCTGGACGTCCGCATCGGGGCGACGTACCCGCTCGCCGACGCAGGCGAGGCGCACCAGGCGCTGGAGTCCCGCGCGACAACGGGCAAGGTCCTGCTGACCCCCTGACCCCTCCCTCCCCCCTCGTTGAGTGCTGGGTATTTGTGGGTTCGAGGCGGTTGGCTCAACAAATACCCAGCACTCAGCGGGCTGGGGCGGGGCGCGGCGCGGTCGGCAGTGGGCGGTGCTGTCGCCCGCCGCGAGATCGATCGGGTGACTGGGCCTTGCCGGCCCTGGGGTCAGTCGCCTGCGTTGAGATCGGTCGGTTGCCTCGAGACCGGTCCATCGATGGACCGGTCTCGATGCAGCCGACCGATCTCGTGGTGCGGCCACGGACGGCAGTACGCAGCGCGCCATCGGCACACAGCACGGTCGGCAGCATGCCTTGAGGTCGGCAGTTTGCTGCGCGGTCGGCAGCTTGCCGGGCGGTCGGCAGTTTGCGTTGAGGTCGGCACAAGAACGTGTCGACCTCCAAAGAAAACGCCCCACCCCTGTGGTACAAC
>NZ_JBHWLR010000023.1:20249-31104 GCF_042731755.1 Promicromonospora sp. NPDC059942
GGGGTGGGGGGGGTGGTTGGGTGTTTGGGGGGGGGGGGAAGGAGTCCGGGGCCGACCGAAAAAAAAAACTGCCGACTCTGTGGTGCAAACTGCCGACAGCACTGCAAACTGCCGACGGCGCGGCCACTCACAGCGCGCGAGCAGCAGGACGACGGCAGCAGGACGACGGCGGCACCCGGATGACGGCGGCATCCGACCTGCGGACGGCGTCCGCACAGAACTGGCGCGGGCGGTCCGGGCGCCGGCGTCGAACCGATCTAACGTTGGACCGGAATCACCCGCGAGGCGCCCGGCGAGGGCCAGGGTCTTTACACAGGACCGCGAGATGGCGACAATTCACCCGTCGAGTTTCGATCGCCCGGAGGTTCAACGTGGTACTTCCTCGCTTCAGCCCGCTCAAGCTTGTCGCCGGTGCGGCGGCCGCCGCCCTCGCCGCCGGCGCCCTCACGGTCGCTCCCGCGGTCGCGGCACCGGCCGACGACGGCGCCCCCGCCGTCGTCGCTCCCGCGGACGCGGCAACCCGCGCCGACACACTCAATGCCGACGCAGCCGCCACCGACGCCGCCATCCAGACGACCGTCCGGCCGAGCCTCGTGCTCGACCGCGACTTCCCCGACCCCGACGTGTCGAAGTTCGGGAACACCTACTACGCGTACGCCACCAACCAGGGCAAGAACCTGCCCTGGGCCACCGCACCCGACCCGGACGGGCCGTGGACCTTCCAGTCCACCGACGCCCTGCCGACCCTCGGCGCGTGGGCCAAGACCGGGCGCACCTGGGCGCCCGACGTCTCGCAGCGCGCCGACGGCAAGTACCTCCTCTACTACACGGCCTGGCACAACGCGTCGGGCCGCCAGTGCATCGGCGCGGCGCTGGCCGACTCCCCCGGCGGCCCGTTCGTCCCCGTCGGCAGCGATCCGCTGATCTGCCCGCTGGAGGCGGGCGGCGCGATCGACGCGTCCAGCTTCGTCGACACCGACGGCACCCGGTACATCCTGTGGAAGAACGACGGCAACGCCATCGGCGCCACCACCTGGATCCACGTGCAGCGCGTGGCCGCGGACGGCCTCACGTTCCAGGGCGGCGCCACCCAGGTGCTGCGCAACGACCGGGCCGACGAGGCCGGCATCATCGAGGCGCCCGTCGTGACCAAGGTGGGCGGCAAGTACGTGCTCTTCTACTCGGCGGGCCCGTACAGCACCAACTCGTACGGCACGAACTACGCGGTGGCCGACTCGATCACCGGCCCCTACACCAAGGCGTTCCGGTTCCTCATGACCACCGACTCGCTCGACGGCGCGGTGTCCGGCCCCGGCGGCGCCGACGTGCTGCGGGACGCCGGGGGCGACAAGCTCGTGTTCCACGGGCACCGGGACGCCGGCGGGCGCGGCATGTACGTCGCCGACCTCGGCTGGGCGAACGGGAACCCCGTGGTCCGCGGCAGCCGGGTGCGCTACGAGGCCGAGCGCGGCACCCTGAACAACTGCACGGTCCGCGAGAACGCGGCCGGCGCGTCGGACGGCAAGGTCGCCGCGTACATCGACCACGCCGACAGCTGGGTCGACGTCGGCTCGATCTACGTGCCGACGTCCGGCAGCTACACGCTGCACGTGGGCTACGCCAACGGCTCGGCCGTGACGGCGTCGCACACGGTCACGGTCAACGGGTCGTCGGCCGGATCCATCAGCTACCCGATCACCGGCTGGGACAACTGGCAGCAGTCCAGCAAGGACATCACGCTCCAGGCCGGCTGGAACACCATCCGGCTGGGTAAGGGGACGGCGTTCACGGAGCTGGACTACATCGAGGTCGCGTAGCCGACGACGGCTGCCGCAGCCCACACACCCGCCAGCCCAGCGATCGCGCCCGGAACAACGCCTGTTCCGGGCGCAATCGCTGGGCTGCGGCGCGCACCGGCGTCCGCACACCCCGTCGTGATGTATCTTGACGTCAAGATACTCGACGGCGAGGAGTTGCGATGGCCGACTGGAACCCCGGCGCCTACCTGCAGTACACGGACGAGCGGTCCCGGCCGTTCACGGAGCTGGTCGCCCGCGTGCCGGGCACACCCGCCACGATCGTCGACCTCGGGTGCGGCCCGGGTCACCTCACCCCGGTGCTCCGCACCCGCTGGCCCGAGGCCCACGTCACCGGGGTGGACGCCTCCCCCGCCATGATCGACCGGGCCCGCGCCGCCGACCCGGGCACCGAGTACGTGCTGGCCGACCTGAGCACCGACGAGCACACCGCCGACCTCGTGATCAGCAACGCGGCGCTCCAATGGGTCCCGGGGCACCGCGAGCTCCTCACGAGGCTCGCCGACCGCGCCACGCAGACCTTCGCGTTCCAGGTGCCGGGCAACCACGACGCGCCCAGCCACCGGCTCCTGCGAGAGGTCGCCGCCCGCGCGCCGTACGCCGACGTCGTCGGGCCGGTCGAGCGGCGGGCCACCGCCGACCCGGCCGAGTACCTGGAGATCCTGGCCCGGCCGGGCTGGTCAGTCGACGCATGGGAGACCACCTACACGCACGTGCTGCAGGGGCCGGACCCGGTGCTGCGCTGGATCTCGGCGACCGGCGCCCAGCCCACCCTCCAGGCGCTGGAGGCGAAGGACCCGGCCCTGCGCGCCCGGTTCGAGGAGGAGTTCGGCGCGGCGCTCCGGGAGGCGTACCCCGAGCAGCCGCACGGCACGCCGCTGGCGTTCCGTCGGGTGTTCGCGGTGGCCACCCGGGCCTGAGGCGGCGCCCGGGCGGGTCCCTGGCCGACGGCGGCGCGCGGCGCCCGGCGTCAGCCCTGCTGGGTGACCCGGGCCTCGAGCCCGGCCAGCTCGGTGTCGACGTACCGCCGCGTGCGCCGCCGCACCAGGTTGCCGAGCAGCCAGGCCAGCCCGCCGGTCTGCGTGATCGCGAGGGTCACGCGGGAGCGGCCGTCGGGCAGCGGCTCGACCAGGTGCTCCGCCTGGGTGGTCAGGCCGGGCGCCTCGCTGATCCACGCGAAGTGGCGCGGCGGGTCCCACTCGTCCATCAGCCAGATCGCGAGCGGCAGCTTGGGCTGCTCGATCCGCACCTGCGTGCCGACGTCCGGCGGGTTGGGCCCGTCGATGATCTCGACCGACGTCATGGACGACGTCCAGTCGGGCATGTGCTCGACGTCGGACAAGACCGCCCAGACGGCCTCGGGCGAGGCGTCGATCGCGGCGGTGGTGCTGTAGCTCGGCATCGGTGCTCCTGTCCTGGAGGGGTGACGCCGGCGGCCGGCGTCACCCCCTAGTCTCGACCTCAGGACACGATCTCGCGCCCGGCCGACACGCCTCAGGCCGACACGCGTCAGGCAGGCACACCTCAGGCCCGGACGGGCGGCGTCGGCCAGGTGGGGGCGGTCAGGCCCTGCTCGAAGAACAGGTACTCGTGCACCGACGAGATCTCGAACGCCCGCAGCATGCGCCCGCGCTCGTCCGGGGAGACCCAGCGGGCCGCGTCGTCGGCCAGCCGGCGGGCCTGCCGGGTCGACTCCTGGAAGGCCTCGTCGCCGTAGGTGCCGATCCAGGCCGCGTACGGGTGGCCCGCGAGGCCGCCGGGGCGGCGTCCGGCCAGGTCCACGAGCACGCTCCCGACGTGCGCGTAGAGCCAGAAGCAGGGCAGGAGCGCGGCGACCGTCTCGGCGTAGCTGCCCGACGCCGCGGCGTGCAGGTGGCCGGTGTAGGCCGCTGTCACGGGTGACGGCTCGACCGCGGCGACGTCGCCGGCCGCCAGCCCGGCGTGCGCGCCCAGCCAGTCGCGGTGCAGCACTGTCTCGACCTCGAGGGCCGTCACGGACGACCGCGCGAGGAAGCCCTGCGCGGCCGGGTCGGGCGCCGCCTGCGCGGCGCGCGCCATGATGCGCGAGTACTCGCGCAGGTAGGCGGCGTCCTGGGCGAGGTAGAACGCGAAGGACCCGGCGGGCAGCGAGCCGTCCGCGAGCGCCACGATGAACGGCATGTGCTCGACGGCGTCGCGCCAGCCCGCGATGCGGTCCCAGGCCTCCTCGGTGAAGGGGCGGACGGCGGCGTCGGCCGGGGACTCGGTGGAGACGGGGACAACGGAAGAAGTCACGATGGACATCCCTTCGCCAGCATGATCTGGATCAGGTTCGACGGGTGTGGTCTCAGCCCTGGCAGGGCACCCCGTGTCACGTGCGGCAGAGGCTATCGGATCCGGCGGGCCATGGGCTGCCGGATCTCTGGCGGGTCGTAGGCTGCCGCCATGACAGACCGCCCGATCCGCATCGGTGTTCAGCTCCAGCCCCAGCACGCCGACTACTCCGCGATCCGCGACGCGGTGCTCCGCGCCGAGGACGCCGGCGTCGACATCATCTTCAACTGGGACCACTTCTTCCCGCTGCGGGGCAACCCCGAGGGCAAGCACTTCGAGTGCTGGACCATGCTCGGGGCGTGGGCGGAGCAGACCGAGCGCGTGGAGATCGGCGCCCTCGTGAGCGGCATCGGCTACCGCAACCCGGACCTGCTGGCGGACATGGCGCGCACGGTCGACCACATCTCGGGCGGGCGGCTGATCCTGGGCCTGGGCGCCGGCTGGTTCGAGAAGGACTACGACGAGTTCGGCTACGAGTTCGGTACGCCGGGGTCGCGGATCGCGAGCCTGGCCGACGCGATGGCGCGGATCAAGGCCCGGCTGGCGGCCGGCAACCCGGCGCCGTCGCGCGAGATCCCGGTCCTGATCGGCGGCGGTGGCGTGCGCAAGACGCTGCGGATCGTGGCCGAGCACGCCGACATCTGGCACGCGTTCGGCGACGTGCAGACCCTGACGAGCAAGTCCGCGATCCTCGACGAGCACGGTGCCGCCGTCGGGCGGGACACGGCGAACCTGGTCGAGCGCTCGGTGCAGGCGCAGGGCTCGCCCGCGGTGGACGGCGAGGCGCTGGTGGCGGCCGGGGCCACGCTGTTCACCGTCGGGGTGAGCGGCCCGGACTACGACCTGTCGACGGTCACGGACTGGGTCGCCTGGCGCGACTCGCGGGGCTGACCCAGGCGTAGCGCGCTGTTGACCAGGCCGAGGTGGCTGAAGGCCTGGGGCGTGTTGCCGAGGTGCCGGCCGGTGGCCGGGTCGTACTCCTCGCTGAGCAGCCCCAGGTCGTTGCGCACGGCGAGGAGCCGTTCGAACAGGGCGACGGACTCCTCGACCCGGCCGATGCCGTGCAGCGCGTCGACCAGCCAGAAGTTGCACACCAGGAACGTCGCCTCGGCACCGGGCAGGCCGTCCACCTGGTCGTCGGCCTCGTTGTGGTACCGCCGCAGCAGCCCGTCCTGGCCGAGCTCGCGCTGCACGGCGTCCACGGTGCCGACGACGCGGGGGTCGACCCAGGGCAGGAAGCCGACCTGACCGATCAGCAGCAGCGCGGCGTCGAGCCCGTCCGAGCCGTAGAACTGCGTGAACGTGTTCCGCCCGGCGTCGAACCCGTTGGTGCACACGTCGTCGTGGATCCGGTCGCGCACGGCGCGCCAGCGCTCGACGGGCTCGTCGACCAGGCCGTACTTCTCGACGGCGCGGACGGCCCGGTCGAAGCCCGCCCAGGCCATGACGCGCGAGTGCACGAACGCGCGGCGCGGGCCGCGCACCTCCCAGAGCCCGTTGTCGAGGTCGTCCCAGTGCTCCTCGAGGTGCTCCAGCAGGGCCCGCTGCAGCCGCCAGACGTCGTCGTCCTGCTCCAGCCCCGCCTCGCGCGCCTGGTGCAGGGCGTCCAGCGTCTCGCCCCACACGTCGATCTGGAGCTGGCTGGCCGCATCGTTGCCGATCCGGACCGGCGAGGAACCCTCGAAGCCCGGCAGCCAGTCGAGCGTGTACTCCGGCAGCCGCCGACGGCCGTCGAGCCCGTACATGATCTGCAGGTCCGCCGGGTCGCCCGCCACGGCCCGCAGGAGCCACGCCCGCCACTCGCGCGCCTCGTCGATGAAGCCGGTGCCGATCAGGGCCTGCAGCGTGAGACCGGCGTCGCGCAGCCAGCAGTACCGGTAGTCCCAGTTGCGGCTGCCCCCGAGCTGCTCGGGCAGCGACGTCGTGGCCGCCGCGGCGATCGCCCCCGTCGGGGCGTAGGTGAGGGCCTTCAGCGTGATCAGCGAGCGGTGCACGGCGTCGGGCCACTGCCCGGTGTAGCTGCAGCCCTCGAGCCAGGTGTGCCAGAAGTCCTCGGTGTCGCGCAGGGCCGCGTACGGCTCGACCGGTTCCCGGGTCTCCAGGTGGGACGCGTGATAGTTCAGGACGAAGGGCACCCGGTCGCCGGGCCCGACCGTGAACTCCGCGCGCAGCACCGACCCGTCGCTCACGCCCTCCCGCATCATCGGGACCACCGAGTCGATGCGGACGGAGTCCGGGCCCGCCACGGCGCGCAGCGCGTCGCCGTCCTGCGTGATCCAGGGCACGATGTTCCCGTAGTCGAACCGGAGCCGCAGCTCGGTGGTCATGGCGACGTGGCCGCTGACCCCCTCGACGATCCGGACCAGGTCGGCCTCGTCACCGCGCGGCGGCATCAGGTCGATCACCCGGACCCGCCCCTCGGGCAGGTCCCACTCCGTCTCCAGGACCAGCGTGCCGTCCCGGTAGCGCCGGCTCGTGCAGTCGCCGCCCGACGTCGGGCCCAGGCGCCACGACCCGTGCCGCTCGTCCCCGAGCAGCGCGGCGAAGCACGCCGGGGAGTCGAAGCGCGGCAGGCACATCCAGTCGACCGACCCGTCCCGGCCGATCAGTGCGGCGGTCTGGAGATCACCGACCATCCCGTAGTCCTCGATGCGACGCGTCACGGGACCACCCTAGGTTCGGCCCGACCCGGTGAACAGCACACGACTCGCCGCAGGCCGGTCCGGCTGACGTGTCAGACGTACAGGTCACGCGGGTGACCCGTACGCCTGACACGGCAGGTGTGGCGCCGGGGCGGGAGCCTCAGAACGACGACGCGTCCGCCGCGTACACCCACCGGTAGCCCGGGTACTCGCCGAGCGACCACAGGTAGTCCCGCGTCGGGTCGTAGGACAGGTCCTCCGACCCCACCGTCAGCGCGTTGCCGTGCCGCACGATCGAGCCCGACGGCGCGACGAACGTGTGCAGGTCACCGTCCGAGTTCGGGTCGGAGAAGGTGTCGCCGTCGCTCTGCGAGAAGAAGAACTCCCCGTTGATCGCCGTCGAGCCCTGCACGCTCTCCAGATCCGTCCGGTAGGCCTCGGTCGCCTTGATGATCCCGTCCGACGCCGGCTTCAGGTACCGGTTCGTGTAGTCGATCGGCACGCGGATCGTCCTGACCTGCGCACCGGCCTCGATGTCGTCGGCGCTGCGGTACTCGCTGACGACCACCGAGTCCGGCGTGCTCGTCCGGTCCAGCGAGACCGAGGAGTGCTGCAGCTGCGCGTACCCGCCCGCCGTCGAGTCGGTGAACTTCGCGGTCTGCGGCAGCACGTACTTGTAGTCGAAGGCCTGGTACGAGCCGTCCGCCTGCCGGCCGATCTTCGAGGCCTCACCCGTCGAGACCTGCCACAGGTGGTCCAGGTCGAACACCCGGAAGCCGCCGCCCGTGTCCGCCACGTACAGCAGGTTGCCGTACCACATGATGCCGCCCGCATGGATGTCGATGGGCTTGAACGACGGCGCGCTCGTCGTGCCGCTCGGCTCCACCAGCAGCAGGTGGCGGTACGGCGGGGCCGACGCGCTCGCCGACAGGTTGGACACGCTGATGCGCACGCCCTTGTCGATACCGTCCTCGGCGTGGTCGTACCAGCTCACCAGGTTGATCCGCTTGCCGTCGTAGGTGCCCTCCGCGTACGCGTCCGAGCTGGTGGTGATGCCCTGCGGGTACCAGGCGCTCGTGTCCTGGTCGCCGTCGTTCCAGCAGTAGTACGCGGTGCGGTTCGTGACCGACGGGGCGCTGCCGCAGCTCGGGGTGCGGTTCGCGTCGTCGGCCACCGCGGCCATGGTCACGTTCGGCAGCGCCGAGTCGAGCGCGCCGATCAGGGACGACGACGTCTGCGACAGCGTGTAGCGGAAGTTGCTCGCGGTGAGCGGGGTCGCGGCGGCCGCGATGGCGGCCCGGTCGGCCTGTTCGGACTGCCCTGCCTGGTCGGACGGGGTCTGGTTCGCGGCGGCCTGACTTGCTGCGGCCTGGCCCGCCGCGGCGAGCAGGGCGGCCAGCCCGAGGCTCGCGACGGCGAGTGCGGAGCGGCGACGACGGCGCATGATGGTCTCCTTGCACGAGGGGACGGTTGCCTGCACACCGTAGGAGCGGGTGCGTCCTCCCGCCACGAAAAAGTCACCCGATCAGCGATGACAGCGTTGACAGTCGGGTGCCCGGGTCATACGTTCCGACGGGCGGGCGTTCCGCCCGGCGGGGCGCACGGTGCCGCGCCGCGTACTCGATCAGCGACGACTCGAGCAACGAAGCGGGTGGACCGATGGTGTTCCGAGACCTTGCACGTACCTTGATCACGCTCGTCACGGCGGCCGGGGTCGCCGTCGGCGGGAGTTTCACCGCCGGCGCGTCCGCGCCCGACGCCGACGAGTGGTCGACGTCGTGGACGCAGTCGCAGCAGCGCAGCTCCGGGCTGAGTCCGGAGACGTTCCAGAACAGGTCGGTCCGGGTCGTGACCCGGCTGACGCAGGGCGGCTCGGCGCTGCGCGTGCGGCTGCAGAACCAGTTCGGCACGGCTCCCCTCGTGGTGAACGCGACCACCGCGGGGCTGAGCGCCGGGGGTGCGGCCGTGCGGCCGGAGAGCCTGCGCACCGTCACGTTCGGCGGTTCGCCCACGGTGTCGGTCCCGGCCGGCGGCGAGGTCTGGAGCGACCCGGTGAACCTGGCGACGTCGGCCCTGGACGACCTGGCGGTGAGCTTCTACCTCACGAACCCGACCCGGATGATGCTCCACGACCTCGCCGGCCGCACCAACTACTTCTCGGCGGCGGGCGGCGGCAACACGACCGCCGACACCTCGGGCACCGGCTTCCCCGACACGCACGGCTGGACCTACCTGGTCAGCGCCGTCGACGTGCTCGGGCCCGACGTCGCCGGCACGGTGGCCGGCGGCACGGTGGTCGCCTACGGCAGCTCGGTGGTCGACGGCGTGGGCGCGGACAGCTGCGGAGCCGGCTGCCCGCCGCCGGCCGTGTTCCAGCGCTGGACCGACACGCTCGCGCAGCGGGTGGTGGACGAGCTGCCCGCCGACCGGCAGGTCGCCGTGGTCAACGAGGGTATCGCCGGGACCACGGCGGCACCCGCGTGCGGGGCCGGGGGCCTGGACGGCGTCTCGCGCCTGGACCGCGACGTGCTCGCGCTGCACCATGTCCGGGCGGTCATCTACTACTACGGCACCAACGACCTCGCGAATGGCTGCAGCGCCGAGACGATCCTGGCGGCCTACCGGGACACGTTCGCCCGCCTGCGCGCGGCCGGGATCAAGGTCTTCGTCACGCCGATCACGCCGCGTCCCGGCTACACGGCCGAGCAGAACGCGCGGCGCGCGGTCGTGAACGACTTCGTCCGGGCGGGCGGCAACTGCTCGGGGACCTGCGACGGCGTGTTCGACTTCGACGCCGTGCTGCGCGACCCGAGCAACCCGAACTCCATCTACCCGCCGTACGACAGCGGGGACGGGGTCCACGCGAACATCGCGGGTCAGACGGCGATCGCCCGGTCGATCCCGCTGGACCGCTTCTGACGCGGCGTGGGTCGCGGGCCGCTGCCGGGCCTGCTGATCACGGGCCCGCCGGGCGTGGGTCCCGGTGGTCGCGGGCCTGCCGCCGTCGCACTCGATCACTCTCATCACCTTTGAGGCCCGGGTTTCTTCGCTTTGAGCTGTCTCAAAGCGAAGAAACCCGGGCCTCAAAGAGAATGTCGCAGCCGGGTCCGCCTGCTGGGACCGGGTCGGCGACCAACGAGGGCTAGCTTCAGGGGGTCGCGAGAGCTCGCGTCAGACGGTCCGGTCAGCGGCCCGTGAGGGCCGCCGCCTGCGGGTCGTTGCGGCCCGCAGGCAGCACGCGCAGCCGGCGCGCGGTTGCCCCGGCGCCCTGTTCCGCGACGTCGGCAGCCAGCGCCTTCAGCGACTCGGGCGTGTCGTCCGAGGCCCGCAGGAACCAGCCCGAGCACGCGTCGAGCTCCCCCGCCGCGATGGCGTTGACCACGTCGGTCACGCGCTCGACCGGGGTCCACTCCGTACGGTTCTCGTGGAGCGTCATACCCGTGGACATGTCGGTCTTCACGACCCCGGGGGCCAGCTCGAAGACCCTGATCCCGTGCCGGAACCCGTCGTCGTGCAGGTTGGCGCCCATCCGCAGCAGGGCCGTCTTGCTCGCGTTGTACGCCGAGCTGCCGCCGCGCATCTCGTGCGAGCTGGCACCCGAGGCCAGGTCGACGACCCGTCCCCCGCC
This sequence comes from Promicromonospora sp. NPDC059942, assembly GCF_042731755.1. Taxonomy (NCBI): domain Bacteria; kingdom Bacillati; phylum Actinomycetota; class Actinomycetes; order Micrococcales; family Promicromonosporaceae; genus Promicromonospora; species Promicromonospora sp. NPDC059942. Next base: position 30,650 of record NZ_JBHWLR010000023.1, read on the forward strand.
GCGCGCGATCATGCCCGGCACCGTGTAGCGGCTGAACAGGAACGGCGCGCGGACGTTGGTCTCGACGACCGACCACCACTCGTCGGGATCGGCCTCCCACAGCGGATGCTCGGACTCGATGGCGCCCGCGTTGTTGACCAGGAGGTCGATCGCGCCCAGCGCGTCCTCCGCCTGCTCGACGGCGGCACGCACCGCTGCCGGGTCGGACACGTCGGCGGTGAGCACCACGGCGTCCACCCCGGCGGCCCGGACCTCTGCGGCGACGGCCTCGAGCCGCGCCGCGTCCCGCGCGAGCAGGGCGACGTGCACCCCTGCTCGCGCGAGACCCAGCGCGATCTCCCGGCCGATGCCGCGCGAGGCACCCGTGACGAGTGCCGTGCGGGCAGCCGGGACGGAGGGGGGGGAGCCCCCCAAAAGAACCCCCCCCCCACCCCCCCCCCCCCCACACCCCCCCC
>NZ_JBHWLR010000023.1:31114-58372 GCF_042731755.1 Promicromonospora sp. NPDC059942
ATGTCAGACCAAGGCCCGATCGGCCCCCCACCACGGGCCCCCCCCCCCCCCGACGCGTCAGCCACGCAGCACCGCGCCGACCTCGGCCGACGCCGACTCCACGACGGCGTCGCGCACCGCGCGGACCTCCTTCGCGGACAGCGTCCGGTCCGCCGCACGCAGACGCAGCGAGTACGCGAGCGACTTCTTGCCCTCGCCCACCTGCTCCCCGGTGAAGACGTCGAACAGGGCGATGTCTTCCAGGAGGTCGCCGGCCCCGGCCACGATCGCCGACCGCACGGCCTCGGCGGGCACGCCGCCGTCGACCACGAAGGCGAAGTCCTCCTTGGCCGCGGGGAATGCCGACACCGGCCGGGCGACGACGGGCTCGCCCGACGCCGCGCCGACCAGGACCGTCAGGTCCACCTCGAACGCCGCCGCCCGCGCGGGGAGCCCCAGCGCCTCGACGACCTTGGGGTGCAGCTCACCGGCGTGACCGACGAGCGTCCCGTCCGCGAGCTCGAGCCGCGCGCAACGCCCCGGGTGCCAGGGCATCCGGTCGGGATCGCCGGAGACGACGACGTCGACCCCCGCGCGCTCGGCCACGAGGCGCGCCGCTTCCAGGGCGTCCTCCCAGCCGGCGGCACGACCCGGGCCCCACCAGCCGACGAGCTCGCGCTTGCCGGTCAGCACACCCGCGACCCGGCGCGGCTGGTCGGGGACCGCCGCCGCGAGGGCCGCGAGCTGCTCGTCGCTGGGCCGCACACCGCCGGGCAGCGCCGGCGCCACGGGGGCGCCCTCCGCCGGGGTGGTGACCAGCCCGATCTCGTAGACCGCGAGGTCGGTGAGCCCGCGCGACACGTTGCGCCGCACGGTCTCCAGCAGCGTGACCAGCAGGTTGGACCGCATCAGCGGCTTGTCGTCCGCCATCGGGTTGGCGAGGCGGAGCGAGACACGACGCTGGTCGTCGGCCGGCAGGCCGAGGGCGTCGTACTCGGGCGTGCCCACGAACGGGTAGCTGAGGGTCTCGACGAACCCGGCCTCGGCCAGGGCGCGCGCGACCGAGCGGCGCGTGCGCTGCTCGGCGGTGAGCCCGCGGCCACCCGTGGCTGCCGGGAGCACCGACGGGATCTCGCCGTAGCCCTGGATGCGCACGACCTCCTCGACCAGGTCGGCGGGCTCGGTCAGGTCGGGCCGCCAGGACGGCGGCGTGACCGTGAGCACGCCCTCCCCGGCTGCCTCGACGGTGGCGCCGATCTCCTCCAGCGTGGTGCGCACCTGCTCCGGCGTGTACTCGACGCCCGAGAGCCGGGTGGGCTCGGTGACCTTGAGCGCGATCGGAGCGGGCGTCCCGGTCTCGTCGAGGTCGCTCACCGCGGCGTCGGCCGTGCCGCCGCTGAGCTCGACCAGCAGGTCGACCACGCGCTGTGCCGCGACGGCGGGCAGCAGGGGGTCCACACCGCGCTCGAAGCGCTTGGCGGCCTCGCTCGGGAGCTTGTGCCGGCGGGCGGTGCGGGCGACCGTGATCTGGTCGAAGTGCGCCGCCTCGACGAGCACGTCGGTGGTGGTCGCGCTGACCTCGGACGACGCTCCGCCCATGACGCCGGCCAGGCCGAGCACGCGGCTGCCCGCGCCGTCGGGCGAGTCGGTGATCAGCAGGTCCTCGGTGTCCAGGGCCCGGTCGACGTCGTCGAGCGTGGTCAGGCGCTCGCCGGCGTTCGCCCGGCGGACCACGATCGGCGCCGAGACCTGGGCCAGGTCGTAGGCGTGCAGCGGCTGCCCGAGGTCGAGCATCACGTAGTTCGTGATGTCGACCGCCAGGGAGATGGACCGCATGCCGGAGCCCTCGAGGCGGTGCTTCATCCAGGCGGGCGTGGGCGCGGACGGGTCGATGCCCCGCACGATGCGCGTCACGAAGCGGTCGCAGCCCACGACGCCGTTGATCGGCGCGTCGTCCTGTACCCGAACCTCGAACCCGTCCGGGGTGGCCGCGGGCTCGGCACCCGTGGCCAGGCCGTGGTCGGTGAACTTGGCACCCGTGGAGTGGGCGTACTCGCGGGCCACGCCGCGGTAGCTGAACGCGTAGCCGCGGTCGGGGGTCACGTTGATCTCGAGGACCTCCTCCCCGAGGCCGAGGAGCGCGATCGCGCTCTGGCCCGGGGTGAGGTCCTCCTCGGCGAACCCGTGCCGCGTCAGCACGAGGATGCCGTCGTGGTCCTCGCCGATGCCGAGCTCCCGGACCGAGCAGATCATGCCGTCGGACACGTGCCCGTAGGTCTTGCGGGCGGCGATCGGGAACGGGCCGGGCAGCACCGTGCCGGGCAGCGAGACCGCGACGTAGTCGCCCACGCCGAAGTTGTGCGCGCCGCAGACGATGCCGCGCGCGCCCTCCTCGTCGTTGTGCTCGGGTCCGACGTCGACCCGGCACCAGTTGATCGTCTTGCCGTTCTTCTGCGGCTCGGGGGTCATCTCGAGGACGCGACCCACCACCAGGGGGCCGGTCACGGCCGCGCCGTGGATCGCCTCTTCCTCCAGGCCGACCTTCACCAGGTCGGCCGCGAGCTGCTCGGCGGTCAGGTCCGCGGGCAGCTCGACGTGGTCCGCGAGCCAGTCCTTCACGATGAGGGGCACTTCAGATCTCCGTCCCGAACTGGGTGGAGAAGCGCACGTCGCCCTCCACGATGTCGTGCATGTCCGCGATCGAGTGACGCAGCATGAGCGTGCGCTCGATGCCCATGCCGAACGCGAAACCCGTGTACTCGTCCGGGTCCACGCCGGCGGCGCGCAGCACGTTCGGGTTGACCATGCCGCAGCCGCCCCACTCGATCCAGCCCGCGCCGCCCTTCTTCTGCGGGAACCACAGGTCCATCTCGGCGGACGGTTCGGTGAACGGGAAGAACGCAGGGCGCAGGCGCGTCCTGGCCTCCGGCCCGAACATCGCCCGGGCGAACGCGTCCAGGGTGCCCACGAGGTTGGCCATGGTGAGCCCCTTGTCGACCGCAAGACCCTCGACCTGGTGGAACACCGGCGTGTGGGTCTGGTCCAGCGCATCCGTGCGGAACGTCTTGCCGGGGCACGCGATGTACAGGGGCACACCGCGCTCCAGCAGGGAGCGCGCCTGGACCGGTGAGGTGTGCGTGCGCAGCACGAGGTTCGAGTCGGCGCCGTCGGGCCCCGCCACGTAGAACGTGTCCTGCATCTGGCGGGCCGGGTGGTCCGGGCCGAAGTTCAGGGCGTCGAAGTTGAACCACTCGGCCTCGACCTCGGGGCCGTCGGCGATCTCCCAGCCGAGGCCCACGAAGAAGTCGGCGATACGCTCCTGGACCAGCTCGATCGGGTGCCGGGCGCCGGTCGTCGCACGCCGCACCGGAAGGGTGACGTCGACCGTCTCCTCCAGCAGCACGTGTGCGTCGCGCTCGGCCTCGAGCTCCGACTGCCGGGCGGCGATCGCCTGGTTGATCCGGCCGCGACGCGGGCCCACGAGCTTGCCGGCCTTCGCCTTGTCGGGTCCCGGCAGTGCGCCGATCCCCCGGTTGGCGAGGGCCAGGGCACTGCGGTCCCCCGTGTGCTGCGTCCGGACGGCCTTCAGCGCGTCGAGGTCGCCGGCCTTCGCGATGTCGTCGAGAGCGGTCTTGACCGCGGCGTCGAGTGCCGCCTCGTCGAGCGGATCGATGGGTGCCTTCTCATCGGGCGTGGACATGCTTGCCTTCCTGGCGGGTTCGGGAGCCGGCCCGGTCCCTGCGTGGGGACCCGCGCCGGCATCTGAAGTCTAGGTGCCCGCCAGGGCTCAGGACGCGTTGTCCACAGGGCAGCTCAGTGCCCGCGCGCAGCGCTCGCCGCACGGCCCATGGCGGGCCGCATAAATCGGCGGGTCAGCAGCTGCATGGCGCCATCATTCCATGCCGCGCCGCGACCCGGCAACGCGATTCGGGGCGCCACGGTTCGCTTGCTTGGCACACTTTTTCATCGTGTCGGCGGGTGGGCATAGCCTCGCACCACAGCACGAGCCAACCTGCCCGTTTAGGGCGTTTGCTCTCGGATCACCAGGTCGGAACGTTCTTGACCCTGATCGGTGGCGCATCGCGAAACAGTGCGTTAGTGTGGAACACATGTTCGAGTGCGAGTACAGGATGAACGGGACGCGCCGGCCGTTGCCACGGCCTCTTCCCTGGCGCGTCCGGTTCACCGAGCGACGGCACCTCGAACAGCCATATCTCCACGGCCGGGGCGGCCCTGGTCCCGGCCGTGGAGACGGCACCCGACCCGCCCGGGGCCGGTCAGCCCTCGAGCGCCCAGGTCTCCACGACCTCGTACCGCGGACCGCCCTGAGGACCCTCCCCCGGGTGGGACTCGACGAGCGCGAACGAGTCGGCGGTCCACGCCGGCCCGGCATACACGGAGAGCGCCTGGGCAGCGGGCTCCAGCGCCGACCGCGGCTCGGCTCCTGCCCGCTTGCCCCAGCGGTCCCGGCCGCGTGGCGGCTTCACCTGCCCGGCGCGGGCGCGCGCCACGGTGACGTGTGCCCGGTGCGGTTTCACGTCGTCGGGCACCTCGCGCGGGGACGCCGCCAGGCAGTCGGTGGCCAGGTCCTTCAAAGCCTCGGTGCCGCCGTCGACGCCGATCCACAGGACCCGCGCCCCGAACGACCCGGCACCGCGCAGCCGCAGGTCGACGGGACCGTGCTTGCGCGCGACGTCGGACAGGTCGTCGCGCAGCTCAGGAACCGTCCCCTCCGGGAGGTCCGCGTAGAAGGCGAGCGTGATGTGGAGGCTCTCGCGGGGCACCCACCGCGGAGAGGCAGGTACGCCATCGATCGCGAGCCCGAGGTGGTCAAGGACGCTCTGGGGCGGGATGACCGCCGTGAACAACCGCACCTGACGATCCTAGGGGCGGGCCCCCGCTGCGGGGAGCCCATTTCTCACCGACGACGACGGCGGCGGCGCGTGACGGCCCACGCAACCACGACGGCCGCGAGCACGAACGCGATCTGGCCCCCGAGGACGATCCGGTTCACGTCGACCGCGGGCACCCAGCGCACGCCCTGGTCGTCCACGACGATGGCGCCCGCCGGCTCGGCGCGCCGGCCGAAGCCGAACCCGCCGCCGCCACCCTCGCCAATGGCGCCCGCTTTGCCCTCCGCGTCGACGTCGGCATCGGTGGCCGGTGCGGCCTCGCCCTCGGCGCCGCCGGCCGTGGCGTCGCCGGACGTGCCGTGGTGGCCGCCCGGCTCGCTGCCGCCTCCGCCACCCGAGCCTCCGCCGGTCGCCACGCGGGCGGCCGGGATCACGAGGGTCCCGTCGCGCTCGATCGGCTCTCCGTACACCTGCCGCACGCCGAACGCTCCGGTCAGTGCCTCGCTGATGCGGTTCAGATCAGGCATGTACCTCATCTGCCCCACGGTAGGTGACCGCGTCGCGACGCGATACGCCAGGACGCAAGAGTCACCCGCTCGGGCGTCCTCAGTGCCCGCCGAGCGGCGCACGGTCCGCCCACCACCGGCGGGAGCACAGCGCCGCGATCAGGCCGCCCGCGACGTTCACCAGCACGTCGTCCACGGAGGTTACCCGACCGAGCCGCAGCACGTACTGGAGCACCTCCACGGTCACGGCCACCCCGAGGAGCACGACGGCGACCGGGGCGAGCACCAGCACGGTCCGCGACCCAGGCCCAGGCCCAGACCCAGACCCAGGCCCGGCCCCAGGCGCGACGCGCTCGCGCGAACCGGCGCGCCCGCTGTGTCCCGGAACGAGCCGGAACCGCACCGGCAGGAAGAAGCCGAGCGCGGCGAGGACCAGCAGGTTCCCACCCACCTGGACCACTGCCGCGGGGACCGGCCCCGAGAGCTGGTCGGCGAGGTCCTGCAACGGGACGAGCGAGAGGCCGCGCTCACCGGGCCGGGGCGTGAGGATCATCCACACCCACGGCGCCGTGCCCACGACCATCCCGACCTCGGCGACGGAGTGCCGCCAGGCGCGGGCGTGCGGGACGCCCCGCAGGCGTCGGACCCGCACGAGCAGCCGGATCGCCAGGACGGCGACGACCAGCGCCAGGGCGGCGGGCCGCAGCACGTGGCCCCACGCGCCCCAGACGTCGGCGGCGGCGTCGGGCAGCCTCAGCGCTGCGCCCTGCCGCTCGCGTACAGGCAGACCGTCGCAGCGGTCGCCAGGTTGAGCGACTCCGCCCGGCCACGGATCGGCACGCGCACCACGGCGTCGGCCAGGGCCCGGTCGGCCTCCGGCAGGCCCCAGGCCTCGTTGCCGAACACCCAGGCCGTGGGTCCGGCGAGGTCCGGGGCGGTACCGCTGCCGGCGTCGTCGAGCAGGTCGTCCAGGTCGAACGGGCCGGTGCCGTCAGCAGCAAGGACCTGGCACCCTGCGGCGCGCAGCTCCGCCAGCGCGGTGTCGAGCGGCAGGCCCGTCACCACGGGCAGGTGGAACAGCGACCCCGCGGTGGAGCGCACCACCTTGGGGTTGTGCACGTCCACGCTCTCCCCCGCGAGCACCACGAGGTCGGCACCGGCGGCGTCCGCGGCGCGGATCACGGTGCCGGCGTTCCCGGGGTCGCGAACGGTGGCCAGCACCGCGACCAGGAGCGGTCGGCCGGCGCGCTCCGGGTCCCTGGCGTCGAGCGCCTCGCGCAGCGAGGGCGCGGTGGTGCGGACGACGGCGAGCACACCCTGGGCGTCCGCGCTCATCCCGTCGAGCACCTCCGGAGTGCCGACGTGCAGGAACACCCCGGCCGCACGCGCGTCGCCGACGATCTCGGTGTAGCGCGAGGCGGCCGACGGCGTCAGGTAGACGTCCCGCACCGACGAGGCGGCGTGCCGGACGACCTCGCGGACCCCCTGGGGGCCCTCGACCAGGTACAGACCGTGCCGGGAGCGCGCCGAACGCCCGGACAGTGACCGCACCTGCTTGACCCGGTCGGCTCGCGGATTCGCGAGCGTCACGTCAAGCGGCACGGATGCCTCCGAGGAGGACACTGTCCGGGCGTCCGGTGAGATGCTCAACCTCAGGCAGCGGCCGGGGCGTTGACGTCCGCCGGCAGCGCGTCCTTGGCGACCTTGACGATGGCGTTGAACGCGGCCACGTCGTTGACCGCGAGCTCGGCGAGCATGCGGCGGTCGACCTCGACACCAGCGGCCTTGAGGCCCTGGATGAGGCGGTTGTAGGTCAGGCCCTCCGCGCGGGACGCAGCGTTGATGCGCTGGATCCACAGCTTGCGGAAGTCGCCCTTGCGCGCCTTCCGGTCACGGTAGGCGTAGACGAGCGAGTGGGTGACCTGCTCCTTCGCCTTCCGGTAGAGGCGCGAGCGCTGGCCGCGGTAACCGGCGGCGCGCTCGAGGGTCGTACGGCGCTTCTTCTGGGCATTTACTGCCCGCTTCACGCGTGCCACGTGAGACTCCTTGTTACTTCGGGGCTGGAAGGGTTCCGGGCGGCGCGCGTCAGGCGCGCGCCACGGGGGTCACTTACCGAGCAGCTTCTTGATCTTCTTGACGTCGGCAGGCGCGACGACCTGGTCCACGGCCAGACGACGCGTACGACGGCTGGACTTGTGCTCGAGGTAGTGGCGGGCGTTGGTCTGCTCGCGCATGACCTTGCCGCTACCCGTGACCCGGAACCGCTTCTTGGAGCCGGAGTGCGTCTTGTTCTTCGGCATGACTGCCGTCTCTCCTCATGTCGGTCGACCGTTGCTGGAACGGCGACGTGTACCTGGGCCGGTCAGCCGGCCCGGTGTCGTGGTGGTCTTGGGGACCTCGTCCTCAGCCGGCCTTGCGCGGCGCACGCGGCTTGGGAGCCACGGGCTTCGGCACCGGCTTGGGGGCCGGGGTCGGCTTCGGAGCTGCCTTGGCGGCGGGCTTCGCTGCCGGCTTGGAGGCAGCCTTTGCCGCAGGCTTGACGGCCGGCTTCGGCGCTGCAGGAGCAGGCGCCTCGGCAGCAGGCTCGGGCTCGACGACCGGCTCGGGCTCGGCCACGGCGACGGGCTCAGGCTCGACGACGGGCTCGGGCTCGACGACCGGCTCGGGCTCCGCGACCGGCGCCTCGACGGGCTCCGGAGCAGCCGCGACCGCGGGCTCCTCGACCACGGTCTCGACCGTCTCGTCGACCTGGTCCTCGGCGAGCTGGTCCTCGACCAGGTCCGCGTCGGGCTCGTCGACCGCACGCGCCTGCGCCTTGGCCTCCGACTTGGTCATCCGGCCCGCATTGATCTCGGTAGCGCGCTTGCGCTGCTCGACCTTGGCGTCCGCCTTCTTCTTGACCGGCCCGAGGACCATGGTCATGTTGCGGCCGTCCTGCTTGGGCATGGACTCGACGAAACCGAGATCGGCGACATCCTCCGCCAGGCGCTCCAGCAGGCGACGACCCATCTCCGGGCGCGACTGCTCGCGGCCGCGGAACATGATCATGACCTTGACCTTGTCGCCGGCCGAGAGGAACCGCTCGACGTGGCCCTTCTTGGTGCCGTAGTCGTGCGGGTCGATCTTGAGGCGGAAACGGATCTCCTTGAGGACCGTGTTCGCCTGGTTGCGCCGGGCCTCTCGCGCCTTCATGTCGGACTCGTACTTGAACTTGCCGAAGTCCATGAGCTTGGCGACGGGCGGGCGGGCGTCCGGCGCGACCTCGACGAGGTCGAGGTCAGCGTCCTGGGCGAGCTTCAGGGCGACCGCCGTGGCAACCACGCCGACCTGCTCCCCGCCAGGACCGATGAGTCGGACCTCGGGGACACGGATCCGGTCGTTGATGCGAGGCTCGGTGATGGTGATGCTCCTAAGAAGTCGTTGATGGACCACCAGGAACGGGAAATGGCCCCCGCCCTGAACACAGGTGGAGGCCATCACGAGGAAAGGACACGCCGGCCCGGCAACAGCAACGCCGGACCTTCGTACCCGACCAAGGACCCGGACTCTGTCGGCACCTTGCGGTGCACTGTCGTGACTCGGGTGGGATGGAATCCACTTTGCGCACCCGGCTCACACCGGGTCGGTCGTCCCTCAACGATACCAGGAGGAAGAGAGCACCCGCCACGCGGCAGGGTGTGAGGTGGGCCGCCCTCGTTCCGGCGGGCGAAACCTGTTGCCCGGCTCAACTGGAATGATTCCAGTTTAGGGCCTAGGCTGCTGGTCATGACGTCCACCGCCCCCGCCGCGTCGCCCGAGGAGCTCCTCCGGGGTGCCGGCCTGCGCGTGACCGCCGCCCGCGTGGCGGCGTTGCGCGCGGTGGGCGAGAACCAGCACGCCACGGCGGACGCCGTCCTGGGCTCGGTCCGCTCCGAGCTCGGCACCGTCTCCGTGCAGGCGGTCTACGACCTCCTGCACGCGCTGACCGGCGCCGGGCTCCTGCGCCGCATCGAGCCCGCAGGGCATCCCGCCCGCTACGAGCGCCGCACCGGCGACAACCACCACCACATCGTCTGCCGCTCGTGCGGCGCCATCGGCGACGTGGACTGCACGGTGGGCCACGCGCCCTGCCTCACCCCGAGCGACGACCACGGCTTCGTGGTCGAGACCGCCGAGGTGACGTACTGGGGCCTGTGTCCCGACTGCCGCGGCAAGGACTCCGCCGTCGGCCCCGCGACGCAGCCCTGACCCCACAGACCTTCCAGCCCCGCTGGAACCCCGCAAGAACCCCCGCAAGCAGCAGCAGAGGAAGGCACGTCTGAATGACTACTCCCTACACCACCACGCAGACCGGTACGCCGGTCGCCAGTGACGCGCACTCGCTGACCGTCGGCGCCGACGGCGCCACGGTCCTCCACGACCGCTACCTGGTCGAGAAGCTCGCCCAGTTCAACCGCGAGCGCATCCCGGAGCGCATCGTGCACGCCAAGGGCGGCGGCGCCTTCGGTGAGTGGGAGATCACCGGTGACGTGTCGCAGTACACGCGTGCGGCGGCCTTCCAGCCGGGCGCGAAGGGCGAGGTGGCCCTGCGCTTCTCGTCCGTCGCCGGCGAGATGGGCTCCCCCGACACCTGGCGCGACGTGCGCGGCTTCGCCCTGCGCTTCTACACGACCGAGGGCAACCTCGACATCGTCGGCAACAACACGCCGGTGTTCTTCATCCGCGACGCGATCAAGTTCCCGGACTTCATCCACTCGCAGAAGCGCCTGCCGTGGTCGGGCCTGCGCGACGCCGACATGCAGTGGGACTTCTGGACCCTGTCGCCGGAGTCGGCCCACCAGGTCACCTACCTCATGGGCGACCGCGGCCTGCCGGCCTCGTGGCGCGAGCTGAACGGCTACGGCTCGCACACCTACCTGTGGACCAACGCCGCGGGCGAGAAGTTCTGGGTCAAGTACCACTTCATCTCCCGCCAGGGCGTCAAGTTCCTGAGCGGCGAGGAGGGCGAGAAGATCGCCGGTGCGGACGCCGACTACTACCGCCGCGACCTGTACGAGGCGATCGAGCGCGGCGACAACCCGGTCTGGGACATCAAGGTCCAGGTCATGCCGTACGACGACGCGAAGACGTACCGGTTCAACCCGTTCGACCTGACGAAGGTCTGGCCGCACGCGGACTACCCGCTGATCCACTTCGGCCACTTCACGCTGAACCGGAACCCGAAGAACCACTTCGCGGAGATCGAGCAGATCGCGCTGTCCCCGGCCAACCAGGTCCCGGGCACCGACATCTCGCCCGACAAGATGCTGATGGCCCGCGTGTTCTCCTACCCGGACGCGCAGCGCTACCGCGTGGGCACCAACTACCAGTCGGTGCCGGTCAACCAGCCGCACGCCGCGCCGGTGCACAACTACTCGCAGGACGGCTCGCAGCGCCACCACTTCAACGAGGTGGGCACGCCCAACTACGCGCCGAACTCGTTCGGCGGCCCCGTCGCCGACCCGGCCCGCGGGCACGACGGCTCCTGGGAGTCGGACGGCGAGCTGGTGCGCACCGCGGCCACGCTGCACAGCGAGGACGGCGACTTCGTCCAGCCGGGCACGCTCTACCGCGAGGTCTACGACGACGGCGCCAAGGCCCGTCTGCTGGAGACGCTGACCGGCCAGGGCCAGTCCATCACGATCGCCGAGATCCGTGAGCGTTTCTTCCAGTACTGGACGAACGTCGACGAGGAGCTGGGCGCCAAGCTCCGCGCCGCCGTCGCGGCCTGATCCAGCGGCACACGACCGAGGCCGGGCTCCCGTCGGGGAGCCCGCCCTCGGCCGTCCCCCGGGGCCGCTCGTCGAGTGACGTTCAGCGCGCGGCATGAGGGATATCCCCACGGTCCGGCCGCCCTCCTTGTCCGACGGCGAAGGCGCCGCCTACGGTCCCAGGGATGCTCGGCCGCGCTTCGGCGGAGCACCGGCACGAGACCGCCTGGAGAGAGGGAGCCACCGATGTCCCGTTCGCTCGTCCGACTCGGCGCCGCGCTGACGGCCGGCCTGCTGGTACTGACCGCCGCGGCGGGCCCCGCGGCCACCGCCCTGGAGCCCGAACCAGCCCAGGAGCCGGCGTCGGCCGCCGATGCCGACCACCGCGTCATCGCCTTCTACCAGACGATCTACGAGACCGGCTCGGACGGCGTGCGCCGCTACGTGGACCCCAAGCCGCTGCTCGGCTCGGTCACCGACGTGAACGTCGGCGCGATCCACCTGAACGCCGACGCCTCGCTGACGGTCAACGACATCCCGGCCGACCACGCCGAGCTCGGCGTCATGTGGGACGACCTGGCCACCATGCAGGACCAGGGCGTCAAGGTCAGCGCGTTCCTCGGCGGGGCCGCGCCGGGCACCTACCGCTACCTGCGCGAGGACTTCGACCGGTTCTACCCGGTGCTGCGCGACTTCCTGCGCGCCTACGGCCTGGACGGCGTGGACCTCGACATCGAGGAGACGTTCTCCCTGGCGGACACGGTCCACCTGGTCGACGCGCTGCGCGCCGACTTCGGCCCGGACTTCATCGTGACCCTGACGCCGGTGGCGACCGACATGGCCGGCCGGACGAGCTTCTCCGGCGGCTTCTCCTACGCCGAGCTGGAGCGCCAGGCCGGCGACCGGATCGACTGGTACAACACGCAGTTCTACTGCGGCTGGGGCGACCTGCGCACCACCACGGTCTACGACCAGATCCTCGCCAACGGGTTCACGCCGGGCCGCGTCGTGGCAGGCACCGTCACCAACCCCGGCAACTGCAGCGGGTACGTGGACTGGTCCACCTTCGACGCCACGGTCGGCACCCTGGTGGACCGGCACCCGGACTTCGGCGGCGTCTTCGGCTGGGAGTACTTCAACTCGGTGGGCCACGACGGCGGCGGCCGCGAGACGTGGTTCTCGCACGTGGCGGACGTGGTGGGTGGTCGGTAGCCGTCAGGTGATCGGTAGGACGTCAGGTGGTCGGCAGCTCGAGCTGCCGACCACCTGACGTTTTGCCGACCGTTCGGGTCAGTCCCGGGGCGCGGGCGCCGTGGGAATCGACGACCGGCAGGGCGAGTTCCACCGTCATGGGAACGGGCCGGCGCGCGCCTTCGGCCGGCGCTCCGTCCAGGTCGGGGTCCGGATAGTGAGAAGTCCGGGTCTCCTCCTGGTCATCTTCCGATTCGCCGCCTATACCTCCCTCACGGTCAACCGCCCACCGCGCGACCACCGAGCTCAACACGTTGCGAGGAGCCCTCCCATGACCTCATCAACCGCACCGACCGCCACCCCGCCCGCACCCACCGTCGTCGTCGTCTCCGGGAACCCCCGTCCCGGGTCGCGCACCCTGCGCGCCGCCGAGGCGGCGGCGCACCGGATCGCCGTGCACCTCGGCATCGACGACGTCACGACGATCGACCTGGCCACGTTCGCCGACCAGGTCCTCGCCGCCGAGCACCCCGAGGCCGACGCCGCGAAGGAGCGCCTCGCCGGCGCCACCGTCGCCGTGATCGCCACACCCGTCTACAAGGCGGCCTACACCGGCCTGCTCAAGTCCTTCCTCGACCTGTACGGCAACGACGGCCTGGCCGGCGTGGTCGCCGTGCCGCTCGTGGTCTCCGGCAACCCCGCGCACGCGCTGGCCGGGGAGGTGCACCTGCGGCCCGTGCTCGTCGAGCTGGGCGCCGTGGTGCCGGCCCGCTCGCTGACCGTCACGGAGAGCCAGCTCGCCGACCTCGACGCCGTGATCGAGGCCTGGCTGAGCCGGGCGGGCGAGTCGCTGCGGCGGGCGACGGGCCCCGGCGTCGTCGTCCCGGCCCGGGTTCCGGCCGGTGTCAGTGCTGGTGCTGGTGCCCGTGCTGGTGCCGGTGCCGCCGCTGGTGTCGAGGAGGTCGCGCGATGACCGCCGAGAACATCGACCTGTCCGCCCTGGAGGAGCTCTTGGCACAGCAGGACGAGCCCCAGCTCAGCCCCGACGAGTTCAAGACGGTCTTCCGCAACCACCCCGCCGGCGTCGCCGTCGTCGCGCTGCTGCACGAGGACCGGCCCGTCGGGTTCACGGCCACGTCCGTCATCTCGGTCTCCGCGGCTCCCCCGCTGCTCGCGTTCTCGCTCGCCTCGACCTCGTCGTCGTGGCCCGCGATCTCCGAGGCGAGCACCCTCGCGGTGAGCTTCCTCGCCGACCACCAGGACGACGTCTCCGCCCGCTTCGCCACGAGCGGCATCGACCGGTTCGCCGACGGCGGCTGGACGCCGCTGCCCACGGGCGAACCGGTCATCGACGGCGCCGTGTCCTGGTTCCGGGCGCGCGTGGTGCAGCGCACCCCGATCGGCGACAGCTACCTCGTCTCGCTGCGCGCGCTGGCGTCCAGCCTCACCGAGGACGGCGGGGAGCCCGCCGCGTCTCCCCTGGTGTACAAGAACCGGGCGTACCACCGCATCGGCGACGACACGACGATCTGACCGCCGCCGGCCGGACGCTACCCAGTCATTGGGCCCGAATCTCGCCGCGTTTCGGGCCCAATGACTGGGTGGAACGTTGTAGTCGCCTACCCAGTCATTGGGCCCGCACCCGGTGCCAATCCGGGCCCAATGACTGGGTTGGCGGTGCTGGTGCGTACCCAGCGATTGGGCCCGCAGCTCACCCCTGTTTCGGGCCGAATGACTGGGTAGAACATGACAGTCCGCAACCCAGCGATCTGGCCCGTATCCGGGTCGAATCCGGGCCAGATGACTGGGTAGACGGGGAGCATCTGCCTACCCAGTCATTGGGCCCGGATCCCGCCACGTTTCGGGCCCAATGGCTGGGTAGAACATGAGAGTCCGCAATCCAGCCATCTGGCCCGCATCCGGGTCGATTCCGGGCCCAATGGCTGGGTAGCCGGCCGGCCGCTCACGCCTCCAGGAGGTCCGGGCGGGGGTGGCGGACGCCCTGGACGGCGTCGCGCGGGATGACGGCGCCGATCGCCGCGACGTCGTCCGCCGACAGGGCGAGCGACGCCGCCGCCACGTTCTGCTCCAGGTACCGCAGCCGCTTGGTGCCGGGGATCGGCACCACGTCGTCGCCCTGCGCGAGCAGCCACGCGAGGGCGAGCTGGGCCGTGGTCACGTCTCGCTCGGCGGCCAGCGACTCCAGGGAGCGCACCAGCGCGCGGTTGTGCTCGAACGCCTCGCCGGCGTAGCGGGCGTGGCTGCGGCGCACGTCGTCGGCGGCGAGCGTGTCGGTCGAGTCGACGGTGCCGGTCAGGATGCCGCGGCCCAGCGGGGAGAACGGCACGAACCCGATGCCGAGCTCGCGCAGCACGGGGAGCACGGCGTCCTCCGGGTCGCGGGTCCACAGGGAGTACTCGCTCTGCACGGCGGTGATCGGGTGCACGGCGTGGGCGCGGCGCACGGTGTCGGCGCCGGCCTCGGACAGCCCGATCGCCCGGACCTTGCCCGCCGCCACGAGCTCGCCCAGCGCGCCGACCGTCTCCTCGACCGGTACCTGCGGGTCCACCCGGTGCAGGTAGTAGAGGTCGAGGTGGTCGGTGCCCAGGCGGGCCAGCGAGCGGTCGACCGCGTGGCGCACGTACTCGGGGCGCCCGTCGACGGGACGGCCGTCGGGGTGGCCGCCCGCCGGCGGCAGGCCGAGCTTGCTCGCCAGCACGATCCGGTCGCGCTGCGGCCCCAGCACCCGGCCGATCAGCTCCTCGTTGCGGCCGTGGCCGTAGACGTCGGCGGTGTCGATCAGGGTGACGCCGAGGTCGAGCGCGCGCAGCAGCACCGCCTCGGCCTCGGCGGCGTCGGCCGGACCGTACGAGTCCGCGACGGACATGCCGCCGAACCCGACCGCCGAGACGGTCAGGGCGTGCGGGCCGGAGCCCAGCGTGCGGGTGGGGACGGGCGGGGTGGGACTGCTGGCAGTGGTCATGCCCGCAGCCGACCACCCCGCCCCGCCGTCGGCAAGGTCCGCCCGCAGGCTCTCGCATGGCGAGACGCCCGGGCGAGCCGCCCGGTCACCAGGACGGCAGGCCCAGCGCGGTCAGCGCCGACCGCAGCCGGTCCCGCCCGCGCAGGGTTCCCGGCCCGCGCAGCCGGTTCAGGGCGCGCCCGATCCAGCCGCCGTCGAGCCCCTCCTCGCGGTAGAAGTCGGTCATGCGTTTCTCGTAGGCCGCCAGCGGACGCAGCTGCCGCGCCGTGTCGTAGGTCTCGTGGTGCAGCACCACGGCCTGCGGCAGCCGGGGCTTGACCCGTCCCGGGCGGGCCGGGTCGGGGCGCCCGACGACGAGACCCACCACCGGCGCGGTGCCCCGGGGCAGCCGCAGCTCGGCGGCGAGCTCCTCGGGCCGGTCGCGGACCCCGCCGAGGTAGACGGTCCCCAGCCCGAGCGACTCGGCGGCCACCATGGCGTTCTGGGCGGCGAGCGCCGTGTCGAGGTACGCGGTGACCGTGGTCTCCAGGTACCCCGTCGCGTGCACGGCCGTGTTCCGGCGCTCGGCGAGGGTGCGGACGCGGGCGACGTCGGCCACCCACACCAGCAGGAGCGGCGCGTCCCGGACGTGCGCCTGCTCGCCGGACAGGCCGGCCACGCGGGCCAGGCGCGCCGGGTCGGTGACGGCCACGACGCTCCAGAGCTGGAGGTTCGACGTCGTGGGCGCGGACTGTGCGGCCGCCACCAGGGTGGGCAGCACGGAGGGCGGCAGCGGTCCCGGCAGGAACCGCCGGACCGAGCGGTGCGCGAGCTGGACGTCCAGCACGGAGCGCGGGAGGTCCGCCGCCGCGGCGACGGTCGCGGAGACCTGCGGGGCCGCGGTGTCGGCGCGGCGCGGGGTCACGCCGTAGCGGGCGGCGACCTGGACGCGGGCGGCGGCGAGCCGACCGGCGTGCTCGGGCGACTCGGGGTGCTCGGCGGGGTCGCGCGAGGAGTCGTGCGCTTCGTCGCGCGCGATCTCGGGCGGGGTAGCGGGCTGGTGCGCCCGCGGTGTGCGGGTGATCCGGGCCGGCCGGCGGGCCGACGGTGCGGGAGCTGTCTCGGTCGGGGTGGTGACCAGAAAGGCGTCGATGGCTGTCATGAGTGCTCCGTGGGGTGGACGGAAGGCCAGACACTCACGTTGCGAGCCCTTCGTCAATGCCCCAGTTCGCCGTCTCACTCCCCGGACAGGGGTCACGCGGCACTGTCGCGCCTGGTGACAGGGCTGCGGACGCCGTCCGCCCACTATATGGACTCTTTGCCGGATTGGTTGACTCGTCGGATTTTTTCCCGTCTCATTCCCGCCGCACTGCAAGGGGCGGTGTCACCTACGTTCCCGATCCGAGGAGAAAGACCGTGTCCACGACGAGAAGGCCCGCCACGAAGAGGCCTGGACGGTGGCGCCTCGCCGCCACCGCGGCCGTGCTGGTGTCCCTGGTGGTCTCCGCCTGCAGCACCGGCTCCGGCACCGCGTCCGCCCCGGCCCCCGAGGAGGACCGCCCCGGGGGCACCCTCAACATCGGGCTGGCCGCGGAGCCCAACGGCGTCGACGCCGCCGTCGTCAACCAGGTGTGGCGCACGGTCGCCCGCGCGCTGACGGACTCGCTGGTCTTCTTCAACCCGGAGACCAAGGAGATCGAGCCCTGGCTGGCCACGGAGTGGACCGTGAAGGACGCCCGCGTCTACACGTTCACGCTGCGCGACGACGTGACCTTCCACGACGGCACCGCGCTCACGTCCGAGGTCGTCAAGCAGAACTTCGAGAGCCTCGACCGCCCCGGCATCCACTCCAGCGCCAAGACCATCGTCGAGGGCATCAAGGAGATCCGGACGCCGTCCGAGCACGTGGTCGAGGTGGAGTTCGCCAAGCCGAACGCCGCGTTCCTCGTGAGCCTGTCGCGCGCGCACGCCGGCATCGTGTCGGCGAAGACGGCCGCGCTGCCGGTCGAGGAGCGCCAGAAGTTCCTGGACGGCTCCGGCCCGTTCTACCTGGAGGAGTACACGCCCAACCAGCGCATCGTGCTGAAGAAGCGCGCGGACTACGACTGGGCGCCCGAGTACTTCGGGCGCAGCGGGCCGGCGTACCTCGACGAGGTGGTCTACAAGATCATCCCCGAGGACTCCGTGCGCAACGGCGCCGTCATCGGCGGCGAGGAGCTCCAGTTCGTCTACTGGGTCAACGCGAAGTACGTGGACCAGCTCGAGGCCGCCGGCCTGACCATCACCGAGACCACCAATCCCGCGACGGGCACGGAGTGGCCGGTCAACACCTCGTCGAAGATCCTGAAGGACGTCCGGGTGCGCCAGGCGCTCCAGCACGGCATCGACCGCGCGGAGTTCACCAAGCTGGTCTCCGGCGGCTACGACGAGGCCGCGACGGGCCCGCTCAGCAAGGCCAACCCCTTCTACTCCGACCAGAGCGAGTACCTCACCTACGACCCGGAGCTGTCGAAGCAGCTCTTGGACGAGGCCGGCTGGTCCGAGACGGGTGAGGACGGCATCCGCGTCAACTCCGACGGCGACCGCCTCTCCTTCCGCTTCCCGCGGGACGGCGCGGCCGAGCAGGTGGTGCAGGCGCAGTGGAAGGAGCTCGGCATCGAGCTGGTCCTCGACCCGCCGCTGGACGCCGAGGCCAACGAGAAGCTGCTCTCGGGCGAGTACGACATCGCCTACTGGTACCACTCCACGCCCGACCCCGACGTGCTGCGCGCCAACTACGGCGTGGAGACGGGCTCGAACCGCTCGTTCATCGCGGACGACGACAAGACCGGCCAGCGGCTCGACGACCTGCTCCAGGAGCAGAACACCGTGATCGAGCCGGAGGCCCGGCAGAAGATCGTCGACGAGGCCGCCCAGCTCCTGGTCGAGGACGCCTACGTGCTGCCGATCGTGAACGACACCGACATCTGGGCCTTCCAGCCGACGGTGCACGACATCCAGCCGGTGGGCCTGGACCAGTACCTCTACAACGCCTGGCTCTCGGAGAAGTGAGGTGCTGAGGCACGGGCTGCTGAGGTACGCCCTGCGGCGGCTGGCCTACGCCGCGATCGTGGTGTGGGGCGCGTTCACCGGGGCGTTCTTCCTGCTCTACATCGTCCCCGGCGACGCGGCGGGCGGCCTGACGATGGGCGCCTCCGGCGGCGACGTCGAGCAGCTCCTGGCCGAGCAGCGCGAGCTGCTCGGCCTGGACCGCCCGGTCCTCGTCCAGTACGGGGACGCACTGTCGGGCGCCGTCCTCGGGGACTTCGGGGACAGCCTCTACCAGCGCCGGCCCGCCGTCGAGGTGTTCTTCGAGGCCTTCCCGGCAACGCTGCAGCTCGCGTTCCTGGGCCTGGCGCTGGCCGTGCTGCTCGGGGTCGCGCTGTCGGTGATCATCGAGCTGACCGACTGGCGGTGGCTGCGCGAGCTGCTCGTCTCGCTGCCGCCGGTCGCGGTCTCGCTCCCGCCGTTCCTGGTGGCGCTCGTGCTGGTACAGCTCGTCGCGTTCCGGCTCGGCTGGATCGACGCCTTCGGCGACCGGACGTTCCTGGGCCTGCTGGTGGCCTCGCTGTCGATCGCCGTGGCGGGCGGCGGGACGATCTCCCAGCTCCTGACGGCCAACCTGCGCGGCGCGCTGACCTCGCCGTACATCGAGACGGCGCGCAGCTGGGGGCTGAGCCGGTTCGACGTCGTGGTGCGGCACGCCCTGCGCAACGCCTCGCTGCCCGTCATCACGGCGCTCGGGACGCTCATCGGCGTCATGGTCGGCGGCACCGTGCTCACGGAGACCGTGTTCTCGCGGCCCGGCATCGGCCGGCTCGTCGTCGACTCCGTCAACGGCCGCGACATGCCGGTAGTGCTGGTCGCCGTCACCGTGAGCGCGCTGATCTTCGTGACCGTCAACTTCGTCGTCGACCTGGTCTACCCGCTGGTCGACAAGCGCATCCGGCTGGAGGGCTGATGAGCGTCACCGAGACCAAGGCTGCGGTCGCCGCGGGGCCGGCGGGTCCGGCCGGGCCGTCCCCGGCCCGGCCGGGCGCGGGACGACGCCGCAGGTGGCTCGGCCGGCTGCTCGACGTCGCGCGCACGCCCAGCCTGCTGGTGTCGTACGTGTGGCTGGTGCTGATCGTCACGGCGGCGCTCGCCCCGACGCTGTTCGCGTCGGGCGACCCGCTGGCGCAGAACGGCGACGCGATGCTGCTCCCGCCTGGTCCCGAGCACTTCTTCGGCACCGACGACCTGGGGCGCGACCAGTTCACGCGCACCGTGCACGGCACCCGGCTTTCCCTCCAGGCCGCGGTGATCGCGGTGCTGATCGGCCTGGTCAGCGGCTCGCTGCTCGGGCTCGTCGCGGGCGCGGTGCGCGGCTGGCTCGACAGCGTGCTGATGCGCGTCGTCGACGTCATGCTCGCCGTCCCGAGCCTCATCGTGTCGCTGGCGATCATCTCGGCGCTGGGCCACGGCACCCTCAACATCGCCGTGGCCATCGGGATCAACAGCACCGCGACCTTCGCCCGCCTCATGCGATCCGAGGTGCTCAAGGTCGCGGGCGCGCGGTACGTCGAGGCGTCGGTGTTCGCCGGCCACGGCTACGCCTACCGGCTGCTGCGCCACGTCGTGCCGAACGCCACCCGGTCGGTGCTGGCCTACGCGACGATGGAGATCGGCAGCGCCATCCTCACCGTCGCCTCGCTGAGCTTCCTCGGCCTCGGCGCCCCGCCGCCCACGCCCGAGTGGGGCCTGCTCGTGGCCGAGGGCCGCACCTTCATCGCCGCGCAGTGGTGGCTGAGCCTGCTGCCCGGCCTCGTGATCGTCGTCTCCGTGCTGGCCGTGTACCGCATCGGCCGGTCGATCGACCGAGGGAGAACCCGTGTCGTCGCCTGAACCCCTGCTCACCCTCGACGGCGTCAGCGCCCAGTTCACGCTGCCCGGCCGTCCCCCGGTCCGCGTGCTCGACGACGTGAGCCTCTCCCTGCGTCCGGGCCAGGTGCTGGCGCTGGTCGGCGAGTCCGGCTCGGGCAAGTCGACCCTGGGCCGCACCGTCACCGGCACCCTGCCCGAGAACGGCCGCGTGACCGCCGGACACGTGACCTTCGCCGGCCGGGAGCTGACGGGCCTGCCGGAGCGCGAGCGCCGTGCGATCCGCGGCAAGGACATCGGGTACATCCCGCAGGACGCCCTGCTCGGCCTCAACCCGCTCCTGCCCGTGGGCGTCCAGGCGGGCGAGCCGCTGCGCGCCCACGGCCTGGCCGGCAAGGCGGAGCGCCGCGAGCGCGTCATCGAGCTGTTCGGCAAGGTGGGGCTGCGCGATCCCGAGAAGATCTACGGCGCCTACCCGCACGAGCTGTCCGGCGGCATGTGCCAGCGCGTGCTGATCGCGGCGGCGATGTCCACGGGGCCGCGGCTGCTCGTCGCCGACGAGCCCACCACCGCCCTGGACGTCACGGTCCAGAAGACGATCCTGGACCTGTTGGGCGGCCTGGTCGCCGAGAACGACCTCGCCGTGCTGCTCGTCACGCACGACCTCGGGGTCGCGGCCGAGCGGGCGGACGAGATCGCCGTGCTCAAGGACGGCGTCCTGGTGCGCTCCGGCCGCACGCGCGAGGTCGTGGCCGACCCCGGGGACGGCTACACCGAGCAGCTCCTGCGGTCGTCGTCGCTCGGCTTCTCCGGGGCCGACGCCGCCGCGGCCCGGCAGGAGCGCACCGCCACCAGGGTCCCCGGCGACGCCCCGGTGGTGGTCCGGGCCCGCGACGTCGCCAAGACGTTCCGCGCCCACCGCGGCCGCACGGCGGTCACCGCCGTGGCCGGGGCGAGCTTCGAGGTGCGGCGGGGCACCACGCTCGGCATCGTGGGCGAGTCCGGGTCGGGCAAGACCACGCTGGTCCGCCTCCTGGCGGGCCTGACGCCGCCGAGCGCGGGCAGCGTCACCGTCGACGGCGAGCCGGTGGTCCACCACCGCCGGGGCGCCGGCCAGGCCGCGCTGTACCGCAAGGTGCAGATGGTCTACCAGGACCCGTTCGCCTCGCTGAACCCGCGCACCGTCGTGCGGTCGATCCTGGAGGAGCCGCTGACCGGCCACCGGATCGGCGGGTCGGGCCGGCGGGGCGCCGCCGAGCGCGCCCGGCGGGTCGACGAGCTGCTGGAGCAGACGGGCCTGCCGGCGTCGGTCGCCGACCGCTACACGGCCGAGCTGTCCGGCGGCCAGCGGCAGCGGGTCGCGATCGCCCGTGCGCTCGCGCCGCACCCCGAGGTGCTGGTGCTCGACGAGCCCGTCTCCGCGCTCGACGTCACCGTGCGGCGGCAGATCCTCGACCTGCTGCTCGACCTCCAGGACCGGCTCTCGCTGACGTACCTGTTCGTGTCGCACGACCTCGGCGTCGTCGCGGAGCTGTCCGACGAGGTCCTCGTGCTCCGGCACGGCGACGTCGTCGAGCACGGCCCGGCGTCCGACGTCATCTCCCGGCCCCGGACGGACTACGTCCGCCGGCTGCTGGCCTCCATCCCGGGGGCGGCTCCCGCCGCCGCGGGCACTCCTGCGCAATGACCAGAACGACGCACGACCGCATCAGACGAAAGGACTCCGCCATGGGCGAGCCGGCACAGCGCCAGCTGCACCTCGGATACATGTACTGGCTGAACGGGACCCACTGGGGCGGCTGGCGGCTGCCGGAGTCGGCCACGCCCGACCCCTTCGGCCTGGCCTACCCCGCGCAGGTCCTCAAGCTGGTCGAGGACGCGAAGTTCGACTTCTTCTTCCTCGGCGACACGCTCCCGGGCGACGTCTACCGCGAGCACTACGGGACCACCCACAACGCCGGGCGGCTCGAACCGTTCACGCTGGCCTCGCAGCTCGCGCTGCAGTCCTCGAAGATCGGGCTCGCCGTGACCGCGCACCCGACCTTCTACGAGCCGTACATCCTGGCCCGGCTGACCGCCTCGCTCGACCACCTGAGCGGCGGGCGCCTGGCCTGGAACGTGGTGCTCGGCGCGAACGACCTCGCGGCCAAGAACTTCAGCCTGCCCGACCTGGGCGGCGAGAGCCGCTACCGCCGGGCGGCCGAGTTCATCGACGTCATCCGCAAGCTCTGGGACAGCGTCGAGGACGGTACCTACCTGCAGGACAAGGAGTCGGGACAGTACCTCGACCCGAGCAAGATCCACCGGCTGGAGCACCAGGGCGAGTTCTTCTCCGTGGCCGGCACGCTGCCGATGCTGCGCCCGCCGCAGGGCCACGTGCCGCTGCTGTACGCGGGCGGCTCCGAGCTGTCCCGTGAGCTGACGGCGCAGTACTGCGACATCAACTTCACCGGCCCGCCCACCCGGGAGGTCTCGGCGGAGTTCAACGCCGACGTCCGCGCGCGGGCCCTGCGCCTGCGCGGCCGGGAGGAGCCGATCTTCTTCCTGCCCGGCATCACTCCAGTCATCGGCGACACGCGCGAGGAGGCGATCGACCTCTTCGACCGCCTGAACGCGGGCCTCCCGGTCGACGACGACCCCGTGGCCGGGGACCAGGGCGACGACTACTACACGAGCGAGGCGTTCCAGGCGGCGCAGCGGGGCCGGGCGCCCCTGCCGATGGGCGCGCGCAGCCTGCGCTCGATCGGCGAGCGCACCGGCGCCGACCTGCGCCCGCTGGGCCTGGACGGCGTGCTCACACCCTCGCTCGCGGCCGAGCTGAACGACGTCGGGCAGAAGCTGCTGCGCACCATCGCCGACCGCACCGGCAGGACCGTCGAGGCGGGCACCGTGCGCGGCCGGGACCTGCTGCACAACTCCATCGGGGGCGGCTTCCCGCTCGCGATCGGCACGGCGGACGACGTCGCGGGCACGCTCATCGAGTGGTTCGAGCAGGGCGCCGCCGACGGCTTCAACATCCAGTCGCCGGCCATGCTCGACCAGCTCGAGCGGTTCACCGGGCAGGTCGTGCCGATCCTGCAGGACAAGGGCGTGTTCCGCACCGAGTACGAGGCGGACACGTTCCGCGGGCACTTCGGGCTGCCGGTGCCGCCGAACCAGTTCGCGACGACGTCGGCGTCCGCCGAGCCGTCGTCCGTCGGGCAGGAGGCGCGCGCATGACGCTCCCCGACGGGTACCGGGCGCTCGGGCGCTCCGGCCTGGTCCTGTCCGAGCTGGGCGTGGGTGCC
Organism: Promicromonospora sp. NPDC059942; assembly: GCF_042731755.1. Taxonomy (NCBI): domain Bacteria; kingdom Bacillati; phylum Actinomycetota; class Actinomycetes; order Micrococcales; family Promicromonosporaceae; genus Promicromonospora; species Promicromonospora sp. NPDC059942. The sequence continues at coordinate 54,521 of NZ_JBHWLR010000023.1, forward strand.
AGCACGTTCGGCCGCAGCGGCATGCGCGCCGTCGGGCAGGAGCAGGTCAACCGGATCGTGGACCGCGCCATCGACCTGGGCGTGACCTACTTCGACGTCGCCGAGGGCTACGGCGACCGCACCGGCCTGTCCGAGGAGCTGTTCGGCACGGCGCTGGCCGGGCGGCGCGACCAGGTGGTGATCGGCACCAAGTTCGGCCGGTCGCTGGCGGCGGACCGCGGGCCCTCGTACGGCCGGACCGGGGCGCGCAAGTACGTCCTGGCCGCGGTCGAGGACAGCCTGCGCCGGCTCGGCACCGACTACATCGACCTGTACCAGATCCACTTCCCGGACCCGTTCACGCCGATCGAGGAGACCCTCTCCGCGCTCGACACGCTGGTGCGCGACGGCAAGGTGCGGTACGTGGGCGCGTCCAACTTCAAGGCCTGGCAGCTCGCCGACGCCGACCACGTGGCCGCCACCCGCGGCTACGGCCGGTTCGTCTCCACTACCGACGAGTACAGCCTGCTGTGGCGCAAGCCCGAGGAGGAGCTGATCGGCGCCCTGGAGCACTTCGGCCTGGGGTTCCTGCCGTACTTCCCGCTCCAGAACGGGCTGCTGACCGGCAAGTACTCGCGGGACAACGCGCCGGAGGGCGCCAAGATCACCAACCTCAAGACGTACCTGCTCGGCGAGGCGCCGTGGGACGCGCTGGAGAAGTTCGAGCGGTTCGCCGCCGACCGGGGCGTGACGCCGAGCGCGCTCGCCCTGGGCTGGCTCCTGGCGCAGCCCACGGTGACCAGTGTGATCACCGGCATCACCGTGCCGGAACAGCTCGACGAGAACCTGCTGGCCACCCGCTGGGTCCCGACCCCGGAGGAGGAGCAGGAGCTCCGCGCCCTTCTCCCGGGCACCCTGACGGGCGGCCCGGGCCGCGTCGGCTGACGCGACTGCCGACCCCGCCGCCGACCCGGCCACACCCCCGGTGTTGACCACAGCAGTTGCTGCCAGAGAGCGCGCCTCGCTGGCAGCAACTGCTGTGCTCAACACCGCTCGTGGGTGACCGGCGACCGGATGGCGAGACGATCCCGCCGGGCCATTGCGCCCGGCGGGGGCGGGGCTATGTTGCGCGCGGTCGGCGTCCGCGGCAGGTCCGCGGGGGTGCGCCGCGACGACACCGGAGGTTCTCTTGCCCGCTCCACAGCCCCCTTCGACCCCCTTCTTCGTCGGGCTCGACGCCGACGGCGCGGGCGCGCACCCGGCGGCCGCCGTCGTCGCGCGCCTCGCGGGCGCCGACCTCGTGTCCGGCGCCCGGCTGGCCCGCACGGTCCGGCAGGCCGAGCACGCCGGCCTCACCTTCGTCTCCTTCACGGACGCGCTGCTCCCGGCGGTACCCGGTTCGCCGGCGTCGGCCCGCCTGGAGTCCGTCACCCGTGCCGCCTTCGTGTCCCGCACGACGACGGCGATCGGCCTGGTGCCGCAGGTGCCGACCACCTACCCGGAGCCCTTCCACGTCGCGGCGCAGCTCGCGTCACTGGACATCGCGGCGGCCGGCCGCGCCGGCTGGCTCGCCGCCGTGACCCGGGACGCCGCGACGGCCGACGCCTACGGCCGCCCCGTGGTGGGCGACGTGACCCGCGAGGCACGCGACGTCGTGCGGGTGGTCCGGGAGCTGTGGGACTCGTGGGAGGACGACGCCGTGATCCGCGACGTCGCCACCGGGCGGTACATCGACCGCGACCGCATCCACCACGTCGACTTCGAGGGCGAGACGTTCTCCGTGAAGGGCCCGCTCATCACGCCCCGGCCGCCCCAGGGGCAGCTCGTGGTGCTGGCCGCCGACGGCGACGTGCCCCGTGCGCTCGACGGCACCGGCCCGGGCGGCCGTCCCGGCGACGCGGAGCGCCTCGTCGACGTCACGCTGGTCGGCGGCGCCGGCGTGGGCGCGGCCCGCGGCAACGCGGAAGCCGCGCGCGAGCACTCGCCGCTGGCCGGCGTCGACCTCGAGGTGGTGCTCGACGCCGGCGGCCGCACCGGCGCGGACCGGCTCGCGGTGCTGGACGCCAGCACGCCCACCGGCGTCCGCACGCCGTGGGACACGCGCGCCCTGCGCTATGCGGGCGACGCCGCCGGGCTGGTCACCCTGCTCACCGAGCTCGCCACCCCGGGCCCGGACGGCCGCCGCCCGGTCGACGGCGTGCGCCTGCTGCCCGCCGTGCTCGACGTCGACCTGCCCGTGCTCGCGCGCGACGTCCTGCCCGCCCTGCGCGCCGCCCGCCTCACCGCGGCGCCGCGCCCCGGTGCCACGCTGCGCGAGTCCCTCGGGCTGCCGCGCCCCGCCAACCGCTACGACAACCGCGTCCAGGCGGACGCGGCGAGCGCCTGAGGAGACCCCCATGTCCGACCTGCCCGTGCCCGACCTCCCCGTGACCCGCCCCGACGCCCAGGTGCACTTCGGCGTCTTCTTCCAGGGCGTCAACCACACCACCATCTGGTCCGACCCGGAGTCCGGGTCGCAGACTGACTTCGCCACGTTCGAGCGCGTGATCCGGACGGCGGAGCGCGGGCTGTTCGACGCGTTCTTCCTCGGCGAGGGCCTGCGGCTGCGCGAGTCGCGCGGCGCCCTGCACGACCTCGACGTGGTGGGCCGCCCGGACGCGATCACGCAGCTCGCCGCGCTGGCCGCGATCACCACGCACATCGGCCTGGTCGCCACCCAGAACACCACGTACAACGACCCGGCCGATCTGGCCCGGCGCCTGCAGAGCCTCGACGTGCTGTCCGGCGGCCGGGCCGCCTGGAACGTCGTGACCACCGACAACGCCTGGACCGGGGCCAACTTCCGCCGCGGCGGCTACCTCGACCACGCCCTGCGCTACGACCGGGCGCAGGGGCAGCTCGACGTCGCCCGCCAGATCTGGGACGCCTTCCCGGACACGGGCGGCAGCGACGCGTTCAGCGGGGCGGTCGCGCACGTCTCCGAGCACAGCGCCCTGTTCGACGTCGAGCTCGACCCCACCACGCCGCGCAGCCCGCAGGGGCACCCGATCATCTTCCAGGCCGGCGACTCGCCACAGGGCCGGGACTTCGCGGCCGCCAACGCGGACGTGATCTTCTCGCGCCACGGGTCGGTGCTGGCCGAGGCGCTGGAGTTCGCCGCCGACATCCGCCGCCGGGCCGTCGCCGCGGGCCGCCCCGAGGACGACGTCAAGATCTTCCCGGGCACCGGCGTCATCGTGGGCGACACGCCCGCCGACGCCGAGGAGAAGGCCCGCTGGGTCCGCTGGAACCAGGTCACCCCGGCCACTGCGCTCTCGATCGTCGGCAACGTCTGGGGCGAGGACCTGTCCGGGTACGACCCGGACGGCCCGCTGCCCGCGCACGACCCGGTGGTGGAGGAGCTGGGCGGCGAGCGCGGCTCCGCCACCACGGGCGCCCGGACCCGCGAGATCGCGGCGCGGTGGCGGGCGCTGGCGGAGGCCGAGCACCTGTCGATCCGCGAGCTCGTGGTGCGCAACAGCAGCGAGCGCGGGTTCCAGGGCACCCCGGCCGCCGTGGCGCAGGACCTGATCCGGTGGGTGCGCACCGGCGCCGTCGACGGCTTCAACATCAGCCCGTGGATCGTGCCGTCCGGCCTCGACGACATCGTCGACCGAGTGGTCCCCGAGCTGCAGGAGCGCGGCGCCTACCCGACGTCGTACACCGGGACCACCCTGCGCGAGCACCTGGGCCTGCGCGCCCCGCTCACCCGCCGCGCGGCCGCCGGCACCGCCGCCGCCGTCGGCGCGGCGTAACCGCCGCCGCGTGCCCCATGGTTTGCTTCCCCCCCCAAATCTTGACCCGAAAACACCCGGTTTCTGGTCAAACCTAAGG
>NZ_JBHWLR010000023.1:58382-67755 GCF_042731755.1 Promicromonospora sp. NPDC059942
GAGCACCACCCGTTGTTTCTCTGGTGGTGTGCTCACCCCCGGGGGTGAAAAAAAAAAACCCTTGGGGGGGGGGCGGGGGGGGGGGGGAGACCCCCACTTCTCGTGCGCCCGCTCCGCGGTCAGCGCGCGCCGGCCGCCTCCTGCGGTGCGCGGGCCGACGCCGCTGCCGCTGCCGGCGTCGACGCCGCGGCACGGGTCGGCGTCGGCAGGCCCAGGTTGTCGCGCAGCGTGGTGCCCTCGTACTCCGTGCGCAGCGAGCCACGCTCCTGGAGCAGCGGAACGACGTCGTCCACGAGCTCGTCCAGCCCGGTCGGCACCAGGTGCGAGCCGATCACGAACCCGTCCGACCCGTCGTTCTGCACGAAGTCGTCGAGCGCATCCGCGACCTGCGTCGGCGTGCCGACGAACGAGCCGCGCGTGAACTCCTCGATCACGGTCTGCCGCAGCGACCAGCCGTTGGCCTCGGCCTGGGCCCGCAGGCGAGCCACGGTCGCGGGCCGGTCGGCGTGCGTCAGGGCGCGGCCCGCGATGAACGACGGCGCGTCGAGCGCGGGCTCGACGTCGGGCAGCGGGCCGTCCGGGTCGTAGGCCGACAGGTCTCGGTTCCAGATCTGCTCCAGCAGGATCTGCGCCGTGCGGCCCGTGACCTGCTCCTCGCGCACCCAGCGGGCCTTGTCCTGCGCCTCGGCCTCGGTCGCCCCGAGCACGAAGGACGCGCTCGGCAGGATCTTCAGGTGGTCGGGGTCGCGCCCGAACCCGGCCGCTCGTGCCTTGACGTCCTGGTAGTAGTCGCGGGCCTCGTCGAACCGGCCGTAGGGCGAGAAGATCGCGTCCGAGTTGGCCGCGGCGAAGTCCCGGCCCTGCGGCGAGACCCCGGCCTGCAGGATCACCGGGTGGCCCTGCGGCGAACGCGGGACGCCGAACCAGCCGCCGACGTCGAACTGCGGCCCGGTGTGCGCGAACGAGCCGGCGCCGGACCGGGAGAAGACGCCCGCCTCCTTGTCGATCACCAGGTCCTCGGCGGCCCACGCATCCCACAGGGAGCGCACCACCTCGATGGTCTCCGCGGCGCGCTCGTACCGCTGGGAGCGGTCCAGGAACCCGCCCCGGCGGAAGTTGGCGCCGGTGAACGCGTCGAAGCTCGTCACCACGTTCCAGGCCGCCCGCCCGCCCGAGAGGTGGTCGAGCGAGGCGATCTGCCGCGCCAGCTCGTACGGCTCGTTGAAGGTCGCGTTGATGGTCGCGGCCAGGCCCAGGTGCTCGGTCACGGCGGCGAGCGAGGCCAGCACGGTGAACGTGTCGGGCCGCCCGACGATGTCCTGGTCGAAGACCTGCCCGTCCCGCTCGCGCAGCGCCAGGCCCTCGGCGAGGAAGAAGAAGTCGAACCGGCCGCGCTCGGCGGTGCGGGCCGTGTGCTCGAAGGTCGAGAAGTCGATCTGGCTGCCCGACTCCGGGAGGTGCCACAGGGTGTGGTGGTTCACGCCGCCCAGGTAGGCGCCGAGGATGATCTGCTTGCGGGGCTTGCCGGTGGGTGTGCTCATGGTCTGCTCGCTCTCAGGTCTCGGGCTGGGGTTCCGGTCGCACCGGGTCAGACGACGGCGAAGCGGTTGGGGACGTCGGTCGGCAGGCGCAGCAGCCCGCGCAGCGAGCCGGCGTCGTAGGCGGTGCGCGCCAGGCCCCGCCGTCGCAGCTCGGGCAGCACGTCCGTGACCAGGGCGTCCAGGTCGTCGGGCAGCACGGCGGGACGCACGCGGACGCCGTCGTACCCGAGGCCCGACCAGGCCTCGACCACGTCGGCGACGTCGGCCGCGGAGCCCGCGAGCACGCGCGCGTCGGTGACCCAGCCCGGCTCGGCGCCGGCGGCAGAGCCCGCCCGCGCGTCGAGGCGGGCCAGGCGCTCGGCCGCCGCCCGCCCGTTCGCGTCGAGCACCGCGGCGAGGTCGGCGACGACCCGCAGCGGCTCGCCGGTGCGGCCCACGCGGGCCTCGGCGGCCCGCACCTCGGTCAGGATCGACGCCGCCGTCACGTCGTCCTGCGGCGTCACGAAGACGACGTCGGCCGCGCGGGCCGCGAGCTCGTAGGGCACCGGGGCGTGCGCGAGCGCGGTGACGACCGGCTGGCCCTGCGGCGGGCGCGGCGTGATGGACGGGCCGCGCACGGAGAACCACCGCGTCTCGACGTCGACGCGGTGCACCTTGTCGCGGTCGATGAAGCGGCGCGTGGCGACGTCGCGGATCTCGGCGTCGTCCTCCCAGGAGTCCCAGAGCGCGCGGACCGTCTCGGCCACGGCGGCCGCCTCGGCGAAGAGCTCGGCGACCTGCTCGTCCGCCCGTCCGGAGGCGTAGTCCTCCAGCGTGATCTCCGCCAGGTCGCGGCGGCCGGTCAGCCGGGCCTCCGCGCCCGACGGCGAGGCGCGGACCTGCCAGCCCGCCCGGCCCCGGCTGGTGTGGTCGAGGGTGGCCAGCGCCTTGGCGACGTGGAACGGCTCGGTGTGCGTGACCGTGACCACGGGGACGAGCCCGATGTGCCGCGTCGCGGGGGCCACGCGCGCCGCGACGAGCTCGGCGTCCAGGCGGACCCGTACGCGATCGGTCCGGTCGGCGGCCGGGTCGTCCCACGGGCCGACCGGGATGCCGAAGCTGTCCTCGAACGTCACGAGGTCGACGAGCCCGGCCTCGGCGAGCTGCGTCAGGCCCACCCAGTAGGCGGCGTCGGTCAGGGCCTCGGGCCGGGCGCCCGGCTCCCGCCACGCGGCGGGGTGCCAGCCGGCGCCGTCGAGGGCGACGGCGACGATCGGGGGGCGTCCCGGGGCCGGGTCGTGTCCCGGGGCCGCCTCGTGAGCTGCGGCCGGTACGCGGGCCGGGTCGTCGGCCGGATCCTGTGGTGCGGTGAGAGAACCGTCGGTCGTCATGGCTGCTCCTCGCGGCGTCAGGCGGCCCGGGCGGGGGCCGCGGTGGCGCCGACGATAGGTCCGCACGGGGACCTGCCAAGGGGTCCGCCGGAAGTTCTCACATGGTGGTCTCACATAGTGGCGGCCGGCTCCGTGACGCCGACGCCGGCCGCGACCACCAGCGGTCCCGACGAACAGGGTGACGACATAGGTGATCGGCAGAAGCAGAGCCAGTCGACGAGCCAGGCCACGATGCGCCGCCATCCTTGGGGGTGCACGGGGCAGACGGTATCGCCGGGGACGGCATCGGGGGTGCAGTTGTCGCGGGTTCGGCGGCGCCCGTCAGAACGCGCGGAGGTTGGCCCGCAGGCCGCCGTCGGCCCACTCGGTGCGCAGGATGCCGCGCCGCCGCAGGATCGGGACCAGCTCGTCGAGCGTGCGGTGCACGGTGACGGGGTGCAGGTCGCCCCACAGCAGCACGCCGTCGTTGCCCCACTCCCCCAGCTCCTCGATGAGGTCGGCCAGCTCGCCGGCGGTGCCCACCCAGCCCGAGCGGTCGGCGATGCGCCCCAGGCGGGCGAGCCCGCCGAGCAGCACGCGCAGCGGCGTGGTGGCGAGGTCGTGGTCGCCCACGAGCCGCTTGATCGAGCCGTGCGAGACGTGGTCGCCGAACAGGCCCGTGGGCAGCGGCTTGTCGAGGTCGAGCGCCGTCAGGTCGGTCTCCAGGTCGCTCGACTGCTGCTCGGCGATGCGCCACAGCGTCCCGTCGTCCGGGTTCGCCGACGCCGCGACCAGCCGGTCGGCCTCCTGCGGGCTGGACACGAGCACGGGCTTGATCGCGAACAGCACCTTGACGTGCTCCAGCGCCCGGCCCGACGCGCGGGCCGCGGCGTGCACCCTGGCCCGGTAGTCGCGCACGCTGCGCTCCGTCAGGGGCGCGAGCGCGAGCTGGACGTCGCTGTTCGCGCCCGCGAACGCCAGCCCTCGGCCCGAGCCGCCGGGCGAGACGATCACGGGCTCGCCGTCCGCGCCGTCGGCGAACGGGAGCGCGTTGAGCGGGCCGTCGAACGCGTAGTGCTCGCCGCGGTGCCGCACCGGGCGCAGCAGGCCACCATCGGCATAGCGGCCCCCGGTCCGGACACCGCCGGGCCCGACGGTGCCCGGGTCGGCGATCAGCGCGCCGTCGTCCCAGGACCGCCACAGCGAGCGGACGCCGTCGAGCCACTCCTCGGCGCGGTCGTACGCGGCGTCGTGCCCCAGCGGCGGCGCGGCCGAGAAGTGCCGCGCGCTGCCCGTGTCGGTCACGAGGTTGAGGCCGAACCGCCCCCCCGAGAGGTGCTGGAGCGTCGAGAGCTGGCGCGCCCCGGTGTAGGGCAGCACGGCGGCCGGGTTGACCGTCGGCACGATGCCCAGGTGCTGCGTCGCTGCGAACAGGTACGGGGCCAGCAGCAGCGGGTCGTGCTTGGGGCCGCCGAACGCCTGCCGCACGCGCAGGTCGATGGTCTCGGGACTGCCGAGCGACGGGGCGTCCTCGATGATCAGCAGGTCGACGCCCGCCTGCTCCAGGGCGCGGGCCGACTCGACGTAGAGGTCGGGCCGGGTCCAGTCGTAGTTCCAGTCCAGGTAGTCGTGGCCCCAGCCGTGCGGCCCGAAGCCGCGGGCCAGGAACCAGCCGAGGTGCTGCTGGCGGGTCATGGTGTCTCCTTGCGTGTGGTGCTCTTCGCGTCGGGGGTGCCGGCGGCGGCGCGCCGGGCCGCTTCGTCCGCCGATCTGAGGCCGCGGTCGAGGTCGCCGATGAGGTCGGGCAGGTCCTCGATGCCGACCGAGAGGCGCAGGGTGCCCGGGTGGATGCCCGACGCGGCACGTTCCGCCGGGGTGCGCAGGACGTGGCTGGTGCTCTCGGGATGCAGTACCAGGGAGCGGACGTCGCCGATGTGGGTCATGTGCGTGAAGACCTGCACGGCCTCCACCAGGGCGCGCGCCGCGGGGGCGCCGCCGTGCAGCGTGAAGGTGAAGACGGAGCCCTGGCCGTCCGGCAGGTACCGCTTGGCCAGTGCGTGCGAGGGGCTGGAGTCCAGCCCCGAGTAGTCCACCGACGCCACCTCCGGCCGGAACGCCAGCCAGCGCGCGACCTCCAGGGCCGACGCGCTCTGCCGGGCCACGCGCAGCGACAGCGTCTCGATGCCCTGGCCCACGAGGAACGCGTTCAGCGGCGACGGCGTGGGGCCGAACCGCGGCGCGACGGTCTCGCGCAGGTACGCGAGGCGCGCGTTGCCGCCGTGCCGGTCGGCCACGCTCGGCCCGCCCGTGCGGCTCGGCGCGACGAGGTGCGGGTACAGCCCGCCCGATGCCCGCAAATCGAACGTCCCGGCGTCGACGACGACGCCGCCCAGCACCGATCCGTGCCCCGCCAGGAACTTGCTGGCGGAGTGCACCACGACGTCGGCGCCGTGCTCGATGGGCCGCAGCAGGTACGGCGTGGCCAGCGTGTTGTCCACGACGAGCACCAGCCCGTGGGCGTGCGCGACGTCGGCCACGGCCGCGAGGTCGGGCAGGTCGTTGCGCGCGTTCGGGATCGACTCCAGGAACAGCACGCGCGTCTCGGGGCGGATCGCGCGCTCCCAGGCAGCGGGGTCGGCGGCGTCGTCCACGAAGTCGGCGTCGATGCCGAGGCGCGGCAGGTTCTCCAGGAGCAGCCCGCGCGTGCCCTCGTAGATGCTGGACGCGGCGAGCACGCGCTGCCCGGCCTCGACCAGGCCGAGCAGGGCGACCGTGACGGCCGCCTGCCCGCTGGCCAGGAACAGGGCGTCGGTGCCGCCCTCCAGGGCGGCGATCCGCTGCTCGACGGCGGCCGTGGTCGGGTTGCCGGTGCGCGTGTACGCGAACCCCTCGCCCGCGCCGAAGTGGCCGGCGGCCTGCTCCCACTCCTCGAACTCGAACCCTGCGGTGAGGTAGACGGGCGTGGCCCGCGGAACCACGCGGGCCGACGGCGCGGTGTCGGGCGCGCCGGTGGCACGCCCGGCGTCGTCCCGCCCCGCGCTGCGCGCGTGCACCTGCCGGGTGGCGAAGCCGGTCATGGGCGGCCGTCCGGGGTGTTGATGCCGGTGGTGACGGCGGCGGGGTCCGCGTCAGCGGCGGTGTCGGCTGTGACGTCGAGGCCGAAGGCGAGCAGCCGCGTGGGCCCCTGCTTCGTCTCGACGAGGCGCGTCTCGCGCTCGTGCAGGCGCGCGAAGCCGAGCCGTTCGTACAGGCGGTGGGCCGCACGCATCTGGTCGCCGGAGTTCAGCACGACGCGCCGGGCGCCCCGGTCACGGGCGAGCTCGATGACGTGCCGCACGAGCGTCTCGCCCACGCCGCCCCCGCGGGCGTCGGGGTGCGTCGCGAGCAGGCGGAAGTCGAGCTCGCCGTCCTGGGCGAGCTGCGACAGCGCCGGCCCGCCGAGCGCCGGGGTGACGACGACGCCGAGCACGCGGGTGGCCCCACCGCCCGCGCCCGTCTCGGCGGCCGGCACCGCGACCCAGACCTCGTGCTCGCTCGCCCAGCGGCTGACGTCGCCGAGCGACTGGCGGTAGCCGTCGCTGATGTCGAAGTCGTGCGTGTAGGCGGTCACGAGCACCTCGGCGGCGGCCCGGTGCTCGTCGTCCCGCACCCGCCGGACGACGACGCTCGGCGCGCTGCCGCCCGTGCCGCTCACCGTGCCACTGGTAGACCGGGCCGCCCAGACCTCGTCCGCGATCGTCATGGTGCCGCGCTCGGCGCCGTCACGGGCTGGTCCGCTCCGGCGGTCGCGGGCTGGTCCGCCCCGGCTGCCGCGGGCTGGTCCGCCTCCGGCGCAGGCCGGTCTGCCGCCTCCGTCGCGGGCAGCCCCGCCTCCTTCCAGGCGGGGAAACCGCCGTCGACGTGCGAGACGTCGGTGTACCCGCGGGCGGCGAGCGCCTCCGCGACCGGGCCGGAGCCGTTGATCGAGCCGCACACGATCACGACGGGCGTGTCGAGGGTGATCGCCGGGTTGTCGGACGGCCCGAACAAGGCGTCGAGGTCGTTGCGGTCCGCGAGCGTGGCGCCCGGGATCTCGCCCGCCGAGGCGCGGCCCGCGGCCGAGCGGACGTCGATCAGCAGGGCGCCGCCGGCGACCTTGGCGCCCGCGGCGTCGGGGGTCTGCAGCTCAGGGGTGGTCATGATGGTCTCCTCCGGGTCGTCTGTGGTTCGTCGGGTCGTCAGGCGCTCAGCAGCCGGCCCGTGGGCAGCGCCCGCTCGGCGGCCTCGACGTCCGACAGCCCGAGCGAGCCGCGCAGCGACGTCGCCGTCCGCTCGGTGCGGAACAGGCCCGCCTGCTGGAGCGCGGGCACCAGGTGGTCGGTGATGGTGTCGAGGTCGGAGCTGAGCGAGGACGGCCGCAGGAGGAACCCGTCGACGGCGCCGACGGTGGTCCAGTCGGCGATCAGGGTGGCGAGCTCGTCCGGCGTGTCGGCGACGACGAGCCCGTCGCCCATGGCGGCCGTGCCCTCCAGCGCCTCAACCAGCTCGAGCCGGGCCCGCGCGCTGGCCCGTTCCTGCGCGAGCACCACGTAGACCTCGGCGAGCACGCGCAGCTCCTCGGGGTCGCGCCCGGCGGACAGCGCGGCGTCCCGCACGAGCCGGCGCAGCCGCACCGCGTGCGCGGCGTCGGTGACGGTGATCCGCGCGACGTCGGCGGTGCGGCCGGCGAGCGCCGCGCTGGCCTCGGAGCGCACGCGGACGACGACGGGCGGGGGCACCTGCGGCAGCGCGTCTCCTTCGGCGCGGCGGCCCCGGACGGCGAACCGGATGCCGTCGTGGTCCACGCGGAACCGTCCCTCGGCGTCGAGCTCGACCGCGCCGGACCCGCTGCCGGGGCGTCCGGTCCACACCTGGGTCACGGACCGGATGCCGAGCTCGACGCGCGCGGCCCACGCGTCGTCGGACTCGGGGAGCTTGCCCTGCCGCACGGCCTGCCAGCCGGCCCGGCCGCTGCTGGCGCGGTCGATGCTGCTCAGCGCGACGGCGGCGTGCGCCGCCTCGACGTGCACCGTGTCGACGGCGGCGACCAGCCCGATGCCGGCCGTGACCCGCGCGGCCCGGGCCGCGGCGACGGCCGTGTCCAGCCGTCCCGTGACCTGGCTGCGGCCGGGGTGGAGCAGGAAGCCCTCGTCGAGGCTGACGAAGTCGAGCAGGCCGCGGTCGGCGGTCCGCACGAGGTGCAGGAACCGCTCGCCGTCGAACGGGCGCGGAGCGACCGGGCCACGTGCCCGGTGGGCGCCCGGACGGGCGCCGGCGGAGGTGAGGTCCACGCCGAGCACGACGGGACGGGAGGAGGTGGGGGCGAGGGACGTGGGCTGCGACGGGTACGGCACGGCGGGGCTCCGTTCGGGCTGCGGCTGCGCGACGGCGCCCGGAGGACCCGGCCGGCGCGCGCAGGGTGCGCGACGGCGTCCAGGGGTCACCCGGGAGCGTGGCTGCCAGAGGGCAGGAGTGGGACGTCCGGTCAGGAACGTGAGGGCCGGATACGGCCGGGGCTCGGCGTGCGACGCCGAGAGGAGTCCGGGCGGCGGGCCGGTGGCGCCTGTGGCGACCGGTCAGCGCGTCGGGGCTGTCAGTGTGGGACTGTCGCCGTCAGCGACAGGAGCAGTGACAACACATGTCCTCGCGCGGGGCAGCACCAGCCCGCACGGTGACGTTCCGGGACGGCAGGGACACGTAGACGGCGGGGGCAGCGCTCCGGGTCATCGTCGTTCTCCTCACCTGCTCGCCCATCGGCGAGCGACGCGTGTTGTCATCCGCCGGCGGCGGTGGACCTGGTCCTCACCCGGGGCACCCACCCGCGCGGGGGGTTGCCGTCCGACCAGCCGGGGCTTCGCGTCGGAACTCATGACCTGTCGAGGCTTTCTACATCTCTCCGATCGGATTGGTGTGATTGGTCTCGATGTCACAGAAGATACGAATGGAACCCATAGAAGTCAATGATCCTTGCCCAGATCTCACATCCCGGGACCAGGGTCTCGCCAGGGGGTGGGGTGCGCTGGCTGACGCGGGCGCGGACCCCGCCCGAGCAAGGTGCGCTTCTACCCCGTCATTGGGCCCGGAACCAGGCTGTTTTCGGGCGCAATGACTGGGTAGTAGCGCACTCTCGCTTAGCCGTCCCCGCTCACTCACGCGCCGGCGTCGGCGACCAGCCGGAGTCACGCGCCGGCGTCAGCAATCAGCCGGACTCTTGCGCCGGCGTCAGCAATCAGCCGGACTCTTGCGCCGGCGTCGGCGACCAGCCGGACTCACGCGCCGGCGTCAGCAACCAGCCGGAGTCACGCACCGAACCGGCCGGGGTCACGAGACGAGCCGGGCGGTCAGCCGAACTCGTGCGATCGACCGACACCGCCGAGCCCACACCCCCACAACGCAGAAGTGCGCTTCTACCCAGTCATTGGGCCCGGAACCAGGCTGTTTTCGGGCCCAATGACTGGGTAGAAG
>NZ_JBHWLR010000024.1:0-12398 GCF_042731755.1 Promicromonospora sp. NPDC059942
TGGTGGGCGGATTTTGGCCCCGGAGAAGCCGCCCTTGTGGGCTCGGTTTTCTTTTGTTGTCGACGACGCAAAAGAAAAAAACCCCGGGCCTCAAAGGTGAGTTGGGGCGTCAGGTTCCGTGGTCAGGCCGGGGTCGCGGCGGTGGGGGACGACGTCGGGGTCGCGTCCGCGACGCCGTTCACCTCCGGAGTGATCCGCCGCCCGACGGCGAACGCCGTCGCCGCGATCCCGGCGCAGCCCGCCACCACCACGCCGATGAACGCGCCGGACCAGCCGTGCTCCAGCAGCAGCCCCGCCACCACGGGCCCCGCGATGGTGCCCGCCTGGAACGAGCCCGACCCGATCGCGTTGTACCGGCCGCGCAGGTGCGCGGGCGCCATGTCGTTGGTCAGCGCGGGCAGCACCGACTGCATGAGGGTCTCCCCCAGGCCGAACACGCCGTGGAAGGCGAGGACGATCACGACGGCGGCCATGCCGCCCGGCACCAGCCCGGTCACCCCGAGCAGCAGCCAGGCCACCGCCCAGACGACCGCCATGAGCGCGAGCACCCGCGTGCGGTGCCTCCCACGCACGCGGTTCATCACCCAGAACTGCAGGGCCACGATCACCACGGTGTTCACCACGAACGCGAAGCCGACCACGCGCGTGGAGACCTCGGCGACCTGCCGGGCGAAGGCCGGGAAGCCGCCCTCCATCTGGCCGTAGCCCACGAACGCCGCGAGCAGCCCGAGCGCGGCGAGCCACAGCACCTCGGGCCGGCGCAGGATCGCCAGGTAGCTCTCGCCGCCGACCTCGGCGTCGTGCGGCCGGTCCACCCGGCCGTGCAGGTGGCGCAGCGGCCCGAGCAGCACGGCGACGGGGAGCAGGAACGTCGCGGCGTTGACCAGGAACGCCATCACGAACGTGCCGGGCCGCTCGACGTCGACCACGAGCCCGCCCACCACGCCGCCCACGCCGACGCCGAGGTTGAGCAGCGCGAAGTTCACGCCGTAGTACCGCTGGCGCAGGTCGCCGTCGACCACCGTGGCCACCAGCGCGTTCACGGACGGCCAGCCGACGCCGAGCTGCACGCCGAAGAGGGCGAGCCCGGCGGCCGCGACCGCCGGGGTCGTGGCGAAGGCCAGCACCGAGTAGCCCGCGACGGCGAAGAACAGGCCCGTGAGCATGACGCGCCGGGCGCCGTACCGGTCCACCAGCGCCCCCGCCGGGCCGGTCACGAGCACGCCGACCACGGCGATCAGGCCCATGAGCGTGCCGGACAGGGCGAGCGAGAACCCGCGCACCTCGTGCAGGTAGATGATCGTGAAGGGGAGCGTCAGGCCGCGGCCGAAGAACTGCACCACCACGGTGGACAGCAGCCAGCGGCCGTCCTGCGGCAGGTCCGCCCAGAATCCGAGGGCGCCGGTGCGTGGAGAGGAGGTCACTGCCCGATCCTCGCCCCCGGCACACCGCCAGGAAAGCGGATTTCGGCCGTCACCGTGCCGTCGTCGGCAACGTCACACCGGGACGGCCCCCGAGCGCACCCAACCGCGGGTCGCGGCGTGCCAGCCGAGCTGCACCCGGGTCTCGACGCCGGCGAGGTCCATCAGGGCCCGGACCCGCCGCTGCACGGTGCGCAGGGACGTGCCGAGCTGCTTGGCCACCGCCTGGTCGGTGAGCCCGGCGAGCAGCAGCCCGAGCACGCGCGCGTCGTCGTCGTCCACGTGGTCCACGACGTCGCCGGCCATCCCGGACGTGCCCACCAGCAGCGGCGTCGCCCGGCCCACACGTTCTCGAAGAGCGCGAGCAGGGCGTCGAGCAGCGTGCTCTCGCGCACCAGCAGCGCGCCGACGACGTCGCCCGACGACGTGAGCGGCATGAGGGCGAGCCGGCGGTCGATCACGATGAGCTTGAGCGGCACGCGCTCGGCGAACCGGACGTCCTCCCCCGCCTCCGTGGCCTCGACGGCCTCGTCGATCGTCACGTCCTGGCTCTCCAGCATGCTGCGCTCGACCACCACGCGGTACTGCACGCCCCGCTCCACGGCCTGGCCCTCGGCGGAGTTCTCCTGGCTGGACGTGACGATCACGGGCGGCCGCACGAAGGCGTCGACGCACTCGCGCGCCCCGAGCTGGAGCTGCTCGAACCGGTGCCGTACGGCGTCCTCGCCCCGGATCACGTCGACGACGTCGGTGGGCCCGCGGCCCGCCGCTGCCACCCGGTAGACCTCCTCCAGGCGGCTGAGCTCGACCTCGGCGTGCCGCACCTCGTCCTGCCGGCGCGCGAGGAGCGCGCCAAGCGCGATCGCCGGGGGCGCGGCGGCGAACCGCCGCTCGTCGCCGGTGATCCGCGCGGCCAGACCGTGCTCCTCCAGGCGGCGCAGCAGCCGGTGGGCGTCGCCCAGCGAGGTGCCGAAGGGGCTGAGCGCGGCCGCGAGGTCCGCAACCGTCGCCGAGGGGAGGGCGACGAGCTCGCTGTACGCGAGGGTCTCGTCAGGGGTCAGTCCGAGCACGTCGCCGAGCATGGCACTCCTCCGTCACGTCGATGGGTCCCCAACTCTGGCGGAGTCACGACATGCCGTAAAGCCGCCACGATGCGCCTCTTGTGACGTGTCGCCGCTCGCTGGGAGTGTCCAGGTCCATGAGATCCCCCACTCGGCGCGGGCTGTCGGCCGCCACCCGGGCCGCCGCGGCTGTCGCCGCGACCGCCCTGGTCGCTGCGATGGCCACCACGGCGCACGCGAACACCGAACCCACGTCCGGCTCCGAGCCCGCCTCGGGCAGCTCCGCGGCCGGCGGCGCAGGCTCCGGCTCCGGCGGCACCGCGCCGGCCACGCCCGCCCTGGCCGACGGCCGCACCACCGTGACCCTCGTGACCGGCGACGTCGTGGACGTCACCACGACCGACTCGGGCGCCCTGACGGTCGGCGTCGAGCCGGCCGACGGCGGCGCCGTCCGCACCCAGCAGGTGGGCGACCACCTCTACGTGGTGCCCGACGCCGCGCTGCCGTACCTGGCCGCGGGCACGCTGGACCGGCGGCTGTTCGACGTCACCGCGCTGCTGGAGATGCAGTACGACGACGAGACCGTGGCCGCGACGCCGCTCATCCTGGAGCACACCCGCGCCGCGGCACGGTCCGCCGCGACCGAGCTGCCGGGGGCCAAGCGCACGCTCGACCTGCCGAGCATCGACGCCTCGGCCGTGGACGCGAGCAAGAAGAAGGCGTCGGCCTTCTGGTCGGCCGTCGCCGCACCCGATGCCGGGTCGGCCCGCACGGCGCGCAGCACGGCGGCGGACGCCGGTGCGTTCCGCGGCGGCGTCGAGAAGATCTGGCTCGACGGCAAGGCCGAGTCCACGCTGGACCACAGCACCGCGCAGATCGGCGCGCCCGAGGCGTGGGCCGCGGGCTTCGACGGCACGGGCGCCAC
The DNA here is from genome assembly GCF_042731755.1 of Promicromonospora sp. NPDC059942. Taxonomy (NCBI): domain Bacteria; kingdom Bacillati; phylum Actinomycetota; class Actinomycetes; order Micrococcales; family Promicromonosporaceae; genus Promicromonospora; species Promicromonospora sp. NPDC059942. The sequence goes on from NZ_JBHWLR010000024.1 coordinate 3,408, forward strand.
GGTGGCCGTGCTCGACACCGGCATCGACGCCACGCACCCCGACGTGGCCGACCAGATCGCGCAGGCGCAGTCGTTCGTGCCGGGCCAGGCGGTCGACAACGACGAGCACGGGCACGGCACGCACGTCGCCTCCACGGTGCTCGGCACCGGCGCCGCGAGCGACGGCCTCTACAAGGGCGTCGCCCCGGGCGCCGACCTGCTGGTCGGCAAGGTGCTCGACAACGACGGCTACGGCCAGGACTCGTGGATCATCGCGGGCATGGAGTGGGGCGCCGCCAACGCGGACGTCGTCTCCATGAGCCTCGGCGACGACAGCCTCAACGACGGCACCGACCCCATGGCGCAGGCGCTCAACGCGCTGAGCGAGGAGACGGGCACGCTGTTCGTCGTCGCGGCCGGCAACAGCTACGCGGAGGGTTCGCTCGGCAGCCCCGGCACCGCGGACGCCGCCCTCACGGTCGGCGCGGTGGACGACGACGACGTGCGCGCCGCCTTCTCCAGCTACGGCCCGCGCGTGGGCGACCACGCGATCAAGCCCGACCTGACGGCGCCCGGCGTCGGCATCGTCGCGGCCCGCTCGCAGCAGTCGGGCGGCTCGGGCTGGTACGTGTCGATGAACGGCACCTCCATGGCCACCCCGCACGTCGCAGGCGCCGCCGCCATCGTCAAGGGCGCGCACCCGGAGCTCACGGGCGCCCAGCTCAAGGAGGCGCTGGTCTCCTCGGCGGCCGACATCGACGCCCCGGCGTACGAGGTGGGCACGGGCCGCCTGGACGTCCCGGCCGCGCTCGACGGCGTGGACGCCTCCGGCGACGGGTTCCTCGGGTTCTACGACTGGCCGCACGACGGCGACGAGCCCGCGAGCAGCACCGTCACCTTCACCAACTCCACGGACGCCGACGTCACGCTCGCGCTGAGCACCGACGTCACCGGGCCGGACGGCGCGCCGAGCGACCTGATGACCCTGTCCGCCTCCGAGGTGGTGGTCCCGGCGGGCGGCACGGCCGACGTCGCGGTCACCGCCGACGCCGACGACGCGGTGCTCGCGGGCAAGTACAGCGGCGCCGTCGTCGGTACGGACGCCTCGGGCGAGGTGACCGTGCGGACCGCGGTGGCGCTGGTCAAGGAGGAGGAGCGGTACGGCCTCGACATCACCGCGCTGGACCGGTCCGGCAAGCCGGCCAGCGGCTACGTGGACTTCTACCGCTACGGCGACCAGTTCGTCAGCAGCCTGCCGATCGACCCGGCCACGGGCGAGGTGCCGACGCAGCGCCTGCAGCCCGGCGTCTACTCCGCCACCGCGTTCCTCGACGTCGCCGGATCGAAGGGGCCGGGCTCGACGGGCGTCGCGCTGGTCGGCGACCCGCAGGTCGTCGTCACCGACGCCGACCAGTCGCTCGTGCTGGACGCGCGCGACGCCGACGAGCTGACGCTCGACACGCCCCGCGCGAGCGACGTCGCCTACCGGCGGTTCCAGTTCTTCAACGACTCCGGGATCGGCGGCCTGTACTCGACCTTCGGCGCCACGTACGCGGTGCCGGCCGACGTCGACTCGTTCTACGCCGCGAAGACCGGTCCCGTCGACAGCGCCGACTTCGACTTCGCCGTGCGGTGGCGGGCCACCGAGCCCGCGCTCGACCTGACGGCCTGGAGCCCGCTGCCGGTCGCGTTCGACCCGGTCTACCAGAACGGCTCAGCACGGCTCGACGGCCGGGTCTCGCTGCGGGCCGTCACGGCCGGCACCGGTACGGCCGCCGACTACGAGGGCGTCCGTGCCGAGGGTCGCGCAGTGCTGGTGACCAGGGACGACGCCGTGTCCGCCGAGGAGCGGGAGGCCGCCGCCCAGGCTGCCGGTGCCGCGCTGCTCGTGGTGGTCAACGACCGCCCCGGCTCCCTGGTCGAGAACGTCACGCAGGGTGACCTGCCCGTCGTCTCGGTGTCGTCCGCCCAGGGCGCCAAGCTCCTGAAGGCCGCCGCCAAGGGCCGGCTCACGCTGACCGGCAAGGCCGTGGAGTTCCCGACGTACCTGTACGACGTGTCCAAGAGCTGGCCCGGCGAGATCCCCGCCGAGCTCGCCCTGGCGCCGACCAGCCGCCAGCTCGCCACGGTGGAGAGCCGGTACAACGACACGGACGAGCGGCTCGCCGTCGACGACCGTGCCGACTGCCGCGACTACCAGTGGCCGCCGTGCCTGAGCGTCATGGTGCTGCAGCCCACGGCGTCCGAGCGGACCGACTACGTCTCCACCTACGACGACGTCACCTGGTACGAGAACGTGAACCACGAGAGCGGCTGGGAGCAGCGCGGCGTCCGCCAGGCGTACGCGGCGCGGAGCACCACGGTGCGCGACTGGTGGGCTCCCGTGGCGGCGCCCCGCACGGGCGACGGCTACTGGGGCCCGTGGCACGGCGGCGACTGGTTCGCGGTCAACGTGTCCACCGCGGGCGGCCCGAACGGCCTGACCGGTGGGTTCGGCTGGGGCGAGACCCCGGTGACCTCCCGCCTCTACCAGGGCGACACCCTGGTACGGGAGAACATCGGCCAGGCCGTCCAGACGTCGGTCCCGGTGGTCGAGGGGCCGCAGAAGTACCGGTTCGAGATCGACACCGACGCCGCCGACGACGCGCACCGGTACTCGACGAGCACCCGCACGTCGTGGACCTTCGTGGCCGACCAGGCCGACGAGGCCGTGCCCGGCGAGAACGGCACGCCGCTCCCGCTGGTCCAGCTCGACTACGACGTGGACACCGCGCTGGACGGCACCGTCCGGGCGGGCTCGACCGTGCCGTTCGCGGTGGAGCCGTACACGGTGCCGGGCGCGCCGCGCGCCGGCGTGGTCAGCGGGGCGACGCTGGAGGTCAGCTACGACGGCGGCGCCACGTGGTCCAAGGTCTCGCTGAAGCGCGACGACGACCGCTGGGAGGCGAAGCTGCGCATCCCGTCCCGCGGCGCCGACCTGGTCTCGCTGCGGGCGACCGCCCGTGACGACGCCGGCAACTCGGTGACCCAGGAGGTCACGGCGGCGTTCGGCATCGCCGGCAAGAAGTAGGTCCCTCAGGAACGACGGCGAGGCCGGGTCTCCCGCATCCTGCGGGAGACCCGGCCTCGTGTCACGAGATCAATCGGTCAGGCGACGATGTAACGGGTGTCACCGATCGTGACCTCGACACTCAACGTGCCGCCCAATGCCTGGGCGTAACGGCGCAAGGTGTCGAGCCGAGTCGATTCCGCGCCTCCGGACTCGATCTGCGAGACCCGGTTCTGGCCCACGTGCATCCGCTCGGCAAGCTCGGCCTGGGTCAGGGCTTGCTGAGTGCGAAGCTCTCGCAGCTGCCAGGCACGCTGTCGCGCCAGGAGCCGTTCCTCGGCAGCAGCCACCTTCTCCGGGTCGACCGGGCGAGCCCGGTCCAGGTCATCAAGGCTTCGGGTCATCGTTCCTCTCCTCTTCCAGCATCGCCGTCAGCGCGCTTCCTGAGCGCCTCGAGATGGGCGTCATAGCGGTCGTCGGCCATCGGGATCGCGGACCTGTACCAATCCTGCCATCGCCCTGCCTTGTCACCGGCGACCAGGAGAATCGCTGATCTCGCGGGGTCGAAAGCGAACAACACTCGTAGTTCGCTGCGGCCCGCGGACCCTGGTCGCAGCTCCTTCATGTTCTTGTGCCGCGATCCGACCACCGTGTCCACGAGCGGCCGTCCGAGCTGCGGACCTCGGTCACGCAAGACTTTGATCGCAGCACGAACCTGAACGAACGACTCCTCCTCCAACCCTGTCAACCACACGAACACACCCTCATCGAACTCCACGTCCCAGGACACATTATCAGGCTATCCTGATGCACTGATAGTCGCCCGGTGAACAAGTGGCACGAATGGCCGACGAGGCCGTTCATCGGCGGAAGCTTCCCGGAGATCCATGCCTGATCACTCGCGCGCGAACAGGCTGCGGTCTCCTCGCATGTGTGGCGGCGCGAGGAACCTCGGCCAGTTGAAGAGGGCGACCGATCCGATGAGCACGAGCGAGACCAGCACGCCGGCCAAGCCGATCTCCAGGACGGTCGACCGATACTTCTCGTCGAGGAACGCGGAGCCCGTCGCCACCCAGAGCGATCCCATCATCAGGACCCCAGGCAGAAATGCCCTGGTCATCGCGCGAGCCACCCGATCGTTTCCCTGGCTCATGCGCATCTGCAGGATGCTGTCCGTCATCCGCTCCGCGACGACAGGCTTTCGCCACAGCTCGATCGCGGCCCAGACAAGAACCGCGAGCGTCAATCCGACGATCACGAAGAAACCCGCGTGGAGGCCCAAGCCCTCGGAACCCAGGATCGGATTCAGCGCCCCCTCGATATATCCGTTCATCGGAGGAAGCCTCCCAGAACGCATGCGCATCGCGAAGGGTTACGGAGAGGGAGCAGTGCTACCTCTCCGTTACCCAGCCTGTCGGCACGTCTTCACACCCGGGGTCCAGATCCGACCCGACCCAGGTTCGCCCCATCGGATCCCCTTTGAGGCCCGGCTTTCTTCGCTTTGAGTCGGCTCAAAGCGAAGAAACCCGGGCCTCAAAGGGGATGTGCCTCCACCCTGATGGCGGGGCGAGGGTCAGTCGCAGCTGTCGCAGACGCCCGTCGCCGGGAGCTGCATGTAGCAGGTGGGGCAGGTCGGCGGAGCCGGCTCCGGCTCCTGCGCGGCGGCCGCCTTCGTCTTCCTCGCGGCCTTCGCGGCGCTCGTCCGGCCGGCCGGGGTAGCCGGCGTCGACAGCACCAGGCGCTCGTAGCCGCCCTCCTCCTGGCGGACGTCGACGGCGTCCTTGCTGAAGAAGGCGGTCACCTCGTGCCCGGTCCCCGGCGAGACCGCGACGTAGGTGCGCGTCGCCGGCATCCAGATGCGGGCCGTGTCGAGGCCCTCCGCGATGGCGCGCATGGCCGGCCGGTTCGTCTGCGGGACCTGCAGCGCCTCGAGCGCCGCGTCGAGGGACTCGAAGTCGAAGTGGCCGGGGTCGCCGTCGAGCGCGATGAGGCACGACCTGCAGATCTTGAACTTCTGCCGGTCCAGCTCGGTGGCGGGCTGGAGCGTCACCAACCGGCTCGGGGTCAGGTGCGGACAGTCCTTGCCGTGCAGGACCTTGCCGTAGGGCACCCGGTAGAGCAGCTCGATCGGTATCTCCGCCCCCGCTTCCGCAGGGGTCACGATGGACGTAGTCACACTCCAGTATGGCGGCTCGCCGGACCCCGTCCGGACACGCGAAGATTTCTCGTGGTCGGCTGTCGTATCCGGGCGGGCCGTGCCGACCAAGGGGTACGACGACGGCAGGGCGCCGCCGCGGAGAACCCAGGAGGAACCATGAAGTACCTGATCCTGATGCAGATCAACCCCACCGTCCTCGAACAGCTCACGCCGGAGCAGAGCAAGCTGGTCCAGGACGGGCACGAGGCGTTCATGGCGCACCTCAAGGAGCGCGGCGAGTTCGTCGGCACACAGGCGCTGGCCGACCCGAGCCAGAGCAAGGTGGTGCGGTCCGTGGCCGGGACGCCGCAGACCAGCGACGGGCCGTTCGCCGAGGCCAAGGAGTTCCTGGGCGGCTTCTACCTGGTGGACGTCGAGGACGAGGCGCGGGTCCTGGAGCTCGCCCGCATGATCCCGGACACGTCGATCGACGGGCTGGCCGTCGAGGTGCGGCCCGTGATGTTCAGCGACCTCGGGGACCTGTGAACCCTGGACCGGGCGTCGGCGAGGACCTGCTGCGCGAGCTCGCGCCGCAGGTCCTCGCCCGGCTCGTGCGCACCCACGGCGCGGGCCAGTTCGACGTGTGCGAGGACGCCGTCCAGGACGCCCTGCTCGCGGCGTACCGCCAGTGGCCGGCCGACCCGCCGTCGGACCCGCTGGCCTGGCTCGTCACCACGGCCCGGCGCCGGTACGTGGACCGCGTGCGCGCCGACAGCCGGCGCCGCGACCGCGAGGCCCGGGAGGCGCTCCTGGCCCACCCGCTGAGCACGCCTGACGGTGCAGACCCCGGCGCGTTCCCCCACGCCTCCCCCGCGGACGACAGCCTGCTCCTGCTCCAGCTCTGCTGTCACCCGGCGCTCGCCCGCCCCGCGCAGGTCGCGCTGACGCTGCGCGCCGTGGCCGGCCTGACCACGGCGCAGATCGCGAACGTCCACCAGCTCCCCGAGGCGACCGTGGCCCAGCGCATCACGCGCGCCAAGCGGCGCCTGGCCGAGCTCGGCGGGGACCTGCCCCGGCCCCGGGACGCGGCCGAACGGCTCAGCCCCGTGCTCGACGTGCTCTACGCGATGCTGACCGAGGCCCACCACACGACGTCGGGCACGCCCGCCCGGGACACGGACCTCGCGGCGGAGGCGATCCACCTGGCCCGCCTGCTGCGCCAGGCCCTGCCGGAGGACCCGGAGGTCGCCGGGCTGCTCGCGCTCATGCTGCTCACCGCGTCGCGCGGACCCGCACGGCAGGCGGACGACGGCTCCCTGGTGCCGCTGGACGAGCAGGACCGGACCCGGTGGGACCCGGCGCTCGTGCGCGAGGGCGTCGCCCTGGTCGAGGCGACCGTGCCCGGCGCGGCGCCGGGTCCCTACCTGCTGCAGGCCTGCGTCGCGGCGCTGCACGCGGAGGCCGCCGACACCGCCTCGACCGACTGGTCGGAGATCGTCGCGCTCTACGGCGTCCTGGACGTCGTGACCGGCCGCAAGAACCCGACTATCGCGCTGAACCGGATTGTCGCCGAGGCCCAGGTACACGGCGACGGCGCGGCCCTGGCCTCGCTCGACGACCTGGGGCGGCAGCATCCCGGGCTGCCCCGCCTCGACGCGGTCCGCGCGCACCTCCTGGAACGCCTGGGCCGGACGACGGAGGCCGCCGACGCCTACCGGCAGGCCGCCCGGTCGACGCTCAACCTCGCCGAGCAGCAGTACCTCCAGCGGCGCCTGCGGGCGCTGCAAGGTGTGCGGCTGCGCTGAGTCGGCAGTCCTGCGAGGTCGGCAGGTTCCTGCGAGATCGGCAGACTCCTGCGAGGTCGGCAGTCTGCATCGAGGTCGGCACAGGCCTGTGCCGACCTCGATGCAAACTGCCGAGTCTGCGGCGCAAACTGCCGACCGCACCGGCACGCGCCCCTGACAGCACGGCTCAGGCTGCCGCTCGCGCCGCCCCGCGCGGCCGGACGAGCCCCAGCTCGGCGAGGCTGCGGCCGGTGTCGACGAGCGTCTCCCGCACGGGCCGCATGCTCCAGCCGAGCTCGCGGCGCACCTTGTCGGCGCTGACGAGCTCCGCGCTGCCGACGAAGTCGAGGCCGAGCCGCACCTCCCGGTCGAACCGGCCGACCGTCCAGAGCATCCAGTACGGCATCCTGCGCCGCGGCACGCGGTAGCCCAGCGGCCCGAACTCCTCGTCGAGGATCCGCGCGAGGTCGCCGAACCAGTAGTTGTCGCCGGCACAGATGTACCGCTGGCCCGCGGCGTCGGGCGCCTCCATGGCCAGCCGGTGCGCCTGCGCCACGTCCCGCACGTCGACCGGGGCGAAGCCGAGCTCCGGCACCGCCGGGATCTCCCGGCCCAGCAGCCTGCGCACCAGCGCAACCGACGTGCCGGACGCCGCGTGCTGCACCGGACCCAGGACGAGCCCCGGGTTGATCACCGTCAGCTCGACCTCAGGATGGTCCGCGACGAAGCTCCAGGCCGCGCGCTCCGCCAGCGTCTTGCTCTTGGCATAGGGCGCGATCCGGTCCGGGTCGCTCCAGTCCTCCTCGGTGCACCGCCGGTCGCCCTCGCGCGAGCCGGCCGCGCTCACCGCGGCGAGGGACGACGTCATGACCACGCGCCGCACCCCGGCCCGCGCGCTCGCCCCCAGGACCCGCAGCGTGCCGTCGACGGCCGGCCCGACCAGCTCGTTCTCGTCCCGCGGTGGCGCGGCCGGGAACGGCGAGGCCATGTGCAGCACGTACTCCTGCCCGGAGACTGCCTCGTCCCAGCCCGCGTCGCGGGCCAGGTCGGCCTCCACCAGGTCGAGCCGCCCCCCGGCCGCGTCCGCGATGCGGCGCAGATGCGCCACCCGCGCGGGATCCCGCAGCGAGCGCACGGTCCCGCGCACCTCGTGACCGTTCCTCAGCAGCTCCTCGATCGCGTGCCCGGCGATGAACCCCGTGGCGCCGGTGACAAGAACCCTCGACATCGCGTCTCCAGTCTGAGCAGTGTTTAGATTATGAGCACCGTATAGATTTCGGCCATGGAGGTCAACGGGTCACGCAAACGGGAGACGTACCACCACGGCGCACTGCGCGAGGAGCTCGTCGAGGCGTGCGTACGGCTCATCGAGGCCGAGGGGATCGCCGCCGTGAGCCTGCGGCGCGTCGCCCGCGAGGCCGGTGTGAGCCCGGGCGCGCCCTACCACCACTTCGCGGACCGGGCGGCGCTGCTGTCCGCGATCTCGGCCCGCGGTTTCGACCTGCTCACCCAGGACCTGCTGGGCGCGGTCGGCCGGCCCGGCACGACGTCGGGCGGCGACGAGGTCTCGCGGACCGTCGCCGCCTACGTCGCCTTCGCCCGGCGGCAGCCGGGTCACTTCCAGGTCATGTTCCGCCCCGAGCTCTCCGAGCCCGAGAAGCACCCGGCCGTGCAGGAGGCGGGCGACGCCGCGCTTCAGGTGCTGACCGACCTCGTCGGCCGCCTCGGCGTCGCCGACCCGCACGCGCTCGGGCTCACGCTCTGGGCCACCGGGCACGGCCTGGCGGCGCTGGCGCTCGACGGCCTGCTGGACCAGAAGGCCGAGACCTGGGACACCGACCCCGACGACCTGCTCGCCCGCGCCGTCGGGCAGATCGGCCGGTCGGTCGACGCCCTCACCAGGCTGCCCGGAGGGGCGGGACAGCACGGGGCCTGACCCCCCCGCGCGGCGGGGGTGGGGAGGGGTGGGCCCTCGTCACGCCCCACACTCGCCTCGCCGGTTGGGTTCCTCCACCCGCCCCCCGTTGAAGAAGGTCCGCGCG
>NZ_JBHWLR010000024.1:12408-19549 GCF_042731755.1 Promicromonospora sp. NPDC059942
CCCCAACGGGGGCAAGGGGGGGGGGGGAACAGTGGTGTCCCGAACCTCTAGGGGAGGGGGGGCAAGGCCGGGTCAGGCCCTCGTCACGCCCAGCGCTCGCCGCGCCGGTTGGGCTCCTCGATCGGCCCCGCGTCGACGAAGGTCCGCGCGCGCACGGCGCCGGCGTCGTCCAGGAGCCACAGGTGCAGGCGGGCCGACGGCACCGGGCCGGGCGGCGGCACCGTGACCCGCACGGCCGGGCTGAGCACGAACGGCTTGGCCTCGACGGTCTCCGACGCGACGCCGGACGACGCGCCGTCGCGCTCGCCGTCGCCGTCGCCGCCGTCGCCGCCGTCGCCGCCGTCGCCGTCGCCGTCGCCGTCGACCGGAGCCTCGCCGAACGGCGTGCCCGCCGGCACCCAGGCCGCGCGGACCCGTCCGCGAACGACGCCCGGGCCGTGGTGCGAGACGTGCACGTCGAGGCCGAGCTCGCCGTCGGGCACGGGGAGGTCGGCGCCCGCGTGCGCGGGGACCAGGTCGACCACGAGCACCGTCTCGGCGTTCATGTCGCGCGGTTCGAGGCCGCCGCGGTCCTTCGGCCGGCGGTCGACGTCGAGCAGGCCCGCCATCTCGTGCTCGACGTCGGTCAGCTCGGTGTAGACGTAGCCGGCGAACCGGTCGTGCCGGCGCAGCTCCTGGGTCTGCCAGCGCAGGTGCCAGGCCCGTTCGAGGCTGGTGAACCCCGCCCCGTACTCGCTGTTCAGCACCGGCAGGCCGGTGCGCGGGTGGTCCGCCGACCCGTAGAGCGACTTCCTGGCTAGGAAGTCGGCCGCTAGCCGGACCGGGAAGTCCTCGCCCGTGCCGTCCGCGAGCGCCGCGACGTTCGCGGCCCAGGCGGCGGGGTCCTCGTCGTAGTAGTGCCAGTCCACGAGGTCGGTGCGGACGTGGGCCCAGCCGGAGTTCTCGACGATGGGGCGAGTGTCGTCCAGGGCGCGCAGCGTGTCGTAGGCCCGGACGGCGGCGTCGGCCCGGTCGGTGCTGCCGGGGATGTCCCAGTCGAGGCCCCACTCCTCGTTGTAGAGGCCCCAGATCACGATGCTGGGGTGGTTGCCGTCGCGCTCGACCATGGGCGCGACCTGCTCCTCGAACGCCAGCGCGGCCTCGGGGCTGAACCGGCTGGGGGCGGGCGGCTCGGCCCAGACCAGCATGCCCGTGCGGTCGGCGTGGTGCAGCCAGCGCGGGTCCTCCAGCTTGATGTGCTTGCGGACCAGGTTGTAGCCGAGGTCGCGGGCGTGCTCCAGGTCGGCGAGCAGGGTGTCGACGTCGGGGGCGGTGAGGCCGGAGTCGGGCCAGTAGCCCTGGTCGAGGACGCCGCGCAGGTAGATCCGCTCGTCGTTGAGGTACAGGTGCTCGCCGCGGCGGTCGATGCGGCGCAGCCCGCCGGTGACCGCGACGGCGTCGGGCTCGGCGGCGCCTGCCCCGCTGCCGCCTGCGGCGGCGTCCGCGGACCGGGTCGTCACCGTGAGCACGTACAGGTGCGGGTCCGCCGGGCTCCAGAGCCGGGGTTCCGCGATCTCGATCCGGCCCGACGCCGCGCCCGCGCCGTCGGCGACCAGGTCCAGTCGCGCCCCCGCGCCGGACCCGGCCGTGCCGGAACCCGCCGTGACCTCCACGGTCACCGACGCGCCCGCGGGCGCGTCGCCCGCGACGTCCACGGCCACGTCGAAACCGGTCAGCGAGTCGCCCCGCACCGCGACGCGGGCCGCGTACGTGCGGCCGCGCGCCTCCAGCCAGACGGGCTGCCAGATGCCGGACGTCGGGGTGAACGAGACGCCGTCGTAGTCGTCGCGCGGGATGGAGCGCTGCTTGCCGTGCGGGATGGCGCGCTTGTCGGCGGGCGCGTGCACCTCGACCTCCAGCGTCCCGGTGGCGCCGGGCGCGAGGACGCCGTCGAGGTCCACCTCGAACGGGGTGGACCCGCCGACGTGCTCGGCGACCTGGACGCCGTCGACCCGGACGACGGCGCGGTGGTGCACGGCGCCGAAGCACAGCACGGCCCGCGCCCCCGCCCAGGCGGCGGGGACGGTGACCTGACGGCGGTAGGTCGCGTGCTCCAGCCAGGTGCGCCCGACGCCGGACGCCGCCGTCTCCCAGGCGAACGGGACGGTGACCGGCACCGTGCCGCCGGGCACGTCGAGGTCCCACGTGCCGTCCAGGCTGGCCCAGCGGCCGGAGCGGTCGCGGTCGGGCCGGGGGTAGGCGGGGTCGGAGGTCTCGGGGCGAGCGGCGTCGGGGCGCGGAGGAGCCGAGGTCATGTGTGTCTGCCTTTCAGGAATGCGGGGTTCAGCCCTTGACGCTTCCGGCGAGGATGCCGTTGATGAAGTGCCGCTGAAGTGCGATGAAGACGATGAGGAGCGGGACGAGGGCGATCGACGCGGCGGCGAGCAGCTCGCCGGTCACGGTCGCGTAGTCGGCCCCGACGCGGTTGCCGGTGATGTTCTGCGCGAGGGTGGACAGGACCACCTGCAGCGTGGCCATCCGCTCGGAGCTCGCCGCCACCACGGGCCAGACGAAGTCGTTGTAGATGTTCATGACGGTCAGGACCGCCAGGCCGGCCAGGGCGGGCCGGATCACGGGCAGCACGATCCTGGTGAAGATGCCGAACTCGCCGCAGCCGTCGACGCGCGCGGCGTCGAGCAGCTCGTCCGGGACGTCGGCGATCACCTGGCGCATCCAGAAGATGGCGAAGGCGTCCACGGCGCCGGGCAGCACGAGCGCCTGGTAGGTGTTGACCCAGCCCAGCGACTTCATCTCCAGCAGCAGCGGGATGATCAGCACGATCGTGGGCAGCATCAGCGTGATCAGGACCGTGCCGAACAGCAGGTCACGGCCGGGGAACCGGTACTTGGCGAACGCGTAGGCGGCCAGCGGGGCGCAGAACAGCGTGATGGTCCCCTTGGTGACCAGCACGACGGCGGTGTTGAGGAAGCCCTGCCCGATCGGCACGTCGGCGAACATCCGCCGGTAGTTGTCGAGGGTCAGCGCCGTCAGGTCCAGGCCCAGCGGGTCGCTGATGATCTGCGTGGCCGGCTTGAACGCCGAGACCAGCGCCCAGACGACCGGGGCGAGGAAGGCCAGGGCGAGCAGCAGCAGGAAGGCCTGCGAGCCGACGGCGGCGGGCAGCCCGCGGGGGCTCGTCCGGGGCGGCCGGGCCGCCGTCGCGCGGGTCCGGTCCGGCCGGGTCCCCGCCGGGCTGGGGGCGTGCGTGGTGGTCATGTCAGTCCTCCGTCCGCAGGAACCGGACGAACAGCAGCGAGAGGCCCATGACGACGATGACGAGCAGGAACGAGTTGGCCGCCCCGGTGCCGAGGTCGCCGCGGGTGATGTGCTCGTACAGGTGCAGGCCCGCGGTGGTCGTCGAGTTGTAGGGGCCGCCGTCCGTCACCACGAACGGCTCGGCGAACATCTGGAACACGGCCAGCGTCTGGAGCACCAGGGAGAACATCAGGGTGCGCCGCACCAGCGGCACGGTGATGCTCCAGAGCTGGCGCGTGCGGGAGGCGCCGTCGATCGAGGCGGCCTCGTAGACGCTCGCGTCGATCGACTGCAGGCCCGACAGCAGGATGATCACGATGAAGCCGGTGGTCTTCCACAGGAAGAGCAGCGCGAGCGTCGGCTTGGCCCACTCGCTGGTGGTGAGCCAGCCGACGTCGGGCAGGCCCACGAGGTTGAGCAGGCCGTTGACGGCCCCGAACTCCTGGTCGAAGACCACCACCCAGATCTGGGCGACGGCCACGAGCGGCGTCACGAACGGCACCAGGAACGCGATGCGGTAGAAGGAGCGCATCCGAATCTTCGCGTTGTTCAGGAGCACCGCGACGAGCAGGCCGAGCACCACCTGGACCGGCACGATCATGAGCCAGAGCACCGCCGAGTTGCCCAGCGAGCCCCAGAACATGTCGTTGCCGAGCAGGTAGGTGTAGTTGTCCCAGCCGACCCACGTCGCCGCGCCCGAGCCGCGCCAGTCGGTGAAGCTCAGGCGCAGCGTGAACAGCATCGGGTAGACGCTGAACGCGACGAAGATCGCGACGAACGGGAGGACGAACACGTACGGCGCGACCTTGCGGGGCAGCCAGGGCCGCAGCAGCGGCCGGCCCTGGCTCCCCCGGACGCGCTCCGGGCTGGCGAGCGTGCTCACTGCCGGTCGACGAGGTTCGTCTGGATGTCGGCGGTCGACTGCTCGATGACCTCGTCGGGGGTCATGTCGCCGTCGTACATCCGCTGGACGTTCGTGCCGAGGTAGTCGACCGCGCCGGTCCACCAGGTCGGGGCGGGCGCCCCGCCCGGGATCTGCGCGCCGGCCTCGACGGCGGTGGTCCACAGGTCCTGCCCGCCGAGCCCCTCGACCGGGCCGAACAGCGGCTTCGCGGGATCGGCCGCCGGGGCGTACGCCGGGATCGACGTCGCCAGGCCGTTCGGGTAGGTGTCGTTCTCGCCCCAGACGGCGCTGTAGCCGTCCTCGTGGAACATCAGGAACTCGTAGAACAGCCAGGCCAGGTCGGAGTTCTCGCCGTCCTTCGGCAGCACGAACGAGGAGCCGCCCATGGCGCCGGAGCGCGCGCCGCCGTCCTCCCACGCGGGCAGCGGCATGGCGCGCCAGTCGCCGCTGGTCTTCGTGAGCTGCTGCTCGGGGGCGAAGCTGAACCAGATGGCCCAGGGGTAGAACACCTGGTCACCGGACTCCAGGGCGCCGACGTCGCTGGGCGACAGGTACTCCGCGCGGGTGCCCAGGCCCTCCTGGTTGACGGTGTCGAGCCAGCCGAGCACCTGCCGGTACTCGTCGGAGTCGAGCGTCAGCTCGCCGGTGTCGTCGGCCAGCGCCGTGCCGAGCTGGCTCGCGTACATCTCGAGCTGGAGCTGGCCGAGGAACGGGCTCTGCTCCAGGTGGATCGGCTTGGACCCCGGCACGGCCTCCTGGTACTCGCGGGCCGCCGCCAGCAGGTCGTCGTAGGTCTCGATCGTCGTCGCGTCGATCCCGGCGTCGGTCAGCGCCTTCTCGTTGTAGAAGAGCAGGCCCGGGTCCAGGTCGAACGGCACGCCGTAGATGGCGCCGTCCTGGGAGTTGACGTCGATCTTCTGCGGGGCGATGTCGTCCGTGTACGGGGCCAGCACGTCGGTGAGGTCCCAGAGGTGGTCGGAGAAGCCGGCCACCTTGGCATCGTCAAGGAAGACGCCGTCGGGCACGTCGGCCCCGGTGATCAGGGTGTTCTGCAGCTTGGCGTCGATGTCCACGGCCTCGTGGTGGACCGTGATGTCGGGGTAGACCTCGTTGAAGTCGTCGATGACGGCCTCGAACACGTTGAACAGGTCGCCGGACCGGTCCCAGATGGTGATCTCGCCCTGCGGCGACTCCTCGGCGGGAGCCTGGAGGCGGTCGGCGGACGCCGCGGCGTCGTCCGGGCCGGCCTCGCCGCTCGTGATGGCGGGGCCGCACGCGGTGAGCGTGACCGCCAGAGTCAGGGCTCCGGCGGCGACGGCCGCCGCGGTGCGGGTGGTCGAAGGGCGGCCGACGGCCGCCCGGGTGGTGCGAATCGGGTGCATGAGCACTCCCTTGTGCATGCGCGGGGCGTGGCGCCCGCGAGGTTTTCAACGTGTGCAAACTAGCTCGGCTTTGCGTACGTTGCAAGGCCTATCCTTAGGTCCACCAGGATGAAAGGGGACCGCGGTGCCGATCACACTGCGCGATGTGGCAGAGAAAGCCCAGGTCTCGGTGCGGACGGTGTCGAACGTCGTCGCCGGATACACGCACGTGAGCGAGCGGACCCGGCAGCGCGTGCAGGCCGCGATCGAGGAGCTCGACTACCGGCCGAACCCGGTGGCCCGCACGCTGCGCACGGGGCGCACCGGCGTGCTGGCGCTCGTGGTCCCGGAGATCGACGTGCCGTACTTCGCGGAGCTCGCGCGAGAGGTGATCGACGCCGCCGCCGCGCTCGGCTACCGCGTCATGGTCGACCAGACGGGGCACGACCACGAGCGCGAGCGCCGGCTCCTGACCGGCGCCGACCGCACCATGCTGTTCGACGGCGTCCTGTTCACCCCCCTGGTGACCCAGGGCGAGCTGGCCGAGATGGAGCCAAGCCGGTCGATGCCGCTCGTGCTGCTCGGCGAGCACGACTTCGACGGCCGCTACGACCACGTGGCCATCGACAACGTGCAGGCCGCCCACGACGCGACGGCGCACCTCATCGCCACCGGCCGCACCCGCATCGCGGCGATCGGCGTCCAGCCCGACGAGGACTACACCACCCCGCGCCAGCGCACCCTGGGCTACGAGCGCGCGCTGGCCGAGGCCGGACTCACGCCCGAGCGCGACCTGCTGCGCCCGGCCGCGCACTACAGCCGGGCCGACGGGTACGACGCCGCCACGGCGCTGCTCGCCCTGCCCCAGCCGCCGGACGCGATCTTCTGCTACTCCGACCTGCTCGCCATGGGCGCGATGCGCGCCGTCTTCGACGCCGGCCGCAGCGTGCCGGACGACGTCGCCGTGATCGGCGTCGACGACATCGAGGAGGGCAAGTACACGCACCCCAGCCTGTCGACCGTCTCGCTCGACACCCCGTTCATCGCCCGCCAGGCCGTGGGCCGGATCGCCGAGCGCATCGACGACCCGGACACGCCCGCGGTCGAGGTCACGGCGCCACACACCCTGGTGGTCCGAGAGAGCACGGCGGTGCCGGCCGGGGGTTGACCGGGCGGGGGGTGGCGGTCGGGGATGGCGGCGGGAGCGGCGGCGGTGTCGGCCGGGGGTTGACCGGGCGGGGGCTGACCGGGCAGGGGTTGACCGGGCGGGGGCGGCCAGGCGGGGCTGCTGGCGGGAGCTGCCGGGCGGCGCTGCCGGTGGGGCTGTCAGGCGGGAGCTGTCGGGCCAAACGGCTAGGCGGGAGCTGCCAGGCGGGGCGGCCAAGCGGGACCAGTGCGCTCCGGGGGCCGGCGGCGGCGTCAGGTTCGGCAGTTTGCTCCGCAGAGTCGGCAGTTCGCATCGAACTCGGCAGTTTGCCCCGCAGACTCGGCAGTTTGCATCGGGGTCGGCATAGGCCTGTGCCGACCTCCATTTCAACCGCCCAACCCAACCCCCTCCCCCCCAACCCAGAACAAAAAAAAA
>NZ_JBHWLR010000024.1:19559-27482 GCF_042731755.1 Promicromonospora sp. NPDC059942
TTTGGAATCGTCGGGTGGGGAGAGGGGACAGGTTTGGGGTTTTGCCCGGCGGGTTGGGGGGTTGGGGTGGGGGGGGGGGGGGGCCTGTGCCGACCTCGATGCAAACTGCCGAACCCACTCCTGTCCCGACGATCCGCGAGCGCACAACGGTGCACCTGGGGGCTGAGCCGGCGAGGTCGGTGTCGACCGCGACGATCACGGCACCGAACGCCCAGCGAGCCCAGCGCCCAAGGCCCAGCAACCAGCGCTGGGCACCGAGCGCCCATCGCCCAGCTCCCGAGCACCCAGCACCCCGCGCCGAGCACCGAGCGCCCGGCTCCCGAGCACCGAGCACCGAGCACCCAGCACCCAGCTTCCGTGCGCCCCCAGCGTCCAGCGCCCAGACGCAAAGTCAGGTTCTACCCAGTCATTGGGCCTGGAATCACGTGAGTTCCGGGCGCAATGACTGGGTAGAACGTGACTTCGCCGCGCGCCGGGTCTTGCAACGTGTGCACATCGTGGGCCACAGTTGTCTTTGCAACGTCTGCAAAGGTGCATCCCGGGCACGACGTCCCGCACCGCTGCCGGACATCACGCGCACGACAAGGAGGTCCTGCACCATGTCTCGACATCTCATGAACCCGCGGAGATCAGCCGCACTCACCGTCGCCCTCGCGACAGCGTTCGCCCTGGCCACGGCCCCGGCCGGCACGACGGCGGCACTGGGGACGGCGTCAGTCGCCACTGGACCGACGGCCACCACGACGTCGACCAGCACGGCGTCGACTACCCCGTCGGCGTCAGCTCTGACGACCACCACCGCATCGACCACCACGGCATCGACCACCACCGCATCGGCATCAGCCCGGACGGCACCGGCGGCGTCCGCCGACGACGTCGCCCCCGCCGCCCTCCCGGGCAACCTGCTGTACAGCCCCGACCTGGGCCAGCACCCGAACGGGACCGCCGGCTACCCGCGGGCGGTCCGCCTCGACCACGATCAGAGCGCGAACCAGACGATGCTGGCCACGTTCGCGCGCGGCGGCACCGGCTCCCCCACGGCGCTGCCGGTCTACCGCAGCACGAACGGCGGCCAGTCGTGGTCCGCCGTCTCGACCATCACGTCGAACACGCCGGGCTGGGACCTGGAGGCCCCGACCCTGTACGAGGTGCCGCGCGCCATCAACGGCCTGGCCGCCGGCGACGTCCTCGCCGCGGGCACCGCCTGGCAGGTCGGCGACTACAGCACGCAGAAGGTCGAGGTCTTCCGCTCCACCGACCGCGGCGCGACCTGGCAGTTCCTGTCCAACTGCACGCAGACCTCGGGCCAGCCCGACACCTGGGGCCACGGCATCTGGGAGCCGGTCTTCCTGGTCACCGAGGACGACCGGCTCGCCTGCTTCATCTCCGACGAGCGTCCCGCGAACACCCCGACCAACAACCAGGTGATCGGCCACTACACCTCGTCCGACGGCGGACGCACGTGGAGCTCGTCGATGACCGTGGACGTCTCGTTCCCGGCCGACAACCTGCGCCGTCCGGGGATGCAGACGTTCGCCGCGCTGCCGGACGGCGACCACCTGATGGCGTACGAGATGTGCCGCGACGCCACCGACCCGGACCACGCCTGCGAGGTGTACGTCAAGCGCAGCGCCAACGGGTACGACTGGGGCGCGGCCGGCGACGCGGGCACCCTGGTGCGCACGGCCGACGCGCGCGAGCTCCTGCACACCCCGTACATCTCGTGGGTCCCCGGCGGCGGTCCGAACGGGACCGTCCTGCTGTCCGGCCAGCGAGTCGTCGCCGGGCCCACCGGGAACAAGACGGTCCTGGCGGAGTCGGGCACCGTGCTGTTCGCCAACACCTCGCTGGGCAACGGCGCGTGGACCGAGGCCGCCACCCCGGTCACCGTCAGCCCGACCGGCGGTTACGCCACGGGCGTGCCGTCGTGCCCCGGCTACTCCACGCCGGCGATCCCGCGCGAGGACGGCACGTCCTACCTCTACCTCGCGGCGACGTGGCTCGGCACCGGCAACCAGTGCGAGGTTCGGTTCGGCGTCGGCTCCCTGCCCGGACCCACCGGGCCGGTCGGCGCGCCGGGCGGCAAGTGCCTCGACGTCGACACCAACACGGCGGTGAACGGGAACGCCGCCCAGCTCTGGACCTGCGGCACCGCGACCGGCCAGACGTGGTCCATGGGCCCGGACGGCACCGTCCGCGCGTTCGGCAGGTGCCTCGACGTGGACGCCAACGGCACCGCGAACTTCACCAAGGTCCAGCTCTGGGAGTGCAACGGCTCCGGGGCGCAGCAGTGGGACGCGCGCGCCGACGGCTCGCTGTACAACCCGCAGTCGGGCCGCTGCCTGGACGTGCCCCAGGGCAACACCGCCGACGGCACCGACCTGCAGATCTACGACTGCAACGGGCTCTGGACCCAGGTCTGGGGCGTCCCGCAGTAGACGAGACGGGTGCGGGACGGGCGCCTGTCCCCGTCCCGCACCCGGGGGAAACAAAAGATCACAAGAAGATCACGCCAGGTGGGTCCCGCACCGCCGGAGGAGGCGCTAGTGTGGGCGCACCTCGGCTCGGCCCACCACGACGCCGCGTGTGCGCTTCCTCTTCCGAACCAGAAAGGTCCCAGCCTTCATGGATCCCAACCTCGAACCGGCCGCACTCCCCCGTGCACGCGGCCGGCACCGGGCGGCGCACCGCCCCCTGGCCGGCGTCGCGCGCGCCGCGAGCGAGCAGGTCAGCTCGTTCGCCGGACGCGGAGCGGTCGTCGCGGCGGCGGGCGGCGGCGTGCTGCTGTCGCTCATCGCCACCCCGGCGCAGGCGGCACCGGCCACGACGGCGCTGCAGGGCGCGCCCGTCCAGGGCGCGCTCAACACCGCGGACCTCAACGCGCTGACCGCCCAGGCCCGGGAGTCGGTCTCGGCCTCGCCGATGATCACCGTCGCCGCGGACGCACAGCTGACGCTGGAGAAGTCGGCCGTCTCCGTGGTCTCCGCGACGGAGAACGCCGAGTACCAGGCGAAGATCGAGGCCGAGGAGGCCGAGCGCGCCGCGAAGGAGCGGGGCGCGTCGGTCGTGTCCATCGCGATGCGGTACCTGGGTGTCCCGTACGTGTGGGGCGGCACCACGCCGTCCGGGTTCGACTGCTCGGGCTTCACGTCCTACGTCTTCGCCCAGGTGGGCATCGACCTGCCGCGCACCTCGTCCCAGCAGCTGTACGCAGGCACGCCGGTGTCGTGGGCCGACGCCCAGGCGGGCGACCTGATCTGGACCCCGGGCCACATCGCGATCTACGCGGGCAACGGCATGCAGATCGAAGCGCCGGTCCCCGGCAAGAGCGTGCGGTACACCAGCATCTGGCAGTCCAACCCGACGTTCCTGCGGGTCGGCTGAACCCAGGTCGCGCATTCGGGCGGTGTTGCGGAGAGTTGACGACGTCGACTCCCCGCAACACCGCCCGAGTCGTCTCCCGACCACCGAGCGAGGTGCCCATGGTGCGATCACCCGGACCGGACCGGATCCGCCGGCACTGGGACAGGCAGGCGGCGCGCTACGACCGCAGGATGAACGGCGCCGAGCGGATGTTCGGCGACACCCGGGGCTGGGTGTGCCGGCAGGCCACCGGCCAGGTGCTGGAGGTCGCCGTCGGCACGGGCCTGAACCTGGGCCTCTACCCCGCGCACGCCACCCTGACCGGGATGGACCTGAGCCCGGCCATGATCGACCTGGCCCGCCGGCACGCCGCCGAGCTGGGCCGCGCGGTCGACCTGCGGGTCGGCGACGCCCAGCACCTGGAGTTCGACGACGCCTCCTTCGACACCGTGGTCTGCACGTTCGGGCTGTGCGCCGTGCCCGACGACCGCGGCGCCGTCGACGAGATGGTGCGCGTGCTGCGGCCCGGCGGCCTGCTGCTCCTGGCCGACCACGTGGTCAGCACCTCGGCGCCGCTGCGGGCGCTCCAGGCCGTCGCGGAGCTGTACAGCGTGCGGGTCCAGAACGAGCACTTCCGGCGTCGTCCCCTGCTGCACGTCGAGGCCGCCGGGCTGCGGGTCGAGCGGCACGACCGGTTCAACCGCGGCGTCATCGAGCGGCTCGCGGCTCGCCGGCCGGAGCCCGGGCCGGAGGTCAGCCCGCCGACATCGCCGCGAGGCCCCGCGCGGTAGCGGCGTCCCGCTCCTCCGGCGTGAGCTGCAGCCGGGCCTTGACGTCCCGGGTCCACTGGTCGGCGAGCACCTCGGCGGAGCCCGCCTCGACGCCGTCGAGCGCGGCGTCCGCCAGGGCCGACGGCGCGATCTTGTCCACGGCCCAGCCCGCCGACATGTCCGTGTCGGCCAGGCCCAGGTGGACGGCGGTCACGAGCGTGCCCTGCCCGGCCAGCTCCAGCCGCACGCCGTTGGTCATGGCCCAGGCCGCGGCCTTGCTCAGGTGGTACGCGTTCGCGCCGTCGAGCCCGAACCACGACATGGCGGACAGGACGTTGACGACGGCGCCGCCGCCGTTCGCGGCGAGCGCCGGGGCGAGCTCCCGGATCATCGCCAGGCTGCCGAACAGGTTGGTCTCCAGCTCGTGCCGGACGCCGTCGAGCGGGCCGGTCAGGAGGCTGGTGCCCGTCGTGATGCCGGCGTTGTTGACCAGGAGGGTGACGTCGGAGGCCGCCTCGGCGGCGGCGCGCACGGACGCGGGGTCGGTGACGTCGAGGGCCAGCACCTCCACGCCGGGCAGGTCCACCGACTCCGGCCGCCGGGCCGTCGCGTAGACCTTGTGCGCGCCCCGGTCGAGGAGCCGCTGGGCGAAGGCGCGGCCGAGCCCGCGGTTGGCTCCGGTGACGAGGGCGACAGAGTTGTTGATGTCCATGGCAGGTACGCTAAAACCTGACGCTGACGTCAGGGTCAAGCATGGAGTCCGGGAAATCGGCGGAAGGGGACGTGATGACGGTCACCGAGGCAGGAGTCGAGCCGCCGATCCGCATCGGCGAGGTGGCGCGGGGCGCCGGCGTCTCGGTGCGCGCCGTGCGCTACTACGAGCAGCAGGGGCTGCTCACCGCGAGACGCAGCCCGTCCGGGCAGCGGCTCTACCCGCCCGAGACGGTGGAGCGCGTGCGCTTCTTCCAGCAGATGTACGCCGCGGGCCTGACCAGCCGCAACATCGCGGAGCTGCTGCCGTGCATCGAGTCCGGGCACACGGACGCCGAGCAGCGCACCATGCTGCACGCCGAGCGCGACCGGATCCGCGCACGGATCGACGAGCTGCAGACCGCCCTGGACCGGCTCGACCAGGTCATCGAGGTCACGGCGAGCCACCCGTAGGCGCCGCGCGGTCGGGTCCCTCGGTGTCGCGCTCGGTCGGCTCGCCGCCGCGCACCGGGATCCGGCCCGCCACCAGGGGCAGCACGATCACCGAGAGCACGCCGGCGCCGACGAGCGCCGCCCCCGTCTGCGTGGACATGATGCCGCGCTCCACCGCGATCCCCGTCAGCGCGACCAGCAGCGGGAGGGCCGTCGCGGAGTAGAGCGCGCTCTGGACCCGTTCCCCCGTGGGCAGCTCCCGGCGCAGCCACAGCAGCACCGGGCCGCCGCGGACCAGCACCATCAGGGCGAACAGCACCAGGGGCAGGGCGGGCGCGGCGAGGATGGAGGCCACGTCCAGGGCCATGCCCGAGCTCACGAAGAACACCGGGATGAAGACGCCGAACGCCACGGCGTCGAGCTTCTTCTCCAGGCGCCCGACGTCGCCGGGCGCCCAGCGCCGCAGCACCATGCCACCCACGAACGCCCCGAGCACCGCGTCGAACCCGAACGCCGAGGCGACCGAGAGCAGGCCCACGAGCAGCAGCACCGTGAGCCGCAGCGTGCTCTGCCCGGTGCCGTGCTCGGAGCCCTCGACGAGCCGCACGGCCACCGGCGCGCGCGAGCCGGGCACCAGGGCGATGGCGACGGCGAGGACGGCGAACACCACCAGCAGCACGGCGGCGGCCCCCGAGCCGCGGCTCCCGAGCAGCAGCGCCATCGCGACGATGGGGCCGAGCTCGCCGTACGCGCCGATCACGAGGACGGACCGGCCGAACGGGGAGTCGAGCTTGCCGGCGTCCCGCAGGACCGGGAGCACCACGCCGAGCGCGGTGGTCGTCAGCGCGATCGCCCCGGCCGCCAGCTCCTCCTCCTTGTCCGGCCGGACGATCAGGAGGACCACCACCGCCGCCAGCACCAGCGACGTGAGCCACGCCGCGCCGGCGCGGCGGCCGAGCCGGTCGCGCAGGCTGCTCGGCTCCAGCTCGTAGCCCGCGAGGAGAAAGAGGAAGCCCATCCCGAGGTCGGACAGCAGGGTGACGTCGTCGGGCGCGGCCATCTTGAGCACGGCCGGCCCGATGAGCACGCCGCCGAGCAGGAGCAGGACCACCTGGGGCAGCCGCGACCGCACCGGCATCAGCCCGGTCAGCAGCGGCGCGAGCAGCGCCACCAGGAACACCGGCACGAGCGGCGCGTAGACGTTCACGACTCGACCGTCGCCGGCCGGCGGGCGTTGAGCAGCCCCTTGAGCAGCGTGCCCACGAGCGCCCCGAGGATCGCGGGGACGGTGACGGCGGCGCCCGCGCTCACGCAGAGCAGGAGGGCGAGGACGAGCGCGGTCACCGGCATCCCGGCGGCGGCCGCGGCACCGGCGGCGATGCCGCAGGCCACCAGCGGCGCGAGCGCCGTCCCGGGGAGCAGGAGGGCGGCTGCGGCACCGGCGGCCGCGCCGATGAACACCGACGGGAAGATCGTCCCGCCGTGGAACCCCGTTCCCAGGCTCACGGAGTAGGCCGCGGACTTCACGACGGCGACCACGACCAGCGTGCCCGCGGCGGTCGTCGTCGTCACCGTGGACAGGGACTGCTGCCCGGAGAACAGCACGGTGTCCACGTCCGCGCCCGTCGTCACCCGGACCAGCACCGCGAGGAGGCCGACCGTCAGGCCGCCGACGAGGAGCGTCACGAACGGGCCACGCGACGCCAGCCGCCGCGCGACGCCGCCGAGGCGCATGGCCGCGACGATGAGGCCTGCGGCCACCAGGGCCACCAGGACCCCGGCGAGCAGGTCGACCACGTGGAGGGCGGGGTACGAGCCGAGGTCGCCCATGGACAGCTCGGGGACGTGGACGCCGGGCCAGTCGGCGATACCGATGCGCACCACGTAGCCCGCGCCGAGCGCCGCGAGGATCGGGACCACCTGGAGCACCGGCTGCTCGGGACGCGGCCGCGCGGAGAGGAACATCGCCTCCAGCACGAGCAGCATCGTGACCACGGGGTTGCCCAGGACGACGCCGAGCGCGGCCGCGGCGGAGGCCATGACGAGCACCTTGGACGCGTCGGTGCCGAGCCGGCGGTGCACGGCGAACCCGATGCTGGTGCCGATCGCGAGCAGCGGCGCCTCGGGACCGAGCACCGCGCCGAAGACCAGGGACGACGCCGCGGCCAGCAGCGTCGAGGGCAGCTCGCGCGCCGTGATGTCGAAGGCGAACCCGTCGAGCGGGTGGTGCCCGCCGTGCCCCGGCAGGCGGGTCGCCGCCGCGACGCCGGCTGCGCCGATCACCAGCAGGAGGAGCACCCACCACCACGGCACGCCGTCCAGCCCGAGCGTGTCGGGGAGCCACGTCCAGAAGAGCTGCTCCCCGCCGTGTACCAGCGACGTGAAGATCGTGGCGAAGAGCGCCGCCGCGACGCCGACCACCGCGGGCAGTCCCACGAGGGTGGCCAGCGGCCGCTTGCCCTGTGCGTCCATGGCCACGCCCCTGGTCGCTCGCTTGTCGCTGAACAAGCCGATCGTCGCACCGCGCCGCGGGGTTCGCGCGCGGACGGGCCCGCACAGGCCCGGGCGTGTGGGGCCCGCCAGAGTGGGCCTTCTGGCTGGAACACCCCTGCGCACCGCGGGAATAGGAGTACGTTCAAGTGGGGAA
>NZ_JBHWLR010000024.1:27492-29434 GCF_042731755.1 Promicromonospora sp. NPDC059942
GAGACAGTGACTGTTGGCCTGGTGGTGCGGTGGCCGGGCCTTGGGTCGTGGTTGTGGGGAGAAAAAAGCGGGGGGGGGGGGGGGGGGGGGGGGTGGGGGGGGGGGGGGGCCCGAAGGGCCGGGGCTGTGCGGGCCCGTCCGGAGTGGCCTTCTGGGCTAGACCCCGCTGGCGACCAGCGGGATCAGCGGCACGTCCGGGTGGGCGCGCTCGAAGGCCCGCGCGTGCCAGACGTCGCGCAGCAGCACCAGCGGGGTGCCGTCGCCGCGGCGCACGACCTCGACGCCCGGGTAGGCGGCGATGGTGTCGATGTGCTCCGGCGCGGCCTCGCGGGCCAGCGACAGGCCGAGCTGCTCCGTCCGGATGGGCGCCGAGAACTCGTGCTCCATGCGGAAGGTCGCGACCTCGAACTGGAGCGGGCCGACGGCCCCGAGGATCGGGTTGCCGTCGCCGCGCGCCTCGGACACCAGGACCTGGACCACGCCCTCCTGCTCGAGCTGCGAGATGCCCTTGCGGAACTGCTTGGAGCGGCCCGGGTCGGCCGAGCGGGCGGCCGCGAAGTGCTCGGGGGCGAACACCGGCATGGGCGGGAAGCGCACGTGCGGGCCGGCGGCGTCGAACACCGTGTCACCGACGGCGAGCGTGCTGGCGTTGACCAGGCCCACGACGTCGCCGGGGTAGGCGTCCTCGACCGTCTGACGTTCCCGGCCGAAGACCGACAGCGCGTACTTCGTGGCGAACGGCCGGCCGGTGCGCTCGTGCGTCACGACCATGCCGCGCTCGAAGCGGCCCGAGCACACGCGGATGAAGGCCACGTGGTCGCGGTGGTTCGGGTCCATGCCGGCCTGCATCTTGAACACGAAGCCGCTGAACGCCTGGTCCACGTCGCGGGCCGTGCCGTCGACGTCGGGCCGCGCGCCGGGCGCGGGGGCGAGGTCCACGACGGCGTCCAGGAGCTGCTTGACGCCGATGTTGGCCAGCGCCGCGCCGAACAGCATCGGCGTCGTGGTGCCGGCGAGGAAGGACTCGCGGTCGAGCTCCTCGAGGAGCTGCACGCTCTCGACCGCCTCGGTGTGGTCGTCGCCGAGGGTGTCGGCGGCGGCCTGCGGGGTGAGGAGCTCCTCCTCGGCGATCGACGCGCCGCCCGGGGCGCGGCGGTAGGTGCGCACCTCGCCGGTGGCGCGGTCGAGCAGCCCGAGGAACCGGCCCGCCTCGCCGATGGGCCAGCTCAGCGGCGTCGGGCGCAGGTTGATGCGCTCCTCCAGCTCGTCGCACAGCTCCAGGGCCTCGCGGCCGGGGCGGTCCCACTTGTTGACGAACGTGATGACCGGCACGCCGCGGCGGCGGCACACCTCGAACAGCTTGAGCGTCTGCGGCTCCAGGCCCTTGGCGGAGTCGAGCAGCATGACGGCGGCGTCCACCGCCGTCAGCACGCGGTAGGTGTCCTCGGAGAAGTCGGCGTGGCCGGGGGTGTCCAGGAGGTTGATCACCACGTCGCCGTACGCGAACTGCAGGGCGGCGGACGTGATGGAGATCCCACGCTTCTGCTCCATCTCGAGCCAGTCGGAGACGACGCCGGCGCGGTTCCCCTTGCCGTGCACCGCCCCGGCCTCGTCGATCGCGTGGGCGTGGAGCGCGAGGGCCTCGGTGAGGGTCGACTTGCCGGCGTCGGGGTGGGAGATGACCGCGATGCTGCGGCGACGTGCCGCTTCGGTCCCGACCTGCCGGGTGTCGGAGGTCAGGACGGTCATCGGGCTCCACCGTTCAGTTCGTGCTGCACCAACGCCATCCTCATCTCCCGCGCCTACCGCTTCCGGACAGCCTGCAACTCTACCCTCCCCCTCCCCCGTTTGGTGGTGGGGGTCTTTTTTCTCCTGTGGAGGCGGAGAGGAGAGAGGAAACAAACCAACAATGTTGGGCTCGGAGGGGGTGTGGGGTTGATCG
>NZ_JBHWLR010000024.1:29444-48104 GCF_042731755.1 Promicromonospora sp. NPDC059942
TCCCCCAGCCCACCCCTCCCTGACAGCATGACACCCTCCCCCCCCCCTCCCCCCGTGGGGGGTTATCCTTTTCCTCTCGGGGACGCCCCGAAGGAGCGCAGATAGCCAGCACTCAACGGTCGCGGTCAGACGGCGGTGCGGGGTCGGCAGGGGGCCTGGGCCGTGACCCGTACGGTCGGGTCGGAGACCGCCGTGCCCGGCAGGGCGCCCGGCGTCGTCGCCGTCACGCGCACGGTCAGGCGGTGCCCGACGTCGGCGGCGGTGAGCCGGTACGTCCGGCCCTCCGCCCCGGCGACCGCCACGCCGTCCCGCAGCCACTGGTAGGTGAACGCGAGCCGCCGGTGGTCCCACTGCCCGGACGTCGCGGTGAGCGTCGAGCCGGCCGCGGCCCGGCCGTTCACCTTCGGCGACCTCACGGCCCGCGGCTGGACGCCGTCGTACGGCAGCGGGTCCACGCTCGTCAGAGTGGGCGTGACCTGCTGCATGAGGCCGTCGGCGCCGAACGTGAGCCGGTCGACCGTGGTCTCCCGGTGCGTCCCGTCGCCGCCGGGGATCGCGAACCGGTGGTAGGCGATGTACCACTCGTCGGTGCCGGGCACCTGGACGATCGAGCTGTGCCCGGTCGCCTGGATGCCCTGGCTGGTGTCCTTGGACAGGATGACGCCGCGGTAGGTCCACGGCCCGTCCACGCTGGTGGCGGTGGCGTAGCCGACACGGTAGTCGGCGGACCCGGTGTCGTCGATCGAGTAGGTCAGGTGGTACAGCCCGTCGCGGTAGTTGAGGAACGTCCCCTCACGGAAGTTCGTCAGCCCGCCGACCCGCGCCAGCGTGTCCTGCTTGATCGACAGCATGTCGTCGCTCAGCTCGGCGTACACCGGACCGTTCGACGGCCCGCCGTTGCCCCAGAACAGGTAGTACCGGCCGGTCTCCGGGTCCTGGAACGCCGCGGGGTCGATCGCCTGCCCGGACGCGATCGGCTCGTTGTTGAGGATCATCGCCGTCGGCTGCGCGACGAACGGGCCCTCCGGGCGGTCGGCGACGGCGACTCCGATCGTCTTGCGGTTGTAGGTCGCGTTGTGGCCGGAGAAGTAGAAGTAGTACTTCCCGCCCCGCTCGATGATCGTGGGCGCCCAGGCGTTGCCCGTGGCCCACGGCACGTCGCCGTTCGCGCCGTCCAGGGTGAGGATCGGCTCGGCCGAGCGCTCCCAGTCCACCAGGTCCTTCGACGTCCAGACGTAGAAGTCCTTGCCGCCCCAGCCCGCGACGCCGTCCGACGTCGCGTAGAGGTAGTAGCTGTCGCCGAAGTGCGCGATGTTCGGGTCGGCGTACAGGCCCGGCAGCACCGGCGAGCGCATCTCGACGGCGCGGACGGTCCAGGCCCGGCTGGCGCCGTCCTGCGCGGTGACCGTGAACGTCCGCGGCTGCGACAGGTCGACCGGCCCCGTGACCTGCGGCGAGACCGTCGAGGTGGACACGGTCTGGAAGGCCGGCTCCAGGGCGGTCACGTCGGTTCCGGGCGTCACCGGCAGGGTCACGGTCGACGTCGCGCCGTCGATGACGGCGGGGACCTTGAGGCTTGCGAGGTCGACGCCGGTGATGGCGGTCGGGTCCGCCCCGAGCTCCCGCACCTCGTCGGCCGACAGGGCACGGTTGTAGATGCGGAAGTCGCGCACCTTGCCCTTGAGGTACCGGTCGGCGGTGTAGGTGGAGCGGCCGATGTAGTTGGCCGTGGTCCGGCCGTCGCCGATGTCGCCGGGCTCGATCGTGACGCCGGTGTTCTCGCCGACCCGCACGCCGTCGAGGTAGAGCCGGGCGGTGCCGTCCTGGAGCGTGTAGGTCAGCGTCTTCCAGGCGCCGCGCGGCAGCGCCGCGCCCGAGGCCACGGTCTGCTCGGTGGACCAGTTGCCGGTCGCGATCGAGGAGCGGTAGTTGTTCCCCGTGGTGAACAGGTAGCCGTTGCCGACGCCGCCGCCGTCGGTGTTGCCCAGGCCCCAGATGAAGTACGGCGTGGCCTGCGCGGGGTCCAGCCAGACCTTCGTCGAGACCGTGATGGCGTCGAGCCCGGCCATCATGTCGTTCGGCAGCAGCACGTGGCCGTTGCTGCCGCCCAGGTTCAGCGCGCCGTCGGCCCAGGTGGCGTCGCCGCGGACGACGCCGTCGTACCCGTGGCCGGTGCCGTCCGCGGCGACCGTGCCCGCGGTCTCGTCCAGCGCGTACTGCGCGACCAGGCCGTTCTCGTCGGCCACGACCGGCGTCGGCGGTTCGGGGACCACGATGCCGTCGCGCAGCGCCGCGAGCTCGGCCGCGGTGACGGGGATGACGGTGCCGTGGCGCGGGCTGGCGGGCAGGTCGTAGTCCGCGGGCACCTGCCAGTCGGGGTGCTCCAGGTCGTCGGTGCCGAGCGGGATGTAGCCGCGGCCGCCGTACTCGTCCACGAACAGGTAGAACGGCGAGCCGGACGTGTCACCCGGGTTGGCCTTGAAGACCGTCGGGCCCTCGACGGCGGAGGTGCCGGCCTCCCGGCCGATGCACCCGGCCATGAACTCCCAGGCCGGGTCGCCGGGCAGGTCGACGGCGGTGAGCGACGCCGACTTCTCCTGGATGATGTCCGAGCAGCCCGTCCCGCCGCCGCCCTCGTCCTTGGTGAAGCGGTAGTAGACGTCGTTCTCCCGGATCACCGTCGAGTCGATCCGCGACTCGCCGCGGTCCTGCCAGACCTGCGCCTCGCTGAACGTCACGAAGTCGCGCGTGGTGGCATAGAGCATGCGGTTGTACGCGCTGCCGGTGTGGTCCGGGTCGTCAGCGGCGTACAGCTTCGAGGCCCAGAACACCACGTACTGCCCGAGCGTCTCGTCCCAGTAGGCCTCCGGCGCCCAGGTGTTGCCCGCGTTGTCCGGCGAGACCTTGACGTGCCGCTGCTCGGACCAGGTGATGAGGTCCGTGGACTCCCAGACCTCCAGGTACTGGCTGCCGTGGCGCTGCGCCGCGTCCCAGTCGCCGTTGCGCCCGATCGAGAGGTCGGTGGCGATCAGGAAGAACCGGTCGCCCTCGGGCGAGCGGATCAGGAACGGGTCGCGCAGGCCTCGAGTGCCCTCGGCCGACTCCAGCACCGGCTGCCCGTTGTTGGTCTCGTCCCAGGTCAGGGCGTCGTTGCCGCGGCTCGCCGCGAAGTAGATCTTCTCGCCGGCGAGCGAGTTGCCCGTGAAGTAGCTGAACGCGTAGCCCTCGTACGAGGCCGGCGCGGGCTGCTCGCGGACCGTGAGCGCGATCTCCCGGGCCGCGGTCGCGCCGCCGACGTCGGCGGTCGCGGTCAGGGTGACCGCCGTGTCGCCCGCACCGTGCACCGGACGGCGGACGACGCCGTCAGGCGCGACGACGCCGGGGTCGGACGACGCCCACGCGACGCTCGCGCCGTGCATCCCGGACGTCGGCAGCGTGAGGTGGCCGCGGACGTCGTCGGCGTGCACGACGTCGAGCGCGGCGACCGCGGCGTCCGCCTCCGCCTGGGCGGTGCTGTCTACGGTGCTGTCGGCGGTGTCGGCCGTGGTCTCGGCGGTGACGGACATCGTGGTCTCCGGTGCGGTCGCGGGCAGGCGCGCCGCCAAGGCGCTTGCGGGGAGGAGGGGAACCAGGCTGCCGAGCAGTGCGACGACGGCGCCCGTGGCGACCGCGCGCAGGGGCAGGCGGGAAGGACGAGTGCTTCTTTGCACAGTGACCTCGCGAGAATGTGAGCGTTAACAGTCGCGTCATCCGACCATCGGCGGATCACCCTGTCAAGGGACCGGGGCGAAAAAGCGTGGCGCCGGGCGAATGCCTGCTCGTAGGGTCGTCCGCGATATGAACGCAATGATCAGGCAGCGTTCCGCCCGCTAGCGGCGCGGAACGCACACCACCACCCAGCGCGTGCTCCGCGCCGCCGGCTTCCGCCGGGCGGCGCGTTCGTGCTGCCCGGATTCCTGTCAGCCGACGAATCCTGGAGCACCCGATGTCGCGCAACCGATCCTCCCGTTCCTCTGCCCGCACGCCCTTCCGCACGTCTCCCCGCACGGACGCGGACGCCCGACCTCGGGGCGGAGCCCGCGGGCCGGGCGACCTCGACCGCGGACCCACCCGCCGGCCCGACCACCTCGACGGAAGCCCTGCCCGCCGGCCGGACCACCCCGAACAAGGCCCCACCCAGCGGCCGGTCGACCAGCACCCCGGCGGCGCCCACGAGCTCGGCCAGAACCTCCTGGTCGACACGCAGGTGATCGACCGGGTGGTCGCCCTGGTTCCCGACGCCGACCGGCCCCTGGTCGAGTGGGCTGCCGGGCGCGGCGCGCTGACCCTGCCGCTGGCCCGGCTCGGCCGGCCGGTCGAGGCCGTCGACATCGACCCGCGCTCGGTCGCCCGGCTCGGCCGGATCACTCCGGGCAACGTCACGGTGACGCGGGACGACATCCTGCGCCACGCACCGCCGTCGGGCGCCTACGACCTCGTGAGCAACGTGCCCTTCCACCTGACCACCCCCGTGCTGCGCCGGCTGTTCACCCTGGACCGGTGGGAGCGCGCGCTGCTGATCACGCAGTGGGAGGTCGCGCGCAAGCGCGCCGCCGTCGGCGGTACCACGCTCCTGACGGCGCAGTGGTGGCCGTGGTTCACCTTCCGCCTGGACCGCCGGGTCCCCGCCGCGGCCTTCCGGCCCCGCCCGAGCGTCGACGCCGGGCTGCTGGTGATCGACCGGCGTCCGCGGCCGCTGGTGCCCGCGGCCGACCTCGGCCGCTACCAGCGCTTCGCCGCCGCCGTGTTCAACGGTCCCGGCCGGGGCGTCCGCGAGGTGCTGACGCGGTACGGCATCGCGCGGAACGACGTCGGGCTGTGGGCCCGGGAGCACGGCGTCGGGCCGAACGCGCTGCCCCGCGACCTGGACGCGAGCGCCTGGGTGGGCGCGTACGCGATGAGCGTCCGGCGGCGGTCGCGATGAGACCCATCACGTGATGCCCAGCGGTTCGCCATGAGTCCGGCATGACGATGCTGTCGAATAGGGCACATGTCGTCGTACGCAGCCGCGCCGCCGAGCGCACCTCGCCGTCCCCGTCGTTGGATCGTCGCCGTCGTCTCCGTGATCGGAGTGCTGGTCGTCCTGGGCGTGGTCGGCGAGGTGGTGCTGCGCGGCATGATCGACGACCGGATCGCGGCCGCCGAGGCGGACCTGCCCGACGGCGTCACGGTGGAGCGCGACGACACGCTCGCGCTGGTTCAGCTCGCGACCGGGCGGGCGACGCTGCGCGCGGAGGTCTCGCCGGCGGCGCTCACCGACATGGCCCGCTCGGCCACCGACCTGCCGAACCTCCAGGTCACGCCGCAGTCCGGCAACCTCGTCGCGCAGGTGCCGTTCTCGATCGCCGGCAGCGAGCAGAACGTGGACGTGCTCCTGTCCGTGGCCGCCGAGAACGGCCGCGCGGTGCTGCGCGCGGAGTCCGTCGAGCTCGCCGGGATCTCGCTCCCCCTCGCCACGGTGGCCGACCAGCTCGGCAACGACCAGATCGATCAGCTCGTCGAGGGCGTGGCCTTCCCCGAGGACGAGACCGACGTGACGATCTCGTCGGCGGTGGCGACCGACGCGGGCCTGGAGCTGGGCGCGGAGGTCGCGATCTGGTGACGGGCGCCGGGACCTGAACCCGCGGCCCGACCCCTCCCCGCGGGGCCACCACTGCTGAGCTCCGTTCAGCAGGCGCCGGCGAGCCGTATCCCACTCACAGACGGCCGCATACGCCCTGTTGACCCCACCTCAGTACTGACGGCCGCGGCTGGGCATGGCCACGCCGCTAGCCTGCCGGTATGCCCTTCGACGACGTCGCCGCGTTCGAGTTCTGCCAGGTCATGACCACCGTCTCGACCCGGGCGGACGCCGAGGCCCTGGCACGTTCCGCCGTCGAGGGCCGGCTGGCGCCGTGCGCGCAGGTCGAGGGGCCGGTCACGAGCACGTTCTGGTGGGACGGCGCGGTCCAGGTCGAGGAGGAGTGGCGGGTCGTCCTCAAGACGCCGTCGGACCGCTATCCGGCCCTGGCCCAGCACATCCTCGACCACCACGCCTACGACGTGCCGGAGATCATCAGCCTGCCGATCCTGGCCGGCACCCCGGACTACCTCGACTGGATGCGCGCCCAGACCCGCCCGCGCTGACCGGCGTCAGCTCAGCACCAGGCTCGCGACCTTGCCGTTGCGCAGGTCGAACTTGAACGGCCCCGTCCCGTTGAACCGGTTGCTCGTCACCCTGATGGTGACGAGGTAGGCGTCCGGACCGTCCCCGGGCGCCACGGACACGAGCTCGAACTGGCTCTTCATCCCGATGTTGTCGGTCTCGTTCCAGCTCCGCACGCCGTCCGGGCCGTGGAACTCACGCCCCCAGTCGTTGAGGTAGGCGTCGTCGGT
Organism: Promicromonospora sp. NPDC059942; assembly: GCF_042731755.1. Classification (NCBI taxonomy): domain Bacteria; kingdom Bacillati; phylum Actinomycetota; class Actinomycetes; order Micrococcales; family Promicromonosporaceae; genus Promicromonospora; species Promicromonospora sp. NPDC059942. The sequence continues at coordinate 35,859 of NZ_JBHWLR010000024.1, forward strand.
GAACGTCGCGACAAAGCGTTCGGTGTCGCCGGCGTTGGTCGCGTCGATGAACTCCTGGATCGCGGCGGGCAGGTCGGGAGCAGCCATGGAGTGCCTCCTGGGCGGTCGGTTGCCCCGACCATAAGCAGGACGCGCAGCGCCGCGCAGACCCGCGGGGAAAGACACACACAGCCGAGGGGGTAACGCTGAGGTAGCACTGCTAGCTCAGCGTTACCCCCTCGGCTGCGCAACCACTTCCCCGGAGCCCCGTGACGCAGGCGTCGCAGCCTTAACCGTTTCACCCCGTGGTCTCGCCGGCCGCGCCTCCGGACAGTGGTTCCTGCACGCGCCGTGGCGGGCCCCGCCAGGCGCACCCGCCCGAGCACCTGGAGGAACCCATGTCCATCCGTGCGCACGCGCGCAGTCTCACGCTGGCCGTCACCATGGCGCTGGTCGCGCCCTTCGCGATGGTCGCCGTCGTCGCGGCCGACACCGTCACGGCGGCGCCGGCCGCCGCCCACGGCTCGGTGACCGACCCGCCCACCCGCAACTACGGCTGCTTCGAGCGCTGGGGCAGCGACCACCTCAACCCCGAGATGGCCGAGCTCGACCCCATGTGCTGGGGCGCCTGGCAGGCCGACCCCAACGCCATGTGGAACTGGAACGGCCTGTACCGGGAGAACGTCGGCGGCAACCACGAGGCCGTCATCCCCGACGGTCAGCTCTGCTCGGGCGGCCGCACCCAGTCCCCGCGCTACGACTACCTCGACACCCCGGGCGCGTGGGTGGCCAAGGACGTGCCGCAGCAGTTCCACCTCACCCTGACCGACCAGGCCCGGCACGGCGCCGACTACCTGCGCATCTACGTCTCCAAGCCGGGCTTCGACCCGACCACCGAAGCGCTCGGCTGGGACGACCTCGACCTGGTCCAGGAGACCGACCCGTACCCCTCGCAGGGCACGTACGAGACCGACGTCGACCTCACCGGGTACAGCGGCCGCGCCGTGCTGTACACGATCTGGCAGGCCTCTCACCTCGACCAGCCGTACTACCTGTGCTCGGACATCAACATCGGCGGCGCGACCGCCGAGCGCGGCTCCGTGCGCGCCACGGCGGGCACTCCGGTGACCACGGCATTCCGGCTGGGACAGATCGCCGCCTGATCGCTCACCTGCTTGCTTGCCTCGCTCGTGAGCGGGGCAAGCAAGCGCAAAGTATCGACATGATCGATACCTGAGACAGATCTTGTCTCACAGTGGCTGCCCGCGTAACCTGCACGAGTCGAGCCAGTCGCTCGACACGTGACACGCAGCCGCGCGACCACACGGTCGCCACACGCAGGGAGGACGTCTTGAGCACCGTGCGCTCCGCACTCCCCGACCGTCCCGTCGCCGTCGACGCACGCCCGATGTGCGAGACCGGCCGCTGCCCCCGAGGCTGTCTGTAGAGCGTCCGCACGCGCCAGACCACGCCGGCACCGTCCGCGTGGCCCGGCCGCCAGCGGGACGCTCCGGCCCCGACACCAGCCCCAGACGCTCGACGCCGGCTCCGAGGCGCGCACCCGCACGACCGGGGCGCCGACGTCGGGCAGCGCACCAGCCAAGCCAGACCCGCCACCCAGCGAAGGAAGAACAATGGCCCGCATCTACGACGACGCGACCAAGCTCATCGGCAACACACCACTGGTCAAGCTCAACCGTCTGACCGACGGCCTCGAGGCGACGGTTCTCGGCAAGCTCGAGTTCTACAACCCCGCCAACTCCGTGAAGGACCGCATCGGCGTGTCCATCATCGACGCCGCCGAGGCGTCCGGTGAGCTCAAGGAGGGCGGCACGATCGTCGAGGGCACCTCGGGCAACACGGGCATCGCCCTCGCCTGGGTGGGCGCGGCCCGCGGTTACAAGGTGGTCCTGGCGATGCCGGAGACCATGTCCAAGGAGCGCCGCGCCCTGCTGCGCGCCTACGGCGCCGAGCTGGTGCTCACGCCGGGTGCCGAGGGCATGAAGGGCGCCGTGGCCGCCGCCGAGAAGATCGCGCAGGAGCGTCCGGGCGCCGTGCTGGCCCGCCAGTTCGCGAACGCCGCCAACCCGGCGATCCACCGCGCCACCACCGCCGAGGAGATCTGGGCGGACACCGACGGCGCCGTCGACATCCTCGTCGCCGGCATCGGCACGGGCGGCACCATCACCGGCGTCGGCCAGGTCCTCAAGGAGCGCAAGCCCGAGGTCAAGGTCATCGCGGTCGAGCCCGAGGAGTCGCCGATCCTGAACGGCGGCCAGCCCGGCCCGCACAAGATCCAGGGCATCGGCGCCAACTTCGTGCCCGACATCCTGGACCGCGAGGTCTACGACGAGGTCATCGACGTCAACCTCGCCACCGCGATCGACGCGGCCCGCCGTGCTGCCAAGGAGGAGGGCCTGCTGGTCGGCACCTCGTCCGGCGCCGCGCTCTCGGCCGCCCTGGAGGTCGCGAAGCGCCCGGAGAACGCCGGCAAGACGATCGTCGTGATCATCCCTGACTTCGGCGAGCGCTACCTGTCCACGCCGCTGTTCGAGGGTCTGGTCGACTGATGGCGAAGGGGCGCGGGCTGCTCGGGGTCCTGTCCGAGGACCTCGACGCCGCGCGCGCCCACGACCCCGCCGCACGGTCGCGCCTGGAGGTCGCGCTCGCCTACCCGGGCGTGCACGCCCTCTGGGCGCACCGCGCGGCGCACCGACTCTGGCGGGTACCGGCCCTGCGCCTGCCCGCGCGGCTGCTCTCGCAGCTCGCGCGGGCGGCGACCGGGGTCGAGATCCATCCGGGAGCCCGGCTGGGCCGGCGGCTGTTCATCGACCACGGCATGGGCGTGGTGATCGGCGAGACGACGGTGGTGGGCGACGACGTCATGCTCTACCACGGCGTCACGCTCGGCGGCCGGTCGCTCAACCGCGGCAAGCGGCACCCGACGCTCGGGGACCGCGTGACGGTGGGCGCCGGCGCCAAGGTGCTCGGCCCCGTCTGGGTCGGCGACGACGCGCAGATCGGTGCCAACGCCGTCGTCGTCAAGGACGTGCCCGCCGGAGCCGTGGCGGTGGGCATCCCCGCGCGGATCCGGGTGCCGAAGGCGCCCGTCGCGGAGCGCTCCCGCAACGAGGACCCGTCGGAGCTCATCGAGTACTCCATCTGAGCGCCGGGCCGGGCACGCCGGTCCGCCGCTCCGCGCCGCAGGCTGGCCCGGCTCAGCGCAGGCGGTCGGCGTGCTGCTGCGCCAGCCCCGGCGGCGCCGTCGCCAGCCACGCGTCCACGAGAGCCTCGCGCAGCCCGGGCTCGGCGATGACGTCGAGCTGGATCAGCATCCCGGCGAAGCCGTCGAAGTGCGTGATCGTGAAGAATCCCGGCCGCCCCTCGGCCAGGATCGCCTCCTTCTCCCCCAGGTCCTCGACCCGCACGCCGAGGATCGGGCCCTCCGGCACCGGCTCGTCGCCGAACCGCTCGAGGTCGGCCTTGGTGAAGGGGCGCTCCCAGGCGAACGCCTTGGTCCCGACGGACCAGGCGCGGTGGCGATAGCTCGAACCCTCTGCCGTCTCGGGCAGCGCGAGGGCGAGCCGGGCGACGTCGTCGTAGGTGGCCACGAGTCCACCGTAGCCACAACGGGCCCCACGCGACCGGTAGGGTGTGGGGCAGTACCTGGGACGCGCCGTCCCAGGTAAGCCGTTCCCACGACGAGGTGAACCCCATGCGCATCGGATTCCAGACCGGTTACTGGTCCCGCAGGCCCCCGAAGGGCATCCAGCAGTTCATCGTTGCCGCCGACAAGCTGGGCCTCGACTCGGTCTGGACCGCGGAGGCCTACGGGTCGGACGCCTTCTCACCGCTGGCCTGGTGGGGCTCACGGACCAGGAACGTGCGGCTGGGCACGGGCATCGCCCAGCTCTCCGCCCGCACGCCGACGGCGACCGCCATGCAGGCCCTCACGATGGACCACCTGTCCAAGGGCCGGTTCGTGCTCGGCCTCGGCGCCTCCGGCCCGCAGGTCGTCGAGGGCTGGTACGGGCAGCCGTACAAGCGGCCGCTGGCCCGCACGCGCGAGTACGTGGACATCGTGCGGCAGGTCATGCGCCGCGAGGCGCCCGTGACCCACGACGGCTCGTTCTACCAGCTCCCGCTGTCCGCCGAGGCGTCCGGCGCGACGGGCCTCGGCAAGGCCCTCAAGCCGACCGTGCACCCGTTCCGCCCCGAGATCCCGATCGTGCTGGCCGCGCAGGGCCCCAAGAACGTGGCCCTGGCCGCCGAGATCGCCGACGGCTGGATGGCCGGCTTCTACGCGCCGCGCATGGACGACGAGTTCCGCGCGCTGCTGGCCGAGGGCTTCGACGTCCGCTCCGAGGAGCGTTCGGCCGCGGACCGGTTCGAGGTGTGCGCCACGGTCCCCGTCGTCGTGCGGGACGACGTCGAGGCCGCCGCCGACGTGATCCGCCCCCACATCGCCCTGTACGCGGGCGGGATGGGCGCCAAGGAGGCGAACTTCCACAAGCAGTCGCTCGACCGGCTCGGGTACCAGGAGCCGCTCGACAAGGTGCAGGAGCTGTACCTCGCCGGGCGCAAGGAGGAGGCGGCCGCGGCCGTGCCGACGCAGCTCGTGGAGGAGATCGCGCTGGTCGGGCCGATCGACAAGATCCGCCGCGAGCTGCCCACCTGGGAGAAGACCGCGATCACCACGCTGCTGGTCCAGGGCGACCCGGCCTCGATGCTCGCGCTGCTGGCCGCGACGCAGGACACGTCCCTGGCCGGCCGCGCCCGCTCGACGGCGGGCTCCCTCCTCGCGAAGGTCGCCCCCTCAAAGATCTGACCCCCCGCTCGTTGAGTGCTGGGTATTCGCGCCTCTGACACACGAAAAAGCGCGAATACCCAGCACTCAACGGCTACGGGAGGACCGTGATGCGGCCCTCCGGGGTGACGTCGATCGTGCCGACGGCGCGGGCGTGGGTCGCGATCGTCTCCGCGTCGACCGGGGCCTCGCCGATCGGGACCAGCACCTCCGCGTCCTGGAAGCCGCTCACGCCGTCACCGCCGCCGATCACGTAGTTGGTCGCCGCGACCGTATAGGTGGCATCGAGATCGAGCGGCGCGCCGCCCACGCTGACCTCGCGCACCCGCGAGCCCGCCGGAGCACCGGCCGAGTAGGCGTACGCCATGCCGGAGACCTGCGGAAAGCCGCCGCCGGCGTCCTGCACGCGGGCGACAGCGTCCTCCAGCGACCGGCGCAGGCCCGCGCCCGTGACCCGCACCTCCATCACCCGGTTGGCGAACGGCGCGATCGAGTAGGCGTCACGGAGCGTGAAGTCGGGCCCGGGCGCCTGGGCGCGCAGGCCGCCGCCGTTCACCCAGCCGACGTCGGCGCCGTGCTGCGCGCGGAACGCGTCGGCGACGAAGTCCCCGAGCGCGGTCTCCTGGGACCGGCTCTTCTGCTCCGGGTCGAGCAGCGGCGTCCGCACGTCGGCCAGCACCTCGGAGAGACGCTCGTCCATCTCGGCGGCGTACCGCTCCTCGACCTCGCGCAGCTCGGGGTCGGGCGTGACCGTGCCGTCCACCTCGATCACGGACGGCCGGACCCGGTACTCCGGCCGGTGCCCGCCGGGCCCCGCGGTGAGGCGCCCGCCGCGCTCCCGACGGATGTCCAGGCGGATCAGCGAGCCGATGTTCCCCTCCGACGCCATGAGCGGCACGTCGCCCTCGTACTCGATCACGGACTCGTACTCCGCCATCTCCTCGCCGAAGACGGCGTCCAGCTCGGGCACGGCCCGCACCAGCTCGTGGTTCTCGTCCATCGGGTACTGGGTGACGGCCACGATGACGTCGGCCCGGGCGTGCGCCCGCAGGTCGGCGACGGCGGCCCGCGCGGCCTCCACCGGGTCGGTCTCGACCAGGTCCGCGGCGGCGGACGTCGTCTCGATCGCGTCGGTGAGCCCGATGAACCCGACGCGGACCGGGCCCACCCGCTGCACGGCCCAGGTGCCGCCCTCGACGAAGGGCGACCCGTCGGTGCCGGTCACGTTGGACGTGATCCACGGGAAGTCGGACGCCGCGACCAGGTCGCGAGTGTGGTCCACGCCGAAGTCGAAGTCGTGCTGGCCGAAGTTCGCCAGGTCCACGCCCACCTCGTTGAGCGCCTCGACCATGGGCACGCCCCGGTAGAGCCCGCCGAACAGGGTGCCGCCGGCGAGGTCGCCGCCGAAGACGACGGCGGTCGCCCGGTTGCGCTCCTCGACCGTGCGCACGGCCGTGGCCAGGCGGGCGACGCCGCCGCGGTCCTGGCCGCCGGTGAGCACCGGGCCGATCTCGTGCGCGTCGTGGAAGTAGAGCAGGGTCGCGGCGGGCCGGTCACGCTCTGGCGCGGGCCGGGCCTGCGCGGGCAGCACGCCCGACGTGGCGGCTCCCGACACGAGCAGCAGGGCACCGAGCAGGGCGGTGGTACGGGCGAGCGGGCGGCGCATGGCAGAACCTCCGGCAGCGGATCGGACTCGGGGACGGTAGCCCGGGCGCGTGAACAGGGCGGCCCGGGCGCGTGAACGGCGCGTGACCTGGCGCCGTGGCCGGTCAGGCGGGGCGCGGGGGCTCCTCGTCCTCCGGGAACCAGACGGCGCGTCTCAGGTTCACGCGGCGGCCGTCCTTGGACAGCGGGCAGCCCTCGGCGCGCAGCGCGTCGAGGGCCTCGCTCAGGTGGTGCTGCGGCGGCGACCCCGCCGCGTTGACCACGCGCCACCAGGGCACGCGGTCGCCGTCCGACGGCGGTGCGCCGCCGTCGTCCGCCCCCTCCCCGTCGCTCCCGGCCCTGGGCTCCCGGTCGTCCGGCACGAGGTGCGCGTATCTGCTCCCCGAGCCGGCCAGGACGCTCCCGACCTGGCGCGGCCCACCCCGGCCGAGCTCCTCGCCGACGATCTCCGCGATCAGTCCGTACGTCATCGCGCGGCCGGACGGGATGTGCCGGACGACGTCGAGCACGGCGGCCGCGTACTCCTCGACGTCGGTGAGCGGGGGTCCGGGCAGCGGCTGGTTCACGCAGGCGATCGTAGACGCGGACACCGACATCGGCCGCCGTCCGACCGGCCGATTTCCGCTTGCGACCGGGTGCGACGATCGACGCATGGCACTTCCCCAGATCGCCCTGCCGGCGGGCTACCGCTGGCGCACGCTGACCTCCGACGACCAGCGCCTCGTGACCGAGCTCGACACCTGGGCCTTCCCGACGGGCCACGCCCACGACGACCTCGACGCCACCCCGTCCCCGCTGACCTGGGAGCGCGCCGTGGCCGTCGAGGCGGACGGCGTGGACGGCCTGGTGGCCATGCACGCGTCCTACCCGTTCGGGCAGTTCCCCGTGCCCGGCGCCGAGCTGCCGACGGCGGGCCTGACCTGGGTGGGCGTGCACCCCCAGCATCGCCGCCGCGGCCTGCTGTCGGCGATGATCGACCTGCACCTGGCGCGCTCGGCCGAACGGGGCGAACCCCTCAGCGCCCTGTTCGCCGCGGAGGCCGCGATCTACGGCCGGTTCGGCTACGGCCACGCGGTCGACGACCTGCGGCTCGACATCCCCCGCGGCGCCGCCCTGCGCGACGTGCCGGGCGCGGAGCGGCACACGGTCCGGGTCGAGGTGGCCTCCCGCGAGCGCCACGGCGTGCTCGTCGACCGCCTGCACCGTGCGGCCGGCGCCGCTCCGTCCGGGGAGCCCGGCATCAACCGGCCCGGCTGGGTCACCCGCGAGACCGAGGAGCTGCAGGCCGTCCTGTGGGACGACGCCCCGATCCATCGCGGCGGTCGTGAGTCCCGCCGCATCATCGTCGTGGAGCTCGACGGCGAGCCCCGCGGGTACGTGACGTTCCGCCGCAACCTCTCCTGGGAGCCCACCGGCCCGCGCGGCCAGGTCAGCGCGGGCGAGGTCGTGGCGCTCGACGCCGCCGCGGCGCGTGCCCTGTGGGGCGCGCTGCTGGACCTCGACCTGACCAACGAGGTCAGCCCGTTCATCCTGCCCGTGGACGACGTGATCACGCAGTTCCTCGTCAACCTGCGCGCCGCCGCGCCGCGCACCCCGGACAACCTGTGGGTCCGGCTGGTCGACGTGCCCGCCGCCCTCGCGGGGCGGCAGTACGCCGCCGACGTCGACGTGACGCTCGCCGTGACCGACGCCCGCCTCCCTGCCAACGCCGGGGTCTATCGGCTCCAGGCGGAGGCGTTCGGGCCGGCCTCGGTGGAGCGGGTCGACCCGGAGTTCGAGGCGCCCGAGCTGTCGCTCGACGTCCGCGAGCTCGGCGCGGCCTACCTCGGGGGCAAGTCGCTCGCGACGCTCGCGGCGGCCGGGCTCGTCACGGTGCACCCGCGCCCCGGGCAGCGGGCCGGTGCGCTGGCGCGGGCGAGCACCGCGTTCGGCTGGCCGGTCGCGCCGGGCGCGTCCTGGGTGTTCTGAGCCGGGTCCGGCCGGGCCCGCGCCCGACGGCGAGGTCCCGGCCCGGCCGGCCCGCGGCGTCGGCCGTCAGGTCTGGCAGACGCCGCACCAGAACAGGTTGCGGCCGGCCAGCTCCTTGACCAGCACCGGCGACCCGCACACCCGGCAGGGCAGCCCGTCGCGGTGGTACACGTAGAAGGCCTGGTCGGAGGGCACGGCGCCCGGCGAGCCGTCGGTGTTCTGCCGGGTCCGGCCACGGCCGCGGTCGGCCGCGGGGACGGGCTCGGCGCCGCCGTCCGCGACGTCCGCGACGTGGCCGGCGCCCCGGTCCGCCGGGCGTGTCGTGACGATCGCGCCGTGGTCGGCGCCGTCGCGCATGAGGACGACGAGGTCGTCCCAGATGGCGCGGACGGTCGCGGCCGGCACGTCGCGCCCCGGGCGCAGCGGGTCGACGCCGGCGCGGAACAGGACCTCGGCGCGGTAGATGTTCCCGACGCCGGCGACGACGGCCTGGTCCATGAGCTGCTGCCCGATCGTCACGCGCGACCGGCCCAGGGCGGCCACGAAGGCGTCGGGGTCGCCGTCGTCCCGGATGGGGTCGGGGCCCAGACGGGCCTCGACGGCCTCCTTCTCGTCGGCGGTGATCACCTCGCACGCCGTCGGACCGGTGAGGTCGGCGACGGCGTGCGCGCCGAGCAGGCGCACGCGCACCTGCCCACGCGGCTGGGGCACCTCCCACGTGTCAGACGTGGAGGTCCCCGGGGGGACCCGCGGGCCCGACACGTCGGACGACGGCGGGGCGGACGCCGGCGCCGAGTCCCGCTCCCCGATCCGGCGCCGGGGCGCGCCGATCGCGTGCGCGACCTCCGGCGCGTCCGGGGCGCCCGCGAACGTCCACGCGCCGTACAGCCCGAGGTGCGTGCGCAGCCACAAGGTGTCAGACCGCAGGTCAGCCGGCCGCTCGGCCGGCGCGAAGCCCAGGAAGAGCTGCTTGCCCCACGCCTCGCTCGCCACCAGACGACGGCCGTCGAGCACGCCCGCGCCGTCCGCGAACCGCCCCTGCGGGCTGCTCACCCGCAGGACCTGCCCCGCGAACAAGGTGTCGAACGTCCGCGCGAGGCGGTGGACGGTATGCCCCTCAGGCACGCTCAGGCACGCTTGCTCTCGTACTCGGCGAGCTGGTCGATGCGGCGCTGGTGCCGCGCGTCGCCGCTGAACGGCTCGGCCACGAAGGCCTCGACGAACGACGTCGCCTCCTCCACGGAGTGCATGCGCCCGCCGACGGCGATCACGTTCGCGTCGTTGTGCTGGCGGCCGAGCTTCGCGGTCTCCAGCGACCAGGCCAGCACGGCCCGGACCCCGGTCACCTTGTTCGCGGCGATCTGCTCACCGTTGCCCGATCCACCGATCACGATGCCGAGCGAACCGGGCTCGGCCACGACGGCCTCACCGGCGGAGAGGCAGAAGGACGGGTAGTCGTCCTGGGGGTCGAGCTCGTGGGCACCGTGGTCGACGACCTCGTGCCCGGCCGCGGTGAGATGGCCCACCAGGTGCTGCTTGAGGTCGTACCCGGCGTGGTCGGCGGCGATGTGGAGACGCATGGCCCCATCTTCCCTCATGCGCGAGGTCCACGTTGCGTACGCTGGCGCAATGACCACCGACGCCACGGGACTCACGTCGGGGATCGACCTCGACGCGCTCGACCCCGCAACCCGACCGCAGGACGACCTGTACCGCCACGTCAACGGGAGGTGGATCGACAGCCACGAGATCCCCGCCGACCGCGCGATGGACGGGGCGTTCCGCGCTCTCTACGACCAGGCCGAGGTGCACGTCCGGGAGATCATCCAGGACGCGCCCACCGGCTCCACGATCGGCGACCTGTACGCCAGCTTCATGGACACCGAGCGGATCGCCGGGCTCGGCACGACGCCCCTGGACGAGGACTTCGCCCTGATCAAGGACGCCGGGGACGCCGCCGCACTGACCCGCGTGCTGGGCGCGCTGCAGCGCACGGGCGGCACGGCCGGCGTGCGCTTCTGGGTGGACAACGACGCGACCGACCCCGAGAAGTACGTCGTCTACCTGCGGCAGTCCGGGCTCGGCCTGCCCGACGAGGCGTACTACCGCGAGGAGCAGTACGCCGAGCTGCGCAAGAAGTACGTGCCGCACGTGGCCCGGATGCTGGGCTTCGCCCCGGTCCAGGAGACCTGGGGCATCTCGCCCGCCGACGCCGCGCAGCGCGTGTACGACGTCGAGAAGCAGCTCGCCGGCCACCACTGGGACGTGGTGCGCGACCGCGACGCGACGCTGACCTACAACCCGATGACGCTGGCCGCGCTCGTCGAGTCCGCGCCGGGCTTCGACTGGGTGGCCTGGGCCGAGGCGCTGGGCGTGCCGGCCGGGTCGTTCGACGACATCGTGGTGCGCGAGCCCGACTTCGCGACCGGGTTCGCCGCCCTCTGGAGCGAGCTGTCGCCGCTGGACTGGCAGCTCTGGATGACGTACCACGTGGTCAGCGCGCGGGCGCCGTACCTCACCGACGAGATCGTCGAGGCCAACTTCGACTTCTACGGCCGCACGCTCACCGGTGCGCAGGAGGTCCGCGAGCGCTGGAAGCGCGGCGTGGCCCTGGTCGAGGGCGCGCTCGGCGAGGTCGTGGGCGCGGAGTACGTCGCGCGGCACTTCCCGCCGTCGAACAAGGAGCGGATGGACCGCCTCGTGGAGGCACTGGTCGCCGCGTACCGGGAGTCGATCCAGGGTCTGGACTGGATGACCGACGAGACCAAGGCGAAGGCGCTGACCAAGCTGGAGAAGTTCACCCCCAAGGTGGGCTACCCGGTGCGCTGGCGCGACTACTCGGGCCTGGAGGTGGACGCCGCCGACGTGGTCGGCAACGTGCGCCGCTCCAACGCGTTCGACCAGGACTACGAGCTGGCCAAGATCGGCAAGCCGCTGGACCGCGACGAGTGGTTCATGACGCCGCAGACCGTCAACGCCTACTACAACCCGGGCATGAACGAGATCGTGTTCCCCGCGGCGATCCTGCAGCCCCCGTTCTTCGACCCCGAGGCCGACGACGCCGTGAACTTCGGCGGGATCGGCGGCGTCATCGGGCACGAGATCGGCCACGGTTTCGACGACCAGGGCTCGAAGTACGACGGCGACGGCCGCCTCGAGGACTGGTGGACCGACACCGACCGCACCGAGTTCGAGAAGCGCACGAGCGCGCTGATCGCGCAGTACGACGCGTTCCGGCCGGCGCAGCTGGCGGCGTCCGCCGTCGGCTCCGGTGAAGGCGAGGGTGAGGGCGACGCCGCCGCCGAGGGCCACGTCAACGGCAGCCTGACGATCGGCGAGAACATCGGCGACCTGGGCGGGCTCTCCATCGCGATCAAGGCCTACCGGATCGCGCTCGGCAAGCCGCTGGACGAGGCGCCCGTCGTCGACGGGCTCACCGCCCTGGAGCGGATCTTCCTCGGCTGGGCCCAGGTCTGGCAGTCCAAGGGCCGCGACGAGGAGGTGCTCCGCCGCCTCGCGACGGACCCGCACTCCCCCAACGAGTTCCGCTGCAACGGCGTGGTGAGCAACGTGGACGAGTTCTACGCGACCTACGACGTCCAGCCGGGCGACGCGCTGTACCTGGCCCCGGAGGACCGGGTCCGCATCTGGTAGTCGCAGTCGCCCCTCACCCTCACCTTTGAGGCCCGGGTTTCTTCGCTTTGAGGCTGGTTCCCAGCCAAGAAGCCCGGGCCTTCAAGGGGAGGGGGACGCCCCTCCTCGGCCCACGAGGGGGGTGTCTCCCGCACCATTTTTCTCTTTAATTTTGGTGCAATGGTTGCGAGCTA
>NZ_JBHWLR010000024.1:48114-52099 GCF_042731755.1 Promicromonospora sp. NPDC059942
GGGGACTGGGCCGGCGTCTGGGAGTCGCAGCCCCCCCTCCCCCTCCCTTTTGGGTCCTGGGTTTCTTCGCTCTGAGCTGGCTCAGAGCGAAGAAACCCGGGCCTCAAAGGTGAGCGGAGGTCCCGCCGACGGCGTCAGGCGTCCTTGGCCTGGGCCTTCAGCGCCCGCTCCGTGCCCGCGAGGGCCTCGACGACCAGACGGCGCAGGGCCGGGGCCGCGTCCGCGTTCGTCTCCAGCCACGCCGCGGTGGCGTCCCGCAGCTCCGGCGAGGCCAGCGGGGCCGGGTAGAAGCCCTCGATGATCTCCTCGGCGATGTGGTAGCTGCGCTCGTCCCACACCTTGAGCACGGCGTCCAGGTAGGGCTGCACGACGTCGGCCAGCGGGGCCGGGTCGTTCACGTGCAGGAACCCGAGGCCGGTGTTCCGGATGATCGCGTTCGGCACGTCGGCGTCCACGACGGAGGACAGCGCGGCCAGCTTTCCCTCGACCGTGGGCTTGGCGGCCCGGGCACGGGCGGCGGACTGGCGGCCCGTCGCCGTGTCGTCGGCGGCGAGCGTGGTGTCGATCTCCGCGTCGCCCGCCGCGCCGTTGAGCACGAGGCCCTCCAGCAGCTCCCAGCGCAGGTCGGCGTCGATCTCCAGGCCGTCGAGCGCGACCGACCCGTCGAGCAGGCCGGACAGCGTCGCGACGTGCGCGGGCGTGGAGGCCACGTGCGCGAAGAACTTCACGAGCTGGAACTGCGTGTCCGAACCGGCCTCGGCGTCGCCCACCAGGGACCAGAGCGTGTCGCCCACCGTGGCGAGCGTCTCCGCGCGGGCCGACGGCGCCACGAACTGCTTGGCGGCCAGCACCATCTGGTTGAGCGTGGTGCGCAGCGTGGTCGACTCGGTCTCGCCGGCGATGCCACCGAGCACGAGCTTCACGTACTCCGACGCCGGCACCTCGCCGTCGCGCACCGCGTCCCAGACCGAGCCCCACACGAGGGAGCGGGCCAGCGGGTCCGTGATGTCGGCCAGGTGCTCCAGCGCCACCGCGAGCGAGGCGGGGTCGAGCCGGATCTTCGCGTACGCGAGGTCCGCGTCGTTGAGCAGCACGAGGGCCGGGCGGTCGAGCTCGACGAGCTCCTTCACGTCCGTCCGCGGGCCGTCGACGTCGACCTCGACGAAGTGGGTGCGCGCGAGCTCGCCGCCGTCGGACAGGCTGTAGAAGCCGATGCCGAGGCGGTGCGGGCGGATCGTGGGCCACTCGGCGGGGGCTGTCTGCTCCACGACGAACGACATGATGCGGCCGTGGCTGTCCGTCTCGATGACGGGGCGCAGCGTGTTCACGCCCGCGGTCTCCAGCCAGAGCTTGGACCAGGCCTTGAGGTCGCGGCCGCTGGTGGCCTCGAGCTCGGTCAGCAGGTCGGGCAGCTCGGTGTTGCCCCAGGCGTGCTTGCCGAAGTAGGCGGAGACGCCCGCGACGAACGCGTCCCGGCCCACCCAGGCCACGAGCTGCTTGAGCACCGAGGCGCCCTTGGCGTAGGTGATGCCGTCGAAGTTGACCTGGACGTCCTCCAGGTCCTTGATCTCGGCGACGATCGGGTGCGTGGACGGCAGCTGGTCCTGCTTGTAGGCCCAGGACTTCTCCATCGCGGAGAACGTGGTCCAGGCCGCCTCCCACTCGGTGGCCTCGGCCGTGGCGAGCGTCGAGGCGTACTCGGCGAACGACTCGTTGAGCCACAGGTCGTTCCACCACTTCATGGTGACCAGGTCGCCGAACCACATGTGCGCCAGCTCGTGCAGGATCGTCACGACGCGGCGCTCGCGCACGGCCTCGGTCACCTTGGAGCGGAACACGTACGACTCCGTGAACGTCACGCAGCCCGCGTTCTCCATGGCGCCCATGTTGTACTCGGGCACGAAGAGCTGGTCGTACTTGGTGAACGGGTACGGCACGCCGAACGTGGACTCGTAGAACTCGAAGCCCTGGCGGGTCTTCTCGAAGATGTAGTCGGCGTCGAAGTGCGCCGACAGCGACTTGCGGCAGAACGCGCCGAGCGGGATCTCCCGGCCGTCCGACGACGTCAGCGACGAGCGGACCACGGCGTACGGGCCGGCCACCAGCGCCGTGATGTAGGTCGAGATGCGGCCCGTGGGCTCGAAGGTCCACGTCGCGGCCTCGACCCCGGGCTCGGTGGCGTGCTGCGCCGCGGCCGGCTCCGGCGTCGGCTCGTTGCTCACGACCTCCCACGCGGCGGGCGCGGTGACCGTGAACTGGAACGTGGCCTTGAGGTCGGGCTGCTCGAAGCAGGCGAACACGCGGCGCGCGTCCGGCACCTCGAACTGGGTGTAGAGGTACACCTCGCCGTCCACGGGGTCGACGAAGCGGTGCAGGCCCTCGCCGGTGTTCGTGTAGCCGCAGTCGGCGACGACGACGAGCTCGTTGTCCTCGGCCAGGCCGTCCAGGGCGATCCGGGAGTCGGCGAACACGGCGGCCGGGTCCAGCTCGCGGCCGTTCAGCACCACGGACCGCACGGACGGTGCGACCAGGTCCACGAAGGTGGAAGCGCCCTCGGTCGCGGTGAAGCGCAGCGTCGTGGCGGACGCGAAAGTCTCCGGACCGGTGGTCAGGTCCAGGGCGATCTCATACGACTCGACCGACACCACGCCGGCTCGTTCGACCGCCTCGGCGCGGGTCAGGTTCTCTCCGGGCACGGGCCCTCCACGTCTGTCTGCTCATGGGCGCCGAAGGCGCCCCGCGCGTCCGAATAACGCGCTTTATCGGTTGGCTTCTCGTCCGGTGTGTGAACTACCTGCGACGACTCGTCGATCATGCCACGCAGGAGTAACAGCGAGTAACGCCTTTGTGTACGATCGACCGCGGTCGCCCAGACCGACCGATTTGAGCTGAGGAGTTGCCCGATGTCCGGCACTGTGCCGCCCCCGCCACCGCCACCGGGCGGCAGCCCTGACGAGGAGCCCACTGCTCCCCCTCAGGAGCAGCACCCCGCCACCATGCCCACGCCTGTCCAGCAGGCGCCGGTGCAGCGTGTCTCGGCGGCGACGCGCAAGCCGCCCGCCATCTCGCCGAGCAACCAGTTCGCCCAGGCCGTCACCCCCGCGCCGGCAGCACCGGGTGCGCCCCGGGTGCAGTCCGTGCAGCGTGGCGCCGACCAGACGATGCAGCAGCAGTACTACCCCGAGCAGTACCAGCAGGGTTACGCGGCGCCGCAGGGCGGGCAGTACCAGCCGCAGGGCCAGTACCAGCAGCAGCCGGCGCAGTACCAGCCGCCCGCGCAGTATCAGCCGCAGGGCTACGACCAGTACGGCCAGCCCGTCTACGCGGGTCAGCCGGGCGGCTACGAGCCCGAGCCTCCGCGCCGCAAGCTCAGCCCCGGCTGGATCGCGTTCATCGCCCTGGACGTGCTGCTCGTGATCGCCGCGATCGTGTTCGCCGTGAACCTGCTCGGTTCGCCCGACACCTCGGCCACGGGTGGCGAGACCGCCAGCACGGAGCAGTCGGCCGAGCCGGAGGCCGAGGAGGGCCTGGAGACGGACGGCGGGGCCGGCGTCGAGACCTTCGCCGCGCCGTCGCTGAACATCACCTGCACCATCTCGGCCGACGCCGCGACGTGCGGCATCGCGGAGCTGACCCAGAAGCCCGCGCCCGACGCCTCGTGCGACGGCGCGTCCGGCTACGTGGCGAAGGTCGACCCGACCGGCAACGTGACGCAGCCGTGCGTCAGCAAGAACGACCAGCCCAAGAAGGCCAAGGGCGACGTCGCGATCCTGGACTACGGCCAGACCAAGAAGGCGCACGGCTTCACCTGCGCCAGCGCGGACACGGGCATGACCTGTGTGGCCGACGCGACGGGCAGCGGCTTCTCGATCGCCCGCGCGGGCATCGGCTCGGCCTGACCCACCCGGTCCCACCGTTGAGTGCGGGGTCTCTTTTTTCTTCGAGGGGCCTAGGAAAAAAAGAAACCACACCCCACAGGTTCGGA
>NZ_JBHWLR010000024.1:52109-64989 GCF_042731755.1 Promicromonospora sp. NPDC059942
GGGAGGTTTTCTTCGGTCCCCCCGAGAGGCACTATTTTTTTCGCCCCCCTCTGTTCCCCCTGTGGGGTGGGGTCCTTTTTGTTCTGGGGGGGGCTCCGAGGCAACAGATAGCCCGCACTCGACGGTTCAGGCGGGGTCGTCAGCCGGGGGTTCCTCGTTCATCACCGTGACCAGGCTGCGCAGGCGGGCGTTGGTGAACAGGTCCTCCAGCATCACCACGGTGCCCGCCGAGTCCGCGAGCGGCACGCGCCAGTTCGGGTACTCGGAGTCGGTGCCGGGCTGGTTCTGCGTGCGGCGCTCGCCCACGGCGTCGGCCAGGGAGACCCCGACCAGCGCGGACGGCGTGTCCTTGAGGTAGCGGTGCAGGCCCTCGACGAGCTCGCGCTCGGACGGGTCGAACGTCGTCAGCCCCCGGCGCGACAGCGCCTCCACGAGCGACTCGCGCTCCTGGCGGGCCCGCGCGCGCAGGATCGTCGCGTCCTCCGTGAGCAGGCCGAGCCGCTCCCGCAGGTCCACGTGCTCCCCCGCCAGGTACCCGGCGGTGGGCGGCAGGTCGTGGGTGGTCACGGTGGCCAGGGCCGCGCTGCGGTAGGCCTCCGGCTCGACCGGCGCGCCGGCCTCGTCCCGCTCGAACAGCAGCACGGACGTACCCAGGACGCCGCGCTCCGCGAGGTAGTCCCGGATCCAGGGCTCGAACGTGCCCAGGTCCTCGCCCACGATCGCCACGCCGGCGCGGTGCGCCTCCAGGCACAGGATGCCGATCAGCGCCTCGTGGTCGTACGTGACGTACGCGCCCGCCGACGCGCGCGCCCCGCCCGGGATCCACCAGAGGCGGAACAGCCCGAGCACGTGGTCGACCCGCAGGCCGCCGCAGTGGCGCAGCACGGTGCGCAGCATCTCGCGGTACGGCGCGTAGCCCACCTTGGCGAGCGCCCGCGGGTTCCACGGGGGCTGGGACCAGTTCTGGCCCTGCTGGTTGTACATGTCCGGCGGGGCCCCCACGGACACGCCGCGGGCGAGGACGGCGGCGTCCGCCCAGGCGTCCGCGCCCTCCGGGTTCGAGCCGACGGCGAGGTCCTTGAACACGCCCAGCCGCATGCCGGCGTCGAGGCCGGCGCGGTGGGCCGCGCGGAGCTGCTCGTCGGCCACCCACTGCAGCCAGCAGTAGAACTGGACCCGGTCGGACAGGGCGTTGCGCAGGGTCTGCACGCCGGACGAGCCCGGGTCGGAGAGCTCCGCCGGCCAGTCCCGGCCGTCCAGGTGCTCCTTGATGGCGCACCAGGTGGCGAAGTCGACCAGGCCGCGGCCCTGGGCCAGCACGAACTCGTCGAACGCCGTCTGCCGGGCCGCCGACCGCGGTGCCGTGTACACGACCTCCAGGGCCGCCTTCTTGGCCTCCCAGACGGCGTCCCGGTCGATCGGCCCCGAGTCCTCGGACAGCTCGCGGACGGGCTCGGCGGCCCACTCCACGAGCGACCGGTCGGCGGCGGAGAGATACGCCGTCTCACGGATGTCCTCGACCCGGATGTACAGGGGCGACATGAACCGCCGCGACGTCGGCAGGTACGGGCTCGGGGTCACCGGCACCACGGGCTCGGTCGCGTGCAGCGGGTTGATCGCGACGAAGTCGGCCCCGCCGTTGTGCGCCGTCTGCCAGGCGAGGTCGCCCAGGTCGGCGAGGTCGCCCATCCCCCAGGAGTCCCGGGACCGCACCGAGTAGAGCTGGACCATGAAGCCCCAGGCCTGCTTGCGGGCGATCTCCTCGCGCAGCTCCAGCCGCGCGGGCGTCACCACGAGCGAGGCCTGCGCCGTCTGTCCGCCCGCCTCCGCGTGCAGCGTGTGCCAGCCGAGCGGCAGGGTGTCCGGGAGCGTGAAGGTGGCCCGGCCGACCTTGCGGCTGTCGACGGTGCGTGGCTCGGCGTAGACGTCGGCCTGGCGCAGCTGCACCCGGGAGCCCTTCACCGTGGCGAACGAGCCGGACGTGGGGGCGCCGCCCGGCGCCGTCACCCGCCAGGGCGTCGCGCTAGCCGGGACGACGGGCGTCTCGGCCCGCTCGAGCTCGACCCACGCGGTCACGTCCGCGCCGTCGGCGACGTGCACCGGGACCTGTACCTCGGTGCCCTCGCGGGTGACGACCGTGGGCGGCAGCATGGCGCGCCACTCGTCGTCGCGGGCGCGGTCCAGGCTGGCCGTGACGGCGCCGGGCGTCGACGCCTGGACCCCGAGCGCCTCCAGCACCGCGACGAGCGTCGAGGGGCTGACCTGCTGCACGCGGCCGTCGTGGTCGGTGTACTCGCACTGCACGCCGTGGGCTGTCGCCAGCTCGGCCAGCTCCTGCGGCACGGTGGAGCCGTCTCCGGTGGACCCGGGCATCGGTTCGTCGGTCACAAGGAAAGATCCTGCCATCTACCGACCCGTACCGGGCGCAACCCGGCCCGTAAAACCCTACGTCAGCTGACGCCGGGGGTATCGCCGACGACGCCCTCCTCGAACGGGGCGGGCGCGGAGCGCGCCACGATCCCCGCGTCCAGCAGGGCCGCGTGCGCGGCCACGCGCAGCGACCGGGCGACCGCCCACTGCTGCGCCGGGCGCACCTGAGCGTGCAGCGTGAACGTCAGGCCACCCTGGTCCACCTCGTCGACGCCGCGCACCGACGGGGTCTCCAGGAGGCTGTCGGCCAGCTCGGGGTCGTTCTTGACGCGGTCGACGGCGCGGCCGAGCGCCGCGCGCACGGCGTCGATGTCGGCCCCCAGCGGGACCTGCACCGGGGCGACGGCGCGGCTCCACTCCTGGGTGCGGTTGCCGGCGCGCAGGATCTCGCCGTTGCGGACGTACCAGAGGGTGCCGTCGAAGGCGCGGACCTGGGTGAGCCGCAGGCCCATGGCCTCGACCGTGCCGACCACGCCGGCGCCGAGGTCCACGTTGTCGCCCACGCCGAACTGGTCCTCGATGAGCAGGAACACGCCGGAGATGAAGTCCTTGACGAGGCTCTGCGCGCCGAAACCGAGCGCGACGCCGACCACACCCGCACCGGCGATCAGCCCCGCCGGGTTCAGGCCCAGCACCTGCAGGACCGACATCACCATGAGCGTTCCGATGACGATGTTGACGGTCGAGTTCAGCACCGAGCCAACGGTCCGGGCACGCTGGGCGCGCCGCTCGGCGGCACGCGGGTTGACCGCACCGAAGACGTCGGCCAGCGCCTGCGGCGTCATCAGCACGTTCTTGCGCTTGCGCTTGCCACTCGCGCCGGGCGCGGTCCCCGGTGTGGTCACCGGGATCGCACCCGTGGTGGTACCGACCGGAGGGGCCATGGTCTCGACCACGGAACGCGGCTTCTGGCCGATCGCGATGCGCTCGGTGAGTGCGGTCACGACGCGCCGGAGTACGGCGATGGCGATCATCCCGATCACGACGATCAGGATGACCTTCAGCGGCTTGTTACCGAACCAGGTCCAGAAATCCTCGGCGCTGTCGAACACGGAGGCAGCAAGAGACTCGAACACGGCCCCCAACCTACTCGGGTCGAACCGGAGGACCAGTACATCTCCGGCCGCGTCCGACGGACCACTGCGCGACCTTCACAGCCCGTTCGCGCCCCGGTTCCACGCGGCCGGCGGGCAGTGAAGCAGGTCACGGGCCCGGGAGCTCGTCCCGGGCCCGTGACCGTCGCTCTGACGGGTTCACGCCCTCGTGATCACACCCTGAGCGTGTCCAGCTCGGCCGCGAGGTTGTCCGCCTCGGGTCCGACGATCACCTGAACCACCCTGCCCGACCGCACCACGCCGAACGCTCCCGACGACTTCAGTCCGGGCTCGTCCACGAGGGACGGGTCACTCACCTCGACCCGTAGCCGGGTGATGCACGGTTCCAGCTCGACGACGTTCGAGGTTCCCCCGAGTGCCGCAAGAATCTGGTCAGCCTTGGTCATGTCTCAACTCCCACCGTGCGTCGCTGCAGGTTTGTCCCCACCCTATCTGTGCTGGCAAGCCCTTCGCCCGGGCAATTGTCGAGTTGCTCACACGAGACCGAGTTTCACCGGACCGTCATAGGCGGGTGGCAGGATGAACGGCGTGACACAGGAACCTTCCTTCTTCGAGGCCGTCGGCGGCCACGACACGTTCGTGCGCCTCGTCGACGCGTTCTACGACGGCGTCGCGGACGACCCGGTGCTGCGCCCCATGTACCCCGAGGAGGACCTGGGGCCGGCCAAGGAGCGCCTGACGCTGTTCCTCGAGCAGTACTGGGGCGGACCCGGCACCTACTCCGCGCAGCGCGGGCACCCGCGCCTGCGGATGCGGCACGCGCCGTTCAAGGTGAACCCGGACGCTCGCGACCGCTGGCTCGCGCACATGCGGACCGCCGTCGACTCCCTCGGCCTGGCCCCGATCCACGAGTCGCAGCTGTGGGACTACCTGGAACGCGCGGCCTTCAGCATGATCAACACGTTCGAAGACTGACCCCGCTCGAAGACCGCACCGCTCGAAGACTGCCCCAGAAGAACCGAAGGAGACGCCCGCACGTGGACGCCACCCCTGACCTGATCGCCGGCGACGCCACGTCGGACCACACGCCCGACGCGCTCGACCGCCTGCTGCAGGTGCTCGACCTGCGGCACCTCGAGGGCTGGGGACCGCGCGGCGAGGAGGACGTGCTGCGCGGCAACAGCATGCCCGCCCTGGCGAACCGCGCGTACGGCGGTCAGGTGCTCGCACAGGCGATCCTGGCGGCGGACCGGACGGTGCCCGACGGCCGTCAGATCCACTCCCTGCACGGCTACTTCCTGCGGGAGGGGCGGGTCGAGGAGCCCATCGACTTCGCGGTCGAGCGGCTGCGCGACGGGCGCTCGTTCAGCGCGCGCCGCACCCACGCGATCCAGTTCGGCAAGCCGATCCTGTCGATGATCGCCTCCTTCCAGGAGGACCAGCCCGGCTACGACCACTCGATGCCGATGCCCGACGGCGTCCCCGCGCCCGACGAGGTCGGCTCCGCCTTCGACGAGCTCGGGTCCCTGTCGGACGGCCCCGACGTCCGCGCCCAGTTCTGGGCGGACTCGCCGTTCGAGCTGCGGCACGTGGGCGGGTCCCTGTACCTGCACCCGGACGTCGCGGTGGCCCAGGGCGGCACGCCGCCCGCCACGCAGCTCGTCTGGATGCGCACGCGCCGCCCGCTGGGCATCAAGGACCAGTCGATGCACCGCGCCCTCCTGGCCTACGCGTGCGACCAGCTCATGCTGGAGCCCGCCATGCGCGCCGCGGGCAAGTCCTGGCAGGACGTCGCCGCGACGGTGCCCATGGCCAGCCTCGACCACGGCATGTGGTGGCACCGCGACGTCCAGGTGGACGAGTGGATGCTGTTCGTCCAGTCCTCGCCCACGGCCCAGGGCGGCCGCGCCCTGGGCACCGCCAAGGTCTACACGCAGGACGGCGTCCTCGTGGCCTCGGCGGGCCAGGAGGGCATGATCCGGCTTCCGGCCTGACCCGCGCCGCCCGGGGCGCCTCGCGCCTGACCTGCTACGCCCCCAGTTCCCCCAGCCTGTCCCGGGCCGCCTGCACCGCCTGCCGGAGCGTGCCGACCTCGTGCGGCGTCGCGGCGACGTCCACCCGCTGCTCCAGGGCCCGCACGAACAGGGCCAGCGCCTCCCCGAGGTAGGGGCGGGCCTGGTCGGCGTGCACCTCGAGCGCCTGGTCGTACCGGCACCGCCCCCAGTGCTGGAGGGCGAAGAACTCCAGCCGCCGCGCGTGCTCGATGCTCGCGGCGTGCTCCCCGTAGTAGTGCGCGGCCTCCAGCGCGAGGCCGAACAGCAGGTCGGCCTCCGAGAACCGGTGCCGCCACTGGAGCACGTGCGCCAGCCGGAGCAAGGGCGCCACGGCACCCAGGGGCACGTCGGCGGCGTGCGAGTGCGCGGCCGCGGCGTCGTCCCCGGGCCCGCCCGCCAGGCGGACGGCGAGCCACCCGAGGCGTTCCGCCTCGGCCAGCCCGGTGTCGGGGTCGTCGTCCTCCGGGGCCAGCGCCCGGGTCAGCGGGACGCGGACGGCGAGCGTCGCCGGCTCGTCGCAGGCCGGGCCGCCGGCCAGCGCGGCGAGATACGCCCGGGCGGCCGGGACGTCGTCGAACACCTCGTGCAGGGTGACCGGGTCAAGGTAGTGCTGGGGCAGATCCACTGTTCCTCCGTGGCCGAAACCAAGGGGGATGAATCTAGCAATTCGGACACCCTGAGGACCAACTCAGCCCCGATGGCGGAACGTGATCGGCTCCTCCTGGAACTCCTTCCACGCCAGGCGCTCCCCCTCGGTGAGGCGGCGCGGCCGGTCCGTGGCGGCGTCGACGAAGACGAGCGTGGTGGTCGCGCGGGCGTAGGGCTTGCCGCCCGACGTCGGGCCGGTCTTCGCCATGCTCGCCGTGCCGTCGTGCACCTCGTAGCAGACCTCGGCGCTCGCGCCGCCGATCCGGCCCAGCCACATCTCGACGCGCACCGGCGTGCGGGTGAACAGCAGCGGGCGCAGGTACTCGATGCGCTGGCCGGCCACGAGCGTGTGGGAGTCGGCGTCAGGGCCGGTCGGCACCACGGCAGTGGGCCAGGCCTCGCCCTCGGGCGCCTCGGGGTGCTGCCAGAAGGCCGTGATCCGGGCGTCCTCCAGCAGGCGGAACATCGCCACGTTGTTGACGTGGGCGTAGGCGTCCAGGTCGGACCAGCGCAGCGTGACGGGGACGTGCAGGCGTGTCATGGTCCCTATCCTCTCCCGGCGCCGCAGCCGCGAGGCACCGGCCCGCCTCAGCTCGCCGCGACCGTCGCCGCCGTCCGGCAGCTTGCGAGCCGGGCGAGCTCCTCCCCCACGGGCTCCCGCACCAGCCGGTCGGCGACCTTGCCCACCGACTGCCGCAGCCGCCGGCGCGCCACGTTCGCCCGGCGGCGGGCGCCCAGCGCGCCGAAGATCCGGCACACCAGGGCGAGCAGCAGGCCGAGCACCACCGAGCCGAGCACCATCAGCGTCGGCCACGGGATCGTGAACGGGTCCACGCCGAGCCCTTCGCCCGAGCCGGACCCGGGCGCCCCCGGGAACACGACGCCGTCGCCCGACCAGGTCGGCAGCGACAGCACCGGCGTGGGCAGCGGCGGGAGCTGCAGGTACGCGAACCCGAACAGCACGAACAGCCACAGCAGGCCCGCCACGAGCACGGCCACCAGGAGCCACTGCACCACGTTGACCAGCGACCACCACACCGGGCGGCGCTGCGCCTCGACGCGGGTCGCGGCAACCGCCTGGTCCAGGGCGTCGGGCAACGTGTCGATCCCCGCCTGCCCGCGCGAGCGCGCGGCCAGCACCCACGGGTCGGCGACGCCGCGCGTCACCTCCTCGACGTACCGGCGCACGGCCGACGCCGCGGTGGAGCGCACGGCTGGCCGCGCCGTCGGCAGCGACGTGCGCACCAGGTCCTCGCGGCCCGACGGCGCCCGCTGCTCCCGGTCCGCCGTCCGCAGCCCGAGCCGCCGCAACGGGTCCCGGCGCAGCCGCCCGATCCAGCGGGTCAGGGGCCAGCCGGTCGCCGACCTGGCGTCCCGGCGCGCGGAGACGCGGACGGCGTCGACCACCGTGGGCACGCCCGCGGCGTCCTCCAGGGCGGCCACCAGGTCGCCCGTGGCCTGGCTCCCGGCGCGCGACGGCGGCGGCGTGCCGCACTCGTCGACGATCCGCTGCGCCACCACGCGCTCGTCCGCGGCGAGCCGGGCCGTCGCGGCCTCGCGCCGCGCGGCCGCCTTGGCCAGCAGGCCGCGCAGGTCGTCGATGCCCTGGCCGGTCTTCGCGGACACCGCCAGCACGCGCGCGCCGTCCAGGCCGTCCTCGGCGACGAGCCGCCTCAGGTCCGCGAGCATCGCGGACGTCTCCTCCGCGCTCAGCCGGTCGGCCTGGTTGAGCGCGACGACCACCACCTCGGCCCGCCCCGCGAGCGGGCGCAGGAAGCCCTCGTGCAGCGCGGCGTCCGCGTACTTCTGCGGGTCCACCACCCAGACCAACAGGTCGGCGCGCTGCACCAGCCGCTCGGCGCGCAGCCGGTGCTCGGTCACGATCGAGTCGTGATCGGGCAGGTCCAGCAGCACCAGCCCGGTCGTGTCCCCCGCGGGGGTCCGACGGCGGAACGGCCCGCGGCCGGGCGGCTCGTCCGGCGCCGGCTCGGCCGCCGCGGGCTCCACGTGGTGCCGGCGGCCCACCTCCAGCCAGTCCAGCAGCGGGTCAGCGCCCTCGCCCCAGACGGCGGCCATCGGGTGCGACGTCGTCGGACGGCGCACGCCGGGCTGCGCGATCGCGGCCCCGGCCACCGCGTTCAGCACCGACGACTTGCCCGACCCGGTGGCGCCGGCCAGCGCCACCACGGTGTGCTCCGCGGACAGGCCGCCCCGCTCGCGCGCCCGGGTCACGACGGCGCGCGCCTCGGCCAGCAGCGCGGGCTCGATGCGGCCGTCCGCGGCCCGGACCGCGGTGTCGAGGGCCGTGGTGCGGTCGGCCAGGTCGAGCCGGCTCACCGGTCGCCCTCCCCGAACAGGCGCTTCCAGAAGCCCTTGCGGGCCGGCTGCTCGGCCAGGTCGCCCCGGCCGTCCGCCTCGCCGGTGCCGCCGGCCGGCGACCGGACGCCGCGCAGCCCGCGGCTCTCGGTCAGGTCCCCGACGCCCGCGGGCACCGTGTCGGTCTCGCGGGCCCGCGACCGGCGTTCCGCCGCGGCGGCCGAGGCGACGGCGTCGGCCGCCGTGCGCAGGGCGGAACCGCCCGCCTCCGCGGAGCCGAGCGCGTCGAGCTGCGCGGTGTAGCGGGCGGCCTGCCCGTCCATGACGGCCTGGATGCGGGCCCGCAGGCGGTCGCGGGCCTGCACGGCGAGCCGGCGCACGGCGTCCTCGCCGAACACGGCCTCCAGCAGCCGCTGCGCCAGCACCGCCGAACCGCCCGCGATGCCCACCTCGATGCCGGTGAGCCCGCCCGTGGAGGCGAACACGAAGATCATCAGCGCCACGCCGAGTCCGTTCACGCCGAACGACAGCGCGCGGGCCTTGCCCCGCTTGGACTCGCCCTGCTCGCGCACCAGCCCGAGGACGTCGCCCTGCCAGCCCCGGATCTGCTCGCCCACCTCGGCGCGCAGCGCCGCCGGCGTCCGGGACAGCTCCAGCCCCTCCAGCAGGGCCGTGCCCGCGGCGTCGCCGCGCCAGCCCTGGTAGGAGCGCTCGGCGGCCTCCTCGGCGGCGTCCAGCACCACCGACTCCAGGCCGTGCGCGATCGCCTTCTCGACCTGCGGCGCCTCCTTGGGCTTCCCGCGGAAGAACGAGCTCACCGCGTCCCGGAACCGGCCGATGCCCTCCTCGACCGCGCGGAAGAACTCGCCCGTGCCCACGAAGTCCTGCCACCGGGCGAGCACCTCGCCGCGCAGCAGCGCGCCGTCCGACGTCGCCGCCGCGACGTGCGCCACGGCGTCCGCGTAGGCGCGGTCCACCACGTGCCGCAGCCGCGCGTCGGCGGCCCGCTGCTCGTCGGCCGCGTCGGCCAGCTCGCCCGCGCGCACCACGAGGGAGTCCACCACGCCGTCGCGGGTCGCGGCGATGACCCGGCGGCGCGCGTCGGCGTCGCCGCCCAGCCCGGTCAGCCAGCGCGAGACCTCGCCGACGGCGTCCTCGGGCAGCATGCCGTCGTCGGACAGCCCGTCCTCGGGGATGACGAACAGCGGGCTGTCGGTCAGCCCGTGCTCGACCATCATGGCCCGCAGGTCGTCGGCCGTGGCCTCCGCGCCCGGGTCCACCCGGTCCAGCACCATCGCGACCTGCGCCTTGCGCGCGGCGGCCTGGTTCAGCAGGTCCCACGGCACCGCGTCGGCATAGCGCGCCGACGTCGTGACGAACAGCCACAGGTCGGCCGCGCCGAGGAGCTGGGCGGCGAGCTCGCGGTTTGCGGTGTCGACCGAGTCGATGTCGGGGGCGTCCAGCAGCGCCAGGCCCTTGGGCAGCGAGTCGCTGGACACGAGGCGCAGGGTGCGGGACGGGTCGTGCGGCGCCCCGTGGCCCTGCTCCGCGGCGGCGGGACCCACCGCCGACCTGGTCGGCGTCCCGGTCCCCGACGCCGTCACGCGCGCCAGGCCCGGCAGCACCCGGTCCGTGGAGAACCAGCGCGCGTCCAGCGGGTGGTGCACCAGCACGGGCGCCTTGGTGGTGGGCCGCAGCACGCCCGGCTGCGTGACCCGCTCGCCGAGCACCGAGTTCACGAGCGTCGACTTGCCCGCGCCCGTGGACCCGCCGACCACGACGAGCAGCGGCGCCTTCTGGGCCCGCAGCCGCGGCAGCAGGTAGTCGTCGAGCTGGTCCGTGGACCGGCGCAGCTCCGTGCGCGCCGCCTCGGCGCCCGTGGTCTCCAGCGGCAGGCGCAGCGCGCCGAGCCGGGCCCGGAGCACCTCCAGGGCGCCGGTCAGGCCGGACTCCTCGTCGGGGGCGGTAGGTGCCGCGGGCGGTTCCGTGTCAGGCGCGTCAACGGTCGCGTCCGACCCGGTCGCGGTGCCCGCGTCCGGCCCTTCCTCTGGCGTCGCGGGCTGGTCCGCACGCGTCGCGGCCTCGTCCCCCGGCGTCCCGGCGGCGGGTCCCGCGGACGGCGCTGGGGCGGACTCGGCGGGCAACCCGGCGGTCTGCCAGGGGCTCACGCCCGGGTTCGGTCCGCCGGGCACCGCGCCGTCGTCGGGCTTCTCGGTCATGGCGCTCAGTCTGCCGCAGCAGCGCAGGTCAGGCGCGCCCGTGGCGTGGCAACCGGGTGAAGACGTCAGCCGCCGAGGCGCGAGCGCAGCCAGTCGAGGGCGGCGTGGGCCACCTCGCGCTGCACGGAGCGGCCGTGGGGCACGCCGGGCTCCGGCGGCCGCATCGACTCGAGCACCAGCGCGCCGGCGACCACGGTCACGGCACAGGTCAGCGCCTCGGGGTCGACGTCGGGCAGGGGGTGCCGGTCGAGCACCACCCCGGGCGGCGGGGCGCCGTCGACCCGCAGGTACGGCAGCAGCAGCACGACGTCGAGGAAGGACGCCCCGTGGGACGGCATGAACCAGTCGACCGCGTGCGCGCTGGTCGCGTCCCAGCCGTGGTCGGTGATCAGGATCGACTCCCGGCGCAGCGCGCCGTGCACCAGGTTCTTGCCGGACATCGCCTCGCCGGCGTAGCGGGCGATGTCCGCGAGATGGTCGACCTTGTCGGACAGCCACGGCGTGAAGGCCGACAGGCCCTCGGGCCGCATCGCGGCGATCGTGGCCCAGGCGCCGACGTCGATCAGGTCGAGCGCGTCGGGCAGGTCCGGGGGCGCCTCGGTCGAGCCGATCTGGATGGCGAGCTCGACCGCCGCGGCGAGGTCGCCGTCGTCCCAGGGGTCGTGCGGCGGCCGGATGGGCTCGTTCCGGTAGCCGAGCACCACCCAGCGGCCCGCCCCCGGCAGCACCTCGTCGACGTACCACTCGCGCTCCAGGCTCGGCACGTCGTCGGGCAGCGTGGCCAGCGACGCCGCCTCCGCGGCCATCCGGTCCTGGGTCAGCGGGGCCTCCGGCCCCACCGCCCGAACGATCGAGCGGGCCGACGCCGTCTGCAGCACCTCGAGCGGGGCCAGGTCCGTGCCGCTCATGGGGGCCGAGCCGATCACGCGTCCCCCCATGGACTCGCTGACTCGAGAACGGACAGACGGGGGTAGATCGGACCAAGCCGGTCGCCGCACAGCGCTCATGGCCGGAGTGTGCCGAACTGCGCTTTCACCCGCAAACCACAGCACGTGTTGCAGGAACGGCAAGGATCAGAAACCGAGCCTGGTCTGCAGCCACTCCACGGCGGCGCGGGCCAGCCGGTGCTGGTAGGCGCGCAGCTCCGGCATGTCCGTGGGCGGCGTGTCCATCGACGACTTCACGTAGTGGCCGGCGAGCACCGCGATCCAACAGGTCACGGCGTCCCGCTCCGTGCCGGGCGGCAGCCCGTAGCGGCGCAGCGTGGCCTCCGGCGGCGGGCCGCCGTTTGCGCGGGCGTGCAGCAGCATCGAGACGAGGTCGAGGTACGGCGCCCCGACGCTGCCCCGGATCCAGTCGGTGACCAGCGGCTTCTCGCCCAGCCGGGCGGGCAGCAGCACGTTCTGCGCCCGCAGGGTGCCGTGCTGCAGGCTCGTGCCGGCGATCGCGTCCGAGGCGTGCGCCGCGATCTCCGCGAGGCCCTCCAGCCGGTTGGTGAGCCACGGCGAATGGTGGGCGAGCCCGGCGGGCCGCTTGTCCGCGAGGTACTCCCACGAGTCCGTGGGGAACACCTTCTCCTCGGGCAGGAACATCGGGTCGGCCGGCGCCTCGACCTCGCCGATCCCCCGGACCACCTTGACCATGGTCGCGACGTCCTCGTCGGGCCAGGAAGGGTCGATCGGGCGGACGTTGGACTTCATCGCGTAGCCGACGGCGACCCACCTGCCGAGGTTGGGCAGCACGTCGTCGAGCGACCAGAGGAGCTCCGGGTGCGGCGCCGCGGCGGGCAGCAGCGGCGAGAGCGCGATCTCCTGCCGCAGGAAGTTCAGCGGCCCCGGCTGCTCCGTGCCGATCGCCTTGACGAAGACGTGGCCCTTCGTCGTCTGCACCTGGAAGCGCGCGCCAGGAAGGATCCCGGAGTCGTCCGGCTGCTTGGCGGCGATCACGCGGGCGCCGAGCAGATCGGTGATGCGGTCTCGCAGCAGGGGCGGAAGCTCGCGCCATCCGGGCCGTAGGGCAGGGCTCACTGCGGCATCTTGTCGAAGATGCCTACTGACAGCAAGGAACATATGGGAAATTCGCCCGTTATGCGGCCGCGGCGACTCACCTTTGAGGCCCGGGTTTCTTCGCTTTGAGCGGGCTCAAAGCGAAGAAACCC
>NZ_JBHWLR010000025.1:0-2791 GCF_042731755.1 Promicromonospora sp. NPDC059942
CGGAAGCTTAGCCCCACAGCGCCGATGGTACTGCCCTGGTGACGGGGTGGGAGAGTAGGACGCCGCCGGACAACCATTCCCAGCAAGGGGGTGGGGTGCCCGACCAGAGATGGTCGGAGACACCCCACCCCCTTTCTGCATGCCCAAAACTGCCTCCCGTCTTCCGCTCTGTGGAATGCTGGTTCCGTCAGGCGACACGTCTGGCGTTCCGACGGGGAGGGCGACGTGGCAGAACCTGGTGTGCAGTCCGTGGAGCGGGCGCTCGACCTGCTCGAGATCATGGCGTCGCTCGACGGCGACACCGGCCTGAGCGAGCTGTCGGAGCAGTCCGGGCTGCCCCTGCCGACCATCCACCGGCTGATG
Source organism: Promicromonospora sp. NPDC059942 (assembly GCF_042731755.1). Taxonomy (NCBI): domain Bacteria; kingdom Bacillati; phylum Actinomycetota; class Actinomycetes; order Micrococcales; family Promicromonosporaceae; genus Promicromonospora; species Promicromonospora sp. NPDC059942. Next base: position 364 of record NZ_JBHWLR010000025.1, read on the forward strand.
CGCACGCTCGTCGCCCGCGGCTACGCCCGCCGGCTGCCCTCACGCCGCTATGCGCTCGGCGCGCGGGTGATGGGCCTCGGCGAGGCGGCCGGCCGCCAGCTCGGCGCCGGCGCCCGCCTGCACCTGGCGCGCGTAGCGCGGGAGCTGGGCGAGACCGCGAACCTGGCCATGCTCGACGGTGAGATGGCGGTGTACGTGGCGCAGGCGGCGTCGTCGCACTCCATGCGGATGTTCACCGAGGTGGGGCGGCGCGTGCACCTGCACAGCACCGGTGTCGGCAAGGCGCTGCTGGGTGAGCTGCCCGAGGCCGTGGTGCGGGACATCGCCGCACGTGCCGGGCTCGCTCCCGCGACCGATCGGACGATCACCGAGGTCGAGGCGCTGGTCGCCGCCGTCGGCGAGATCCGTGACCGCGGGTATGCGGTGGACGACGGCGAGCAGGAGGTCGGCGTGCGGTGCTTCGCCGTCGTCGTGCCCGGGGTGCCCGTGCCTACCGCGCTGTCCGTGTCCGGGCCCGCTGCGCGGGTGTCGTTCGAGTTCGGGGAGCGTGCCGTTCCGGTGCTGCAGGAGGTCGCACGGGAGATCGCCGCAGAGCTGTCCGGGGGCTGAGCGGGCTCGGCCGCGTTGACCGGGCATCGTCGGGCACCTAGTGTTTTCACTAGGAAGTATTTGGTTTCCGCATCGTGGAATTCGAGCGGAGGCAAGCCGATCGACCAAAGGAACTCGACGTGGACACTCCGGACGGCCTGACGATCACCGGCGACATCGCACCCAGCGCGGAGGAGGTGCTCACCCCGCAGGCGCTCGGGCTGATCGTCGCCCTGCACCGCGAGCTCGACGACCGGCGGCTCGAGCTGCTGGAGGCGCGGCGCCGGCGGGTCGAGGACCTGGCGGCCGGCGGCACCCTGGACTTCCTGCCCGAGACCCGGCACATCCGCGAGGACCCGACGTGGCGCGTCGCGCCGGCGGCGCCGGGGATCGTGGACCGGCGCTGCGAGATCACCGGCCCCACCGACCGCAAGATGACGATCAACGCGCTCAACTCCGGGGCGAAGGCGTGGCTCGCCGACCACGAGGACGCGAACACGCCGCAGTGGAGCGCCGTGGTGGGGGGCCAGCTCAACCTGCTCGACGCGATCAACCGGAACATCGACTTCACGGGCGACAACGGCAAGCACTACGCGCTCAAGCCGGACGCGGAGCTCGCGACGATCATCGTCCGTCCCCGCGGCTGGCACCTCCCGGAGAAGCACCTGCTGGTGGACGGCCGTCCGGCGTCGGGCAGCCTGGTGGACTTCGCGCTCTACCTGGCCACGGCGGGCCTGCGGCAGATCGAGAAGGGCCAGGGCCCGTACTTCTATCTGCCCAAGATGGAGTCGCACCTGGAGGCGCGCCTCTGGAACGACGCGTTCGTGCTGGCCCAGGACTTCCTCGGGATCCCGCAGGGCACCATCCGCGCCACCGTGCTCATCGAGACCTACCCCGCGGCGTTCGAGATGGAGGAGATCCTCTACGAGCTGCGCGAGCACAGCGCCGGCCTCAACGCCGGTCGCTGGGACTTCATGTTCTCCGTGATCAAGTCGTTCCGGACCCGCGGCACCGACTTCATGCTGCCCGACCGCAACGCCGTCACCATGACCGTGCCGTTCATGCGCGCGTACACGGAGCTGCTGGTCAAGACCTGCCACACCCGGGGCGCGCACGCGATCGGCGGCATGGCAGCGTTCATCCCGAGCCGCGACGAGGAGGTCAACGCGGCCGCGTTCGCCAAGGTCCGCGACGACAAGACGCGCGAGGCGAACGACGGGTTCGACGGGTCGTGGGTGGCCCACCCGGGCATGGTCGACCTCTGCACGGAGGTCTTCACGTCGGTGCTGGGCGACCGGTCGAACCAGATCGACCGCACCCGCGAGGAGGTGCACGTCACCGCGGCGCAGCTGCTCGACGTCGCGTCCACACCCGGCGACGTCACCGAGGCCGGGCTGCGCAACAACATCTCGGTGGGCATCCAGTACCTCAAGGCGTGGCTCGGCGGGCTCGGCGCCGTCGCCATCTTCAACCTCATGGAGGACGCCGCGACCGCGGAGATCTCCCGCTCGCAGGTGTGGCAGTGGCTGCACAACGACGTCACGCTCGCGGACACCGGCCACAAGGTCACGCGCGAGCTGATCGACCGGATCGTCGAGGAGGAGATCGCCAAGCTGCCGGGCGACGCGGCAGACTACGCGGAGGCGAGGCAGACGTTCCTGGAGGTGGCGGTCGCCGACGACTACGCCGACTTCCTGACCCTGCCGGCCTACGCCCGCATGCCCTGACCGCCTTCGTTGAGTGCTGGGTGTTTTTTTTTTCCCCACCCCCCGGGCAAAAAACACCCAACACCCCAAAAAAGGAGGGAGGGGGGGGGACCTTCCCCGAAAGAGGTGTCCTG
>NZ_JBHWLR010000025.1:2801-27358 GCF_042731755.1 Promicromonospora sp. NPDC059942
CTCCCCTTCCTACTCTCCCCCCGCTCCCCTTCCTTTTTGTGGGTTTTTTTTTTTTTTTTCCCCCCGTCCCGGGGAGAAAAAAACCCCCCAGCACTCAACGAAGGAGCGGAGGGCGAGGACCGTGCAACGAGGAGGTTGCCTTGGGTGTCAGCGAGTCAGGGTTGTCCGGTGTCATCCGCGAGCTGGTGGGCGCGCTCGGTGCGGAGCAGGTCGTCACGGACCGGCAGCGGCGGCGGACCTACGAGTGTGACGGCCTCGCCGCGTACCGCGTGATCCCCGGGGTCGTGGTCCTCGCCCGGGACGCCGCCGACGTCGCGACCACCGTGACGGCCTGCGCCCGGCACGGCGTGCCGTTCGTCGCGCGAGGGTCGGGCACGGGGCTGTCGGGCGGGGCGCTGCCGCACTCCGAGGGCGTGCTCGTGGTCATGTCGCAGATGCGGGCGGTCCGCGAGATCGACGCCGACAACCAGCGCGCCGTGGTCGACCCGGGGGTGATCAACCTGCACCTCACGGCGGCGACCAGCCCCGACGGCTACTACTTCGCGCCGGACCCGTCCAGCCAGTCGGTGTGCTCGATCGGCGGGAACGTCGCCGAGAACTCCGGCGGGGCGCACTGCCTCAAGTACGGCTTCACCACCAACCACGTCACGGGCGTGGACCTGGTCACGCCGGGCGGCGAGCAGGTCGAGATCGGCGGCAAGGCGCCGGACGCGCCCGGCTACGACCTGCTCGGCGCGCTCGTCGGCAGCGAGGGCACGCTCGGCGTGGTCACGGCGGCGACGGTGCGCCTGACCCGGCTGCCACAGGAGGTCCGCACCCTGCTCGCCGCCTTCCACACGATGGACGACGCCGGGGCCGCCACCTCCGCGATCATCGCGGCGGGCGTGATCCCCGCGGCGATCGAGATGATGGACGCGCTCGCGATCGAGGCCGCGGAAGCCGCGGTGCACTGCGGCTACCCGCACGGGGCGGGCGCCGTGCTCGTGGTCGAGCTGGACGGTCCGGCGCCGGACGTCGCGGGGGAGTTCGACGACGTCGTGCGGCTGTGCGAGGCCGCCGGCGCGTTCGAGGTGCGGGTCGCGGCGGACGACGACGAGCGCGCCCTGATCTGGAAGGGCCGCAAGTCCGCGTTCGCCGCGGTCGGCCGCATCAGCCCGGACTACATCGTGCAGGACGGCGTGATCCCGCGGACGGCGCTGCCGCTCGTGCTGCGCCAGATCGCGGAGCTGGGCGAGAGCGCCGGCGTGCGAGTGGCGAACGTCTTCCACGCGGGCGACGGCAACCTGCACCCGCTCGTGCTGTTCGACGGCGCGGTCGAGGGCGCCGTGGAGCGGGCGGAGGCGGTGGCCGGCGGCATCCTCGACCTGTGCCTGGAGCACGGCGGGTCGATCACGGGCGAGCACGGCGTGGGCGCCGACAAGGCCAAGCACATGCCGCGCATGTTCACCGCCGACGACCTCGACACGATGCAGGCGGTGCGCTGCGCGTTCGACCCCGACGGCATCTCCAACCCAGGAAAGGTGTTCCCGACGCCGCGCCTGTGCGGGGAGCGCCCGGGGCGGCACCAGGGCGCGCACCCCCTGGCGGAGTCCGGCGTGGCGGAGGTCTTCTGATGGCGGACCTGCAGCGGCTCGGCGACGCGCTGTGGCAGCACGGGGGAGAAGTGCGGGAGGCAGGTCCGGGCGACGCCGTCGACGGGGTGCCCGCCACGGCGGTCGCTCGTCCGGCGTCGGCGGAGGGGGTGGCGGCCGTGCTGCACGAGGCGACCGCGCAGGGACTCGTCACCGTGGCGCGCGGGGCCGGCACGGCGCTCGACTGGGGCGCGCCGCCCGAGCGGGCCGACCTGATCCTGGACACCACCGGGCTGGACCGGCTCGTGGAGCACGGCGCGGGCGACCTCGTGGTGGTCGCGGAAGCCGGGCTGCCCGTCGCCGCGCTGTCGGAGACCGTCGGACGGGCCGCCCAGGAGCTGGTGGTGGACCTGGCGCCGGGCCGGCTCGCGGGCGGCTCCACCGTGGGCGGCATGCTGTCGACCGGCGCGTCCGGACCGCGCCGGCTGCAGCGCGGCGCCGTTCGCGACCTCGTGCTGGGCGCCACGGTCGTGCTCGCCGACGGCACGCGGGCTTCCTCGGGCGGCAAGGTGGTCAAGAACGTCGCCGGGTACGACCTCGCCAAGCTCCTGACCGGCGCGTACGGCACCCTCGGTGTGGTGGTCCGGGCCGCGTTCCGGCTGCATCCGGCCCGGCCGGACCGGGCCTTCGTGGTCGGCTCCGGTCCGCTGGCCGACGTCGCCGCGCGGGCGCGGGACGTGGTCGCCTCGCAGCTCGCGCCCGCGGCGGTCGAGATCGACCGGCCCGCCGGGAGCGACGTCGCCGAGGTGGTGGTGCTGCTGGAGGGGACGGCGGACGCCGTCGGGCAGCGGGCCGCCGCGGCCGCCGACCTGCTGGGCGGGCGGGTCCAGGCCGGGCCGCCGGTGTGGTGGGGCGAGCTGCCGGGCGCCGCGTGGGCCGGGCCTGGCGGGGTCGTTGCCGGGCGCGGGGGCTCGCCGGGCGCCGCCCTCGGGCAGCCGGGGCCGACCCTGGCCAAGGCGACCGCCACGCTCACCGGGGTGGCCGCCCTGCTGGCGGCGGCGCGGGACGCGGAGCAGCGGTACGACGTCGGGATCGCGCTGCGCGGGACCGCCGCCGGGGTGCTGCATGCCGCGGTGACGGGCTCGCCCGAGGCGACCGCGCTCGCCGTCGGGCACCTGCGGGCGGCCGCGCCCGGTCCGCGCGAGGGGACCGTGACCGTGCTGCGGGCGTCGCGCGAGGTGCGGGCGGCGCTGGACCCGTGGGGTCCCGTGGGCGGGTTGGACCTGATGCGGGCGATCAAGCGACAGCTCGATCCCGGGCGGAACCTGGCACCGGGCCGATTCGTGGGAGGCATCTGATGACCGAGGCGAAGCCGGACCTGCTGGGCTCCTTCGACGGGCCGGGGTCCGACGGGCCAGGCATCGACAGGGGTGCCTTCGACGGGCACCACCCGCCCGCCCGGGAGCTGGTGGACGACTGCGTGCACTGCGGGTTCTGTCTGCCCGCGTGCCCCACCTACTCGCTGTGGGGCGAGGAGATGGACTCCCCGCGCGGCCGGATCCACCTCATGAAGCAGGGGCTGGAGGGCGAGCCGATGTCGGCGTCGCTCGTCCAGCACGTCGACGCGTGCCTCGGCTGCATGGCGTGCGTGACGGCGTGCCCGTCGGGGGTGCAGTACGACAAGCTCGTCGAGGCGACCCGGCAGCAGGTCGAGCGGCGCGGCGCCGAGCACCGGACGCGGGGGCAGCGGCTGCTTCGGTCGGCGGTCTTCGCGCTGTTCCCGCGGCCGGAGCGGCTGCGGCGCGTGCTCCCGCTGCTCGCGGCGTACCAGCGGTCGGGGCTGTCGCGGCTGGCGCGTCCGGTGCTGGCCCGGATGTCGCCGACGCTGGCGACGATGGAGGCGATCGCGCCGCCGGTGGGCCCGCGCATCCCGGTGCCGGCGCTCGTTCCCGCCGTGGGCGAGCGGCGGATGACGGTCGGGCTGCTGCTGGGCTGCGTGCAGCGGGAGTTCTACCCCGGGGTCAACGCGGCGACGGCGCGGGTGCTCGCGGCGGAGGGCTGCGACGTCGTCGTGCCGCCGGACCAGGGGTGCTGCGGCGCGCTGTCCGTGCACGCCGGGCGCGAGGCCGAGGGGCTGGACTACGCCCGGGCGCTGATCGACGCGTTCGCGGACGCCGGCGTGGAGCGGATCGTGGCGAACTCGGCCGGGTGTGGCTCCACGATGAAGGACTACGCGGACCTGCTGGCGGACGACCCGGAGCACGCCGAGCGTGCCGCTGCCTTCGCGGACCGGACCCGGGACGTCTCCGAGGTGCTGGCGGAGCTGGAGCCCGTCGCGCCGCGGCATCCGCTGCCGCTGACAGTGGCCTACCACGACGCCTGCCACCTGCGGCACGCGCAGGGCGTCAAGGCCCAGCCGCGCGCGGTGCTCGCGACGATCCCGGGGCTCGTGGTCAGGGAGATCGGCGAGGGCGACATGTGCTGCGGGTCGGCCGGCATCTACAACCTGACGAACCCGGAGCCGGCGCGCGAGCTGGGCGACCGCAAGGCCGCCCACGTGGCGGCGACCGGCGCCGAGCTGCTGGTCACGTCCAACCCGGGCTGCCTGCTGCAGATCACCGACGCGCTGTCCCGGCAGGGGCGAGCCATGCCGACGGCGCACCTGGTGCTGGTGCTGGACGCGTCGCTGCGCGGTGCCGGCCCGGAGGAGCTGCTGGGCTGAGCCTCGCCCGCGGGCATTGAGTTCGGTCGGTTGCGCTGAGATCGGTCGATCAATCGACCGATCTCGGCGCAACCGACCGAACTCGAACTGGGGTCCGCGGACGCACACGTCACATCCTTTCGACCCCGGGAGACGACGGCTCCCGTGGGAGAATGTTCGGGCATCTGTCATCGAAGGGAACACCGTGAACGAAACGCCCCGTGACCAGGGGAACGACCGCGAGGGCGACCGCCGCGGCGAGCGCAAGGGCGCCTACCGCAACGACGGCCCGCGTCGCGACGACCGGGGCGGTGAGCGCGGTGGAGACCGGGGCCGCCGGTATGACGGCGCCCGCGGCGGCAGCGCGCCCCGGCGCGACGACGACCGGCCGCGCCGGTCCTCCGACGACCGTGGCGGCGACCGGCCGCGTCGTGACGACCGCGGCGGCGACCGTCCGTTCCGGAGCGGAGGCGACGACCGTCCCCGCCGTTCGTACGGCGAGCGGGACAACCGGGGTTCGTACGGCGAGCGGGACAACCGGGCCGGCCGCGACGACCGCGGTGCCCGTCCGTTCCGTGGTGGGGACGGCGACCGTCCGCGCCGGTACGAGGACCGGGACAATCGCGGGGGCGACCGTCCCGCGCGCCGCGACGACGGCCCCCGCCGGTCCTTCGGCGACCGCGACGACCGTCCGCAGCGTTCCTTCAACGACCGCGGTGGCGACCGGCCCCGCCGGAACTTCGACGACCGGGGCGACAACCGTCCGGCGCGTCAGGGCGACGACCGGCCCCGCCGGTCCTTCGGTGACCGGGACGACCGTCCGCAGCGTTCGTTCAACGACCGTGACGACCGTCCGCGTCGGTCCTTCGAGGACCGTGGTGGTGACCGTCCGCGTCGTGACGACCGTAGTGGCGACCGTCCCTTCCAGCGTGGTGGTGACGACCGTCCGCGTCGTTCGCACGGTGACCGGGACGACCGTCCGCAGCGTTCGTTCAACGACCGTGACGACCGTCCTCGTCGGTCCTTCGAGGACCGTGGTGGTGACCGTCCGCGTCGTGACGACCGTGGTGGCGACCGGCCGTACCAGCGCGGTGGCGACGACCGCCCACGTCGTTCGTACGGAGACCGGGACGACCGTTCCCAGCGTTCGTTCAACGACCGCGACGACCGGGGCGCCCGTGACGGCCGCGGCCGCGACGACCGCCCGCAGCGTTCGTTCAACGACCGTGGTGGTGACCGTCCGCGTCGTGACGACCGTGGTGGCGACCGGCCGTACCAGCGTGGCGGCGACGACCGTCCGCGCCGCTCCTACGGTGACCGCGACGACCGTGGCGCCCGCGACAGCCGCGGTGCGCAGGCCGGCGGCGCCCGCTCGTTCCAGGGGAACGACGGCGACCGGCCCCGCCGGTCCTTCGACGACCGTGGTGGTGACCGTCCGCGCCGTGACGACAGGGGCGGCGACCGGCCCCGTCGTGACGACAGGGGCGGCGACCGGCCCCGTCGTGACGACCGCGGCGGCAGCCGCCCGCGCAACGACGACCGCGGTGGCGACCGTCAGCGCCGTTCGTTCGGCGACCGCGACGACCGGCCCCGCCCGGAGAACCACGAGGAGCGTGAGGAGCGCGCTCCCCGCGCCCCCGAGCCGGAGATCGCCGAGGACGCCTCGTTCAGCCAGCTCGACCGCGACGTCCGCTCGCGTCTGCGCGGCCTGAGCAAGGACCACGCCGAGTACGTGGGGCTGCACCTGGTGATGGCGGGCCGGCTGCTCGACGTCGACCCGGAGCGTGCCTACGAGCACACCCAGGCCGCGGTGCGTGGCGCCGGCCGCATCGACATCGTGCGTGAGGCCGCCGGCATCGCCGCGTACCACACCAACCGGTACGCGGAGGCGCTGCGCGAGCTGCGCACCGTCCGCCGGCTGAACGGCTCGTCGGAGCACCTGCCGATCATGGCCGACGCCGAGCGCGGCCTCGGCCGTCCGGAGCGCGCCCTGGCGCTCGCGGCCTCGGAGGAGGCGGCGACGCTGGACGCGACCGGCCGCATCGAGCTCGCGATCGTGGCGAGCGGCGCCCGCTCGGACCTGGGCGAGCACGACGCCGCCCTGGCCGTGCTGGACAAGGTCTCGGCCGAGGACGCCCAGGGCGACCTCGGGGTGCGCGTGGTGCAGGCGCGGGCCGTGGCGCTCGAGGCCGCGGGCCGGGCCGACGAGGCCGCCGCGCTCCTGGCGTCGGTCGACAGCGAGGCCCTCGAGCGGGCGATCGGCGCGCAGACGCCGGACGAGGACATCACCGTGTTCGACGTCGAGGAGGACGCGGCGATCGCCGAGCAGGAGTACGCCGCGGAGCACCCGGAGGAGTTCGCGGACGACGAGGACTCGGACGACGAGGACCCGATTGAGGGCGACGACGAGGACGAGGACGAAGAGGACGAGGAATCCGCTGACTCGGCCGATTCCGAGGACTCCCCGGAATCCGCTGACTCGGCTGACTCGGCTGACTCAGCTGACTCGGCCGACTCGGCTGATTCCGCCGACTCCCCCGACTCAGCTGATTCCGCCGACGAGGACGACGAGGACGACGAGGAATCGGACGACGACTCTCACCGCGACGAGTCCGACGACGACCAGTCCGACCGCGACGAGGCCGGTGCCGACGAGCCCGAGGCGGACGCCGTCGACGAGCCGAGTGCCGCCGAGTCCGACGAGGCCTCGGATGCTCCGTCGACCGGAGCGACCGACGCGTCGCCCGCGACCGAGGTGACGGAGACCGAGGTGACCGCGACCGAGGTGACCGCGACCGAGGTGACGACGTCTGCGTCCGAGGCGACCGCCACCGACGCGGCCGACGCCGAGGGCGAGCCGGCCGCTGAGGGCGACCGGTCCGGCGTCGGGCAGGAGAAGGAGTGACGGCGACCGCCGGGCTGCTGGCGAGCGACGTCCCGCTCGCCGAGGCCTACGACCTCGCGCTCGTCGACCTGGACGGCGTCGCGTACAAGGGGCACCTGCCGATCGAGCACGCCTCGGCGAGCCTGGCCGCGGCGCGGTCGGGCGGGATGCGGCTGCTGTTCGTGACGAACAACGCGTCGCGCGAGCCGGAGGACGTCGCGGGCCAGCTCACCGGCCTGGACATCCCGACCGACCCGGACGAGGTGATGACCGCCGCCCAGGCCTGCGCGGCGCTGCTGACCACGCGGCTGGACGAGGGCGCGAAGGTGCTCGTCGTGGGTGGCAAGGGCCTGGTCACGGCGGTGCGGTCGGCGGGTTTCACCGTGGTGGAGTCGGCGGACGACGAGCCGGACGCCGTCGCCCAGGGCTATTCCCCCGAGCTGGGCTGGGAACAGCTCGCAGAGGCCGCGTACGCGGTGGGCCGTGGCGCCTGGCACGTGGCGAGCAACCTCGACCTGTCGCTGCCGACGGCGCGCGGGTTCGCGCCGGGGAACGGCGCCCTGGTGGGTGCCGTGGTGTCGGCGACGGGGGTCACCCCGGACAGCGCCGGCAAGCCGTCGCCCACGATGTACCGGCTCGCGGTCGAGCGGGCCAGGGCGAGCCGGCCGCTGGTGATCGGGGACCGGCTCGACACGGATCTCGCCGGCGCGCGCGGCGGCGGGTACCCGGGGCTGCACGTGCTGACGGGCGTCTCGACGGCGCGCGACGCCGTGCTGGCCGTGCCGGGGGAGCGCCCCTCGTTCGTGGGGGCCGACCTGCGGGCCCTGCTGGAGCCGCACGGCGCGCCCGCGCTGGCGGACGGCTGGTACGTGTCGGGCGGCGCGGCGGCCCGGGTGGCCGACGGCGAGCTGCGGCTCGACGGCGCCGGCATCGACCTGGTCCGCGCGGCGTGCGCCGCGTCCTGGGCCGCGACGGACGCCGGCGAGCCCCTGGACCAGACAACGGTCCCGGACTTCACGGTCTGATCCGGCTGACCTCGTGAAGGTGCGCTTCTACCCAGCGATCAGGCCCGGAAACAGCGCGATTCCGGGCCCAATCGCTGGGTAGAAGCGCACCTTGCGGGAGCAGGTGCGGTGTACGGAAGTGCGGTTCTACCCCGTCATCGGGCCCGGAATCAGCTGTGTTTCGGGCGCAATGGCGGGGTAGATGCGCACTTCTGTGGCGCGGCGGCGCGGGCGGGCGGCTTCTCCTCGCAGAGAACCTGACGGAATTCTCCCAGGTTCTGTCGGAGGCGACAGGTACCGTGTCTTGCAGCATGCCGACGGTCCGCGCGCGGCGGGTCGTCGCCGAGGAACGTCGCCGAGCAGGCACCAGCAGGGACGAGCACCAGCACGGGCGAAGCACCGGCACGGACGAGCGCAGTACGGACGAGCACAGTGGAGCGTTGACGCACGATGGACGAGTTCTACGAGACCCAGGAACCCGCGACCGGCCCGGCCGATCCCGAGGCGGGCGTCCGGCATGCGCTCGACGCGCTCGACGGGCTGGACGACCTGCCCCCGGCCGAGCACGTCGCCCGGTTCGAGGCGGTCCACGACGCCCTGCGCGCGCACCTGAGCGGTGACGCCTGACGGTGGTGACGACGACTGTGAGCACGCGCGTGGACGCGGAGCTGGTCCGCCGTGGGCTGGCCCGTTCGCGGCGCCATGCCGCGGAGCTCGTCGCGTCCGGCCGGGTCACGGTGGCGGGGCGGGCGGTGGCCAAGCCGTCGGCGGCGGTGTCCGACGGCGACGAGGTGTCGGTCGCCCCCGGCGCCGACCCCGAGCACGAGTACGCGTCGCGCGCCGCCCTCAAGCTGGTCGGGGCGCTCGACGCCCTGGCCCACGTGCCGGGCGGACCGGTGGTCGAGGGCGCTTTCTGCGCCGACCTCGGTGCCTCGACCGGGGGCTTCACGGACGTGCTGCTGCGCCGCGGCGCGGCCCACGTGGTCGCGGTCGACGTGGGCCATGACCAGATCGTGCCGGCGCTGCGCGACGACGACCGGGTCACGGTGGTCGAGGGCCTCAACGTCCGCGAGCTGACGCCGGGCGACCTGGCCCAGGCCCCGGACCTCGTGGTCGCCGACCTCTCGTTCATCTCCCTGACCGTGGTGCTGCCCGCCGTCGCGGCCGTGCTGCGCCCGTGGGCGCAGGCGCTGCTGATGGTCAAGCCGCAGTTCGAGGTGGGGCGCGAGCGCCTGGGCAGCGGCGGCGTGGTGCGCGACCGCGCGCTGCACGCCGAGGCGGTCACCACCGTGCTGCGCGCCGCCGAGGGCCTGGGCCTGCTGGCGCGCGCCGTGGTGCCGAGCCCGCTGCCGGGACCGAGCGGCAACCGCGAGTTCTTCGTGTGGCTGACGCCGGCGGGCGCGACCGACTGGACCCCCGGGGACGACCTGGCGCTCGCGGCGGCCGTCGAGACGGCGGTGGCCTGGGACCCGGCGCACGGCGAGCCCGCGACGCGGCCCGGCCACCCGCCGGAGCCGCCGGCCGTCGTCGTGCACGGACGGCAGGACGACCCACCCCCGGCCGGGGGGCCGGGCGAGCACCAGGACCAGCACACCGACCAGCAGCACACCGACCAGCAGCACACCGACCAGCAGGACATCGACCAGCAGCACCCTGACCGGCAGCACACCGAGCAGAAGGAGCCCCGATCGTGACCCGGCGCGTCCTCATCGTGACCCATGGCGGTCGTCCCCAGGCGGTCGCCGCGCTGGCCGAGGCGCTGCGCGAGCTGAAGGCCGCCGGCTTCGAGTACACGCTGCACGACGACGCGCTCGCGGAGGAGTTCGGCGACCACATGGCGGCCAAGCGCCTCGCGGAGGGCGTGCACAACGCCGAGGCCGTGATGGTGCTGGGCGGCGACGGCACGATCCTGCGCGCGGCGGAGCTGACGCGCGGCACGGACGTGCCGCTGCTCGGCGTGAACCTCGGGCACGTCGGCTTCCTCGCGGAGTCGGAGCGCGAGGACCTCGGCGCCGCCGTCCGGCGGCTGGTCGCGCGGGACTACGACGTGGAGGAGCGCGCCACGGTCGACGTGACGGTGCACCTGCCGGGCACGGCGGAGCCGGTGGTCGGCTGGGCGCTGAACGAGGCGACCGTCGAGAAGGCGTCGCGCGACCGCATGCTCGAGGTCGCGATCGGGGTGGACGGCCGCCCGCTGCTGTCGTTCGGCTGCGACGGCGTGGTGATGTCCACCGCGACGGGCTCCACGGCGCACGCGTTCTCGGGCGGCGGGCCGGTGATCTGGCCGGACGTCGACGCCGTGCTGATGGTGCCGCTGTCGGCGCACGCGCTGTTCGCGCGGCCGCTCGTGATCGGCCCGAAGTCGCGGTACACGGTCGACGTGCTGCCGCAGTCCACGGTCGAGGGCGTGCTGACCTGTGACGGGCGGCGGGAGATCCGGCTGCCCCGCGGTTCTCGCGTCGTCGTGCGCCAGGGCGGTACGGTGCGGCTCGCACGGTTGTCGAACGCGCCGTTCGCGGACCGCCTCGTGTCGAAGTTCAGCCTGCCCGTCTCGGGCTGGCGGGACCGTGTCGGGTCGGGGCAGGCAGCAGGGCAGGATGTACCTTCTGACCCAGCCGACACCACACCAGAGAATTAAGGAGTCAGGTGCTCGAGGAGATCGCTATCGAGAACCTGGGCGTCATCCGCTCGGCCCGGGTACCCCTGTCGGACGGCCTGACCGTCATCACGGGCGAGACCGGCGCGGGCAAGACGATGGTGCTCACGGGGCTGAACCTGCTCATGGGCGCCAAGGCCGACCCGCAGTCGGTGCGCCCGGGCGCGTCGTCGGCCGCGGTCGAGGGGCGGGTGCGCGTCTCCGGGCGTGACGCCGTGCTGGGCCGCGTCGACGAGGCGGGCGGCGAGGTGGAGGACGACGGCACCGTCGTGATCCTGCGCACCATCGCCGACGGCCGCTCCCGCGCGCACCTGGGCGGCCGCGCCGTGCCGCAGGGCGTGCTCGCGGAGATCGCCGAGGACCTGTTCACGGTGCACGGCCAGGCCGACCAGCTCCGGCTGCGCACCTCCGCGAAGCAGCGCGACGCCCTGGACACCTTCGTGGGCCCTGCCCACCAGCGCGTGCTGGCGTCCTACCGCACCGCGTGGAGCGAGCGCGGCGGCCTGCTGACCGAGATCGCGGACCTGGAGGCGCGCGGCGCCGAGCGGGCCCGCGAGGTGGAGCTGCTGCGCATCGGCCTGGAGGAGATCGAGCGCGTCGACCCCGTCAGCGGCGAGGACGCCGAGCTGCAGGCGCTGATCGAGCGCCTGTCCAACGCGGAGGGCCTGCGCACGGCGGCCACCGAGGCGCACGAGGCCGTCGCGGGCGAGGACGCCGACGGCGCCCGGGAGAACGCGATCGCGCTGGTCGAGCGCGCGCGGCGCGCACTGGACGCGGCGGCGCACTCCGACGCCGCGCTCGGCGTGCTCGCCACGCGGTTCGCCGAGGTGGGCTACCTCCTGTCGGACGTGGCGACCGACGTCGCCGCCTACGTGGACGACCTGCAGGCCGACCCGGCCGGGCTGGAGACGGCGCACAACCGGATGGCGGAGCTGAACGGCCTGACCCGGTCGTACGGCGAGACCATCGACGAGGTGCTGCAGTGGGCCAGCGACGCGGGCCTGCGCCTGCTCGACCTGGACGACGGCGGCGACCGCCTCACCTCGATGCGCGCCCGCGTGGCGGAGCTGGACGGCGAGCTGGACCGGCTGGCGGAGATCCTCACGGCCGAGCGCAGCCGCGGCGCGTCCGAGCTGGCCGAGGCCGTGACGAACGAGCTGCACGGCCTCGCGATGGGCGGCGCGCACCTCGTGGTCACGGTGGACGGGCTCGACCAGCCGGGGCCGTTCGGCGCCGACCAGGTGACGTTCCTGCTGGTGCCGCACCCCGGCGCCCCGGAGCGTCCGCTCGGCAAGGGCGCGTCCGGCGGTGAGCTCTCCCGCGTGATGCTCGCCCTGGAGGTCGCCCTGGCGACGTCGGGCGGCGCGGCCGCGGCGCGCACCGCGGACACCCCGCGCAGCACGTTCGTGTTCGACGAGGTCGACGCCGGGGTCGGCGGCCGGGCGGCGGTCGAGGTGGGCCGCCGGCTGGCGCAGCTCGGGCGCAGCACCCAGGTGGTCGTCGTGACCCACCTGGCCCAGGTCGCCGCGTTCGCGGACGCGCACCTCGTGGTCACCAAGAGCTCGGACGGCGAGGCCGGCGCGAGCGACGGCGACGACGGGATGATCACGGTCACGGGCGTGCGCGAGGTCACCGCGGACGCCCGGGTCCGCGAGCTGGCGCGCATGCTGTCCGGCCAGGACGACTCGGAGACGGCGCGTACCCACGCGCTGGAGCTCCTGGAGTCCTCGGTCGTGGGACGATAGAGCGGATGAAGCTGATCTCCCGACCCGAGAAGCGCGCCGACAAGGGCGCAGCGAAGAGTGCCGCCGACCAGGCCACGGTGCTGCCGCAGACCGTGGCGCACGGTCCCGCCCGGATCGGAGCGCGCACCAAGGAGCTCACGTCCCGGCTGAACCACGGCGACGTCGCCGTGATCGACCACGTGGACATCGACCGGGTCGCGGCCGACGCCCTGGTGGCGGCCGCGCCCGTCGCCGTCCTGAACGCCGCCCCGTCGACGTCCGGCAGGTATCCCAACACGGGCCCCGACATCCTGGTCGAGGCCGGGATCGTCCTGGTGGACGACCTGGGGCCGTCGGTCATGAAGATCGACGAGCACGCCGACATCGAGATCGTGGGCGGCGAGGTCGTCGTCGACGGCGAGGTCGTGGCCACGGGCACGTTCCAGACGCCGCGCACGGTGGCGGCGAACATGGCCGCGGCCCGCGAAGGCCTGTCGGCCGAGATCGAGCGGTTCGCCGAGAACACGATGACGTACCTGCGCCGCGAGCGGGACCTCCTGCTCGACGGCGTCGGCGTGCCGGACATCCGGACCCACATCGACGGCCGGCACGTGCTGATCGTGGTGCGGGGCTACCACTACCGGGAGGACCTGGCGCAGCTGCGGTCCTACATCCGGGAGAACCGGCCCGTCCTGATCGGCGTGGACGGCGGCGCCGACGCGATCATCGACGCGGGCTGGCAGCCCGACATGATCGTGGGCGACATGGACTCCGTCTCCGACCGGGCGCTGGCCTGCGGCGCGGAGATCGTGGTGCACGCCTACCGCGACGGCAAGGCACCCGGGCTGGAGCGCGTCAAGGCGCTCGGCGTGGAGCCCGTCGTCTTCCCCGCCACGGGGACCAGCGAGGACATCACCATGCTGCTGGCCGACGACAAGGGTGCCGAGCTCATCGTCGCCGTCGGCACGCACGCCACCCTCGTGGAGTTCCTCGACAAGGGACGCTCGGGCATGGCCTCCACCTTCCTCACCCGGCTCCGGGTCGGCGGCAAGCTGGTCGACGCCAAGGGCGTGTCCCGGCTGTACCGCACGCGGATCTCGAACACCCAGCTCACGCTGCTGTCCGGCGCGGGCGTCGCGGCGGTGCTCGCGGCGCTGGCCTCGACGTCGGCCGGCCAGACCTTCTTCGGACTGATGGGGGCGCGGTTCGACGACGTCGTGTCCTGGATCGGTCACCTGTTCGGCGGCTGACCTGCGAGGATGCTTCCTCGCAAGCACGCCGCCCCGACCTGACACCGGGCCTTCCACCGCCCGGAACATGCTTAAGGACTCCTTCCCACCGTGATCGACTTCCGATACCACCTCGTCTCGCTCATCTCCGTCTTCCTCGCCCTCGCGGTCGGCATCATCCTCGGTGCCGGACCCCTGCAGGGGGCGATCGGCGAGACGCTGACGGAACAGGTGGACGCACTGCGTGCCGAGCGTTCCGACCTGCGCACCGAGCTCGACGCCACGCAGAGCGCGCTGGACGGCGACGAGCGCTACATCGAGGCGGCGGGCCAGCAGCTGGTCACCGGCTCGCTCGAGGGCGAGCGCGTGGCCGTGGTGCAGCTCGGCGAGGTCTCCCAGGAGGCGCACGACGGCGTGCTGAACCAGCTCGACACCGCCGGCGCCTCGGTCGTGGCCAAGACGGAGCTCACGGACGCGTGGACCGACCCCGCCGAGGAGTCGACCCGCGAGACCGTGGCCGAGGGGCTGCGCGCCAACCTCGGCTCCGCGGTCCCCGAGACGGACGACCCGAACGCCGTGCTCGGCGCGGCGCTCGCCCTGTCGCTCACCGGCAGCGACGGCGGCACCGACCGCAGCTCGCAGGCCACCGACCTGGAGGCCCAGCTGGAGCGCTTCGGCTTCGCGGAGCCGGGCGACGACCAGACGGAGACCGCGCAGGCGCTCGTGCTGCTCGTGGGCCCGGCCGGGCAGCCGCAGGAGACGGCGGACGGCGCCACCGAGGAGGCGGAGCCGACGCCGGACGTGTGGACGGCCGTGACGCTGGCGGCCCAGGAGGTCTCGGGCGCGGCGATCCTCGCCGGCCCGACCGACGACCCGGGCGACGCCGTGCAGGCCGTGCGCGACGACGAGGACATCGCCGCGGTGGTCACGACCGTCAGCGGCATCGACCGGCTCGCGGGCCGGATCAACGTGCCGCTCGCGGTGGCGGCGCGCCTGAGCGGCGTCGTGGGGCAGTACGGGCTCGAGGACGACGCGACGACGGTGCTGCCGCCGGCTGTCGACAACACGCCCGGCGACACCGTGGGCGACACCGCCGGCTGAGCGGGTACGAGCCGGGGCCGAGCGGTACGAGCAGCGCAAAGACCGACACACAGACCGAGGGGTAGTCATGGGTGCAGGAAGGTTCATCGTCGCGGGCGTCGTGGCCGGGATCGCGACGGCGTTCGCGCGCCGCAAGCTCGACGAGAAGGTCGCCGCGGGCGCCCTCGGCGGGGACGACACGTGGACGCGGACCAACCACCGCGGCGAGCCGATCAGCCTGCTGGAGGGCCCGGCGGTCACGGCCGGCCTCGTCGCCGGCGCGGCCGTCGGGGGCGGCGCGGCCCCGGGCGCCACGGCGTTCGCCACGGCCGCCGCGGGCGGGTTCGGCCTCTACGACGACCTCGCCGAGGACACCGCCACCCGCACGAAGGGCCTGCGCGGCCACCTCGGCGCGCTCAAGGAGGGCCGCCTGACCACGGGCGGCCTCAAGGTGCTCGGCATCTCCGGGTCCGCGCTGCTGGCGTCCGCCGTCGGCACGCCCCGCACGGCGCGCAGCGCGTTCGGCCACGTGGTCGACATCGGCCTCAACGGCGCGCTCATCGGCGGCACCGCCAACCTGATAAACCTCTTCGACCTGCGTCCCGGCCGGGCCCTGAAGGCCGGCGTCGCGGCGAGCCTGCCGTTCGCCCTCGCCGGCACGGGCGCGGCGGGCGCCGTGCTGGGCGCCGCCGCGGCGGCGGCCCCCGGTGACCTGGGGGAGAAGGACATGCTGGGCGACGGCGGCGCCAACGCCCTCGGCGCTCTCGTCGGCAGCCAGGTCGCGTTCAACGCGCCTCGCGCGGTGCGGTGGGCGGCGCTCGCCGGCGTCGTCGGCCTCATGCTGGCGTCGGAGAAGGTGAGCTTCTCGAAGGTGATCGCCGACAACGAGTGGCTGAACAAGGCCGACATGCTCGGCCGGCGCCCCTCGGCCGCGGTCGAGGAGTCGGTCGCCGAGCTCGCCCAGACCAAGCCCGTGGCCACCCCGGGCGCGTGAGCCGCACCCAGTCCCTGGCGAGCGCGGCGCTGCTCGTCACCGTCGTCACCCTCGCCAGCCGCCTGGTCGGCTTCGGCCGCTGGCTCGCGCAGGGCGCGTGGCTCGGGTCCGACGGCATCGGCACGGTCTTCAACTCGGCCAACCAGCTGCCCAACCTGCTGTTCGAGGTCGCGGCCGGCGGCGCGCTGGCGGGCGCCGTCGTGCCGCTGCTCGCCGGGCCCCTGGCCCGGGCGGCGTTCACCGCCGACGGCACCGTGGCCTCGAAGGAGCAGGCCTCCCGGATCGCGTCGGCGCTGCTGGGCTGGACGCTGGTGGTCCTCGTGCCGCTGGCGGGCCTCACCGCCCTGCTCGCGCGGCCGATCATCAGCCTGACCGGGCTGGACGATCCCGTACAGGTGGACGTTGCCACGGCGTTCCTGCGGGTGTTCGCCGTGCAGGTGCCGCTCTACGGGATCGCCGTCGTGCTGGGCGGCATCCTGCAGGCGCACAAGCGGTTCTTCTGGCCGGCGTTCGCGCCGCTGGTCTCCAGCCTCGTGGTCATCGCGGTCTACGGGGTCTTCTACCTGCTGGCCGACGGCAACCAGCAGGACGTCGCCACGCTCTCGTCCCAGGCACTGGTGTGGCTGGCCTGGGGCACCACCGTGGGCGTGCTGTTCCTGGCGCTGCCGCTGGTGGTGCCCGTGTGGCGCACCGGCCTGCGGCTGCGGCCCACGCTGCGGTTCCCGTCGGGGGAGGGGCCGCGCGCCGCGCGTCTCGCCTTCGCGGGCGTGGGCGCGCTGGTGGCCCAGCAGCTCTCAGTGTTCCTCACGCTGCGCGCGGCCAACGCCGCCGGCGGCGACGGCACGCTCTCGGTCTACCTGTACGCACAGCAGGTCTACCTGCTGCCGTACGCGGTGCTGGCGTTCCCGATCGCGACCAGCGCGTTCCCGCACTTCGCGGAGCACGCCTCCGCGGGCCGGACCGGCGAGCTGCGCGACCTGGTCGCCCGCACGACGCGCACCCTGCTGCTCGTGACGGCCCTGGGCATGGCCGCGCTGATCGCGGCCGCCCCGTTCGTCGAGCAGGTCTTCGACCTCATCGTGCGCGGCGACGCCCCCGGCCTCGCCGCGGGGCTGATCACATTGGCGCCCGGGCTGATCGGGTTCGCGCTGATCCTGCACCTGTCGCGCGCGCTGTACGCCGTCGACCACGGGCGGGCCGCGGTGACCGCGACCGCGAGCGGCTGGGGCGTCGCAGCGATCGGAGCGGCACTGGTGCCGGTGCTGTTCGCGTCGCGGACGCGGGAGTCGGTCTGCTTCGAGTCGTCCTCCGCCTGCGTCGACCTCGCGCTGCGGACCGACGTGATGGCGGCCCTGGGCGCCGTGGGCACGGCCGGGATGGTCGTGGCCGGGCTGGGGCTGCTCCTGGCCGTCCGGCGGCACCTGGGCGCGCCCGCGCTCGGCGGCGTCTGGCGGGCCCTGCTCGTGGTCCTGGTGGCCGCCGCCGTCGGCGCCGGCGCCGGGCTCTGGCTGCCGTGGCGGCTCGGCCTGTGGGAGAGCTCGTTCCTCACGTCCACGAACCAGGTGCTGAACGAGGTGCGGTTCGACGGGGGTGAGTTCGCGGCCGAGCTTGGCCTCGGGCTGGCCTTCGGGCTGCTGGCCGCGCTCGTCGCGCTGGCGGTGGCGGTGCTGCTCGACCGGGACCTGCGCGCCGCCGTCGGACCGCTGTTCAGGAAGCTGGGGAGGAAGTTCTCCCGGAAGGCCTGACTTAGCGAGCGCGAACGTCGCAGCAGGGGCAGACTCGACCAAAACCGGTCGATAGTTCCCGCGCGATGCGCGCGTGTGCTGGTCGTTACACCACCAGCACGCCGTACCTCGTTTAGGATGGAGTTCCGTGGTCGAACACCGAAGCAGTCTCCAGTCCCGTCAGCGGTCCGGCGCCTCCACGCCGACCAAGCACATCTTCGTCACCGGTGGTGTGGCGTCCTCTCTCGGCAAGGGTCTGACGGCGTCGTCACTCGGCCGCCTGCTCCGTTCTCGTGGCCTCAGCGTCACGATGCAGAAGCTGGATCCCTACCTCAACGTGGATCCCGGCACCATGAACCCGTTCCAGCACGGTGAGGTCTTCGTCACGGAGGACGGCGCCGAGACGGACCTGGACATCGGGCACTACGAGCGCTTCCTCGACGTCGAGCTCCCCGCCTCGTCCAACGTGACGACCGGCCAGGTGTACTCGCGCGTCATCGCCAAGGAGCGCCGCGGCGAGTACCTGGGCGACACCGTGCAGGTCATCCCGCACATCACCGACGAGATCAAGTTCCGGATGCGCGAGCAGGCGTCCGACGACGTCGACGTGATCATCACCGAGATCGGCGGCACCGTCGGCGACATCGAGTCGCAGCCCTTCCTCGAGTCCGCGCGGCAGGTGCGGCACGAGCTCGGCCGCGACAACGTGTTCTTCCTGCACGTCTCGCTGGTGCCGTACATCGGCCCGTCGGGCGAGCTGAAGACCAAGCCGACGCAGCACTCCGTGGCCGCCCTGCGCTCGATCGGCATCCAGCCGGACGCGATCGTGCTGCGCTCCGACCGCGTGGTGCCCGAGAGCATCAAGCGCAAGATCGCCCTCATGTGCGACGTCGACAACGAGGCAGTGATCAACTGCGCCGACGCGCCGTCGATCTACGACATCCCGCGCGTCATCCACTCCGAGGGCCTGGACGCCTACGTGGTGCGCCGCCTGGGCATGCCCTTCCACGACGTGGACTGGGACGGCTGGAGCCGCCTGCTGGAGCGCGTGCACGAGCCCGAGCACAACGTCGAGGTCGCGCTGGTCGGCAAGTACATCGACCTGCCCGACGCCTACCTGTCCGTGACCGAGGCGCTGCGCGCCGGCGGGTTCGCGAACGACGCGAAGGTGGCGATCCGCTGGGTCGCCGCCGACGACTGCCAGACGCCCGAGGGCGCCCAGGCCTCCCTCGAGGGTGTCGACGCGGTGCTGGTGCCCGGCGGGTTCGGCGTGCGCGGCATCGACGGCAAGGTCGGGGCGCTGCGCTGGTCGCGCGAGAACCTCGTGCCGACCCTCGGCATCTGCCTGGGCCTGCAGTCGATGGTCATCGAGTACGCCCGCAACGTGCTGGGCTGGGCCGACGCGTCGTCCACCGAGTTCCACCCGACCAGCAGCCACCCCGTCGTGGCGACCATGGCCGAGCAGAAGTCGATCGTGGAGGGCGAGGGCGACATGGGCGGCACCATGCGCCTGGGTGCCTACGAGGCGTCGCTCACCGCCGGCTCCGTCGTGGCCAAGGCCTACGGCAGCGAGAAGGTGACCGAGCGCCACCGCCACCGGTACGAGGTGAACAACGCGTTCCGCGTCGAGCTGGAGGAGGCGGGCCTGCTGATCTCCGGCACGTCCCCCGATTCGTCGCTCGTGGAGTTCGTCGAGCTGCCCGCCGAGACGCACCCGTACTTCGTGTCCACGCAGGCACACCCCGAGTTCAAGTCGCGCCCCACGCGAGCACACCCGCTCTTCGCGGGCCTGATCGCCGCGGCGCTCGAGAAGCAGTCCTCATGAAGCTGGGGATCGTCGGCAGGTGCGGCGGAGGGACAGCATGAGCAGCGACGAGGTCACGGACGTCATCGACCCCCGCCCCGCGCGGCGGCTCGACGTCCCGTTCCAGGGTTTCGTGGTCGACATGGTCTCCGACGAGGTCGACCTCGGCGAGGCCGGCGGCATCGTCCGGCGGGAGTACGTCGACCACCCGGGCGCGGTCGTCGTCGTGGCGCTGACCGACGACGGCAACGTGCTCCTGCTGCGCCAGTACCGGCACCCGGTCGGGGCCTTCCTCTGGGAGGCGCCCGCCGGCCTGCTCGACCTGGACGGCGAGGACCCGCACGTCGCGGCGGCCCGCGAGCTGGCCGAGGAGGCGGACATGAACGCCGGCTCCTGGGACGTGCTGCTGGACCTGCTGCCCACGCCGGGCGGCAGCAACGAGGCCGTCCGCGTGTACCTGGCGCGCGACCTCACGCCCGTGCCCGACGACGAGCGGCACACGCGTGAGGCCGAGGAGGCCGACATGGTCGTGGTCCCGGTGCCGCTGGAGGAGGCCGCGGCGCTGGCGCTCGCGGGCCGGCTGCACAACGCGGCGACGATCGCGGGCGTGCTGGCGGCGGCGATCGGCCGGGCCTCCGACTGGGAGACGCTTCGCCCTGTGGACTCCCCGTGGGAGTACCGCAAGAACTGAGGCTGACCTGAGGCAAAATTCAGGTCGCATGTGTTGCTGACTTCGGTCGGTTGCTCCGAGATCGGTCCGTCGACGGACCGATCTCGGGGCAACCGACCGAAGTCGTTTCTGGCGTTCCCCTTGAAGGTGATGGGCTGCTGCGCGAGTGTCAGTGGTAGGGGCTAGCGTGGGAGACCTGGGTGGGAGATATGTCTGGTATCTCCCCGGGAAGGGGCGCGGCGATGACGGGCACCGAGGTACAGACCGAGCAGGTGGGTTCCAGGACAGAGCCGACGCCGTCGGGCAGTACGCCGACGTCGGGCGAGCCGCGCCGCAGGATGCCCGCCGGGCTGGCGGGCGTGCTCGGGTTCGTGCTGGGCGCGGCGCTGACCGCCGGGCTGGTCGCGGGCGCCGTCTCCGCGCTGCGCGACGACTTCCGCGACGCGATCTGGCGGACGCTGCTCGACGGGCTCAACCCGTTCACCACGGGCCAGGTCGACCGGTCCGAGACGCCGGTGCTGGTCAGCATGCACGACCTGGCGCGGTTCGTGGCGGCCGAGGCGCAGTACGAGGTGCTGGTCGACCTGGAGAACGACGTGAGGTACGTGCCGAGCTGGCTCGCGGGGGAGCGGATCGTGCTCGCGGTGAACGGCTCGGTCGACGCGTACGTGGACTTCCGCGACCTGGACGCGGACGCGATCGAGATCTCGGACGACGGCACGACGGTCACCGTCACGCTCCCGGAGCCGGAGCTCGCCGAGCCCCGCATCGACCTCGACGCCAGCCGCGCCCTGACGGAGGACCGGGGTCTGGTCGACCGCGTGGGTGATCTCTTCGACGCCGACACCGACGCCCGCCAGGAGGCGCTCGCGACGGCCCAGGACCGGATCTCGGACGCCGCGGCGGGCTCCGACCTGGACGAACGGGCCCGCGCGAACACGACCGCGACCCTGGAGGCGATGTTGTCCCCGTTGGGGTACGACCAGGTCGTGGTCGAGTTCGGGTAAGTGTCCGGGTAAGTCGCGAAGGTCGCTCACCGGGCGTGTCATAACGGCGTCACCGTGCTGCGCTATTCTCCCCGCGTGACCAGCGAACCCGACATGCTTCCCAACGTTTCGTCCCTTCCGGCGTGGCTCGTTCCGTCCGTCTACCTCAACTGGTCCGAGGACTGGCTGGGCGAGGCGGTCGCCATCGCGAGCCGGAGCCACGAGCACCGCCTGCCCGGTGGCGCGGACGGCCCGCAGCGCGGCGACGTCGTCGTCACCGTCGTGGGCTCCGAGCCGGGCATCGTCGCCGCGGTCGAGCTCATGGGCGCCAGCCAGGGCGAGGACTGGGTCAGCGACGAGGTCTTCGGCCCGGACAAGCCCGTGGTCTGGGACGACCTCTTCAACGGCGCGGCCGCCTACGCGCGCTCGTCCGGCTGGCTGCCGCAGGAGCACGCCCGCCTGGTGCTCGACGGCATCGCCCACCAGTACAAGCACGGCGCCACCGGCACGCTCGACGCCGGCAACTGCGAGACCGACGAGCTGTCGCCCAACCTGCACGTGCTGCGCCTGCTGGGCCACAAGCAGGTCTCGGGCACGGACCTGCGCCGTGAGGAGCGCTGCGCGTCGTGCGAGCGGTTCGTCGACGTCATGCAGCTGCGCCCGCACGACGACGGCGCCCACACCGGCCAGACCGGCGAGCGCCCCCTGGCGGACCTCATCGAGCAGACCTTCCTGGTGTGCGGCCCGTGCCACGCCCTGCTGCACCCGCACGCGGTGCTGTCGCAGCGCGCGCAGATGCGCCCGTCGTGCCCGTCGTGCGGTCAGCGCGGCGCCACCAAGCGCATCGTGTGGGGCCAGGCGATCCACGACAACATGAAGCTGGAGCCGGACGTCGTGTACGGCGGCTTCGACACCCCCGTGCCGACGCCGGACTGGTACTGCCCGGAGTGCTACGCGAACTTCTCGTCGGGCGCCGTGGCGCAGCGCGCCCTGGGCGACGTGCCCGACGCCGTCCCGGTGGGGGTCGGCGCGGTCGGCACCCCCGCGAACGGCGAGGACCTCTGGGTCCCCGAGGTCTGATCCGCGCACCCGCTTCACGTGTCAGACCCTCAGGCCACCGAAGGTGACCTGAGGGTCTGACACGTTCCGGGGTTACTGCGCGCCCGCGCCCAGGAGGCGGTCGTACTCCGCCATGGCCGTGGCAACGGCGGTCTGCGCCCAGAACCGGTGGTAGGTGAACTGCGGCACGTCGCCGCCGTCCAGGTACTCCTGCACCTCGCCGAACATGGGGTCGTCCTCGTAGAACGAGCGCAGGTCCAGGAACGAGACGCCGGACGTCGCCCGGTCGCCGTTCGGGTAGGTCCCGGTCCAGCCCTGCGGCACGTAGACGCCGTCGCCGCCGGGCTGGTACTCGTCGTCGAACCGGCCGAAGTCGGCGCGGGACTCGACGGTGGCGATGCCCTTGTCGTCGCTGTTCTGCTCCCACATCGCGTCGAGCAGCGCCTTGGCGGTGTCGGCGGCGGCCTGGTCGCCCGAGGCCGCGGCGTAGTAGATCAGAGTGCGGGCGATGGCGCCGGCCACGCCGACGTCCTGCCCGTGGCCCGTGACCTCGACGTGCAGGCCGGTGTTGGCGCCCGGGGTCGCCGGGTCCCAGGTGTCCGGGGCTCCGGTCCAGGACAGCTCGGACGGCACCTGCCAGGAGTCGGCCGTGACCGTGATCTCGTCCAGCACCCAGGGCACCCACCTGTCGAGGATGTCCTGCGCCCGCTCGTCGCCCGTCTCGTGGTAGAGCTGCGCGATCCGCTCCACGCCCCAGCCCTGCATGCCGAACCACTGGTTCGACGGCGGGTCGTGGTAGACGGGCGCCTCGTCGTAGACCATGTCGTAGAAGGTGGGCGCGCCGGCGGGGTGCGTGCCGTAGGCCCCGTCCACGCTGTTGGTCGCGCCGCCCGCGATGCCGCCCTCGGCCGACTGGAGCCACTGGAAGAACTCGATCTGGCGGTCCAGGCTCACCGCCCAGTCGTCCTGCGCGGTCGGGGAGGCGGGGACCAGGCCGGCGTCGGTGGACAGGGCGTAGGCCGCGAGCGGGTTCTGGTAGCCGAAGTGCGCGTGCGACGAGCCGATGCGCCAGGCCCAGGGGCCGCTCGTGTCCAGCGCCCCGCCCCACGCGTAGTACCAGGACAGCAGGTAGTGCGCCGAGCTGCGCCCGGAGCCCGCCTGGCAGCTCGTGGAC
This sequence comes from Promicromonospora sp. NPDC059942, assembly GCF_042731755.1. Lineage (NCBI taxonomy): Bacteria > Bacillati > Actinomycetota > Actinomycetes > Micrococcales > Promicromonosporaceae > Promicromonospora > Promicromonospora sp. NPDC059942. Next base: position 26,062 of record NZ_JBHWLR010000025.1, read on the forward strand.
TCGCAGCCGATCTCCTTGAAGTACTTGTCGAACAGCGAGTAGCGCAGGTAGTCGCCCATGCGGGACGCCTTCTCGACCGTGCCGGAGACCTCGGCCCCGGCGCCCTGCTCGGTCGCGAACTGCTGGGCCCAGTAGGCGGCCTCGACGGCGCGGGCGTCGGCGTCGGGCGCGTTGGTGTACTTCCACTGGCGCGCGTAGCTCGCGTCCCCGGTGAACAGGTCCAGGTAGCCGTTGGGGCCGCCGTAGGAGAAGTCGTCGATGGCGGGCTGGGGGATGGTCTCCCAGACCGACTCCTGCGGGCCGCGCTGGAAGGTGTTGATGTACGACGTGCCCTCGTAGTCCGGTCCCAGCAGCTCCGAGGAGCCGGGGGCGGCGCCGAAGCCGTACACGTTGTCGACGTCGGCCAGCCAGTGCATGCCGTAGATCTCGTCCGTGCCGTAGGTCTGGCTCAGCTCCGCGCCGATCGGGTCCTGGCCCACCGCCACACCGGAGTCGAGCCGGGCCGGGTAGGCGCTCGGGTGGTTGTGCTCGGGCGCGTAGGTGGCCGGGGAGCCCGGGTTGTACGCGCCGTTGGTCGGCTGGTTCTCCGTGGTGGGGATCATGTACGCCTCGAGCGTGTCCCAGGCGTGGTTGAACGGCTCCCAGTCGCCTGTGACCTGCCCGTACGACGTCTCCAGCCACAGCCAGAAGCTGTATGCCTCCGACGTCGTCTCGTGGCCGTAGTCCGGTGCCTCCACCAGGAGGGTCTCGGCCGAGTGGTACGGGATGCCCTGCGCCGAGAAGTAGCCGTTGGCCGGGTCGTGCAGCTTCTCGTACAGCGCGAGGAACCGGTCGGCGTACTCGCCGGCCGCGGCGCGGGGTTGCGCCTGCGGTGCGGTCTGTGGGGCGGGTGCCCGGTCCCGGCCGGCGTCGAACGGGCCGGCGGTGGCGGGCAGCACCCCCAGGGCGCCCAGCGACAGTGCGGCCAGTGCTGCTGCGGCCAGGACTCTGCGCCTTCGTACTCTGTTCATGGCGGGGCCTCCGGGTGTGCCTGCGTGCGTCGTCGGACGCCGCCCGCGGTGCGGGCGCACCCTCGACGGTCGGCCTGCCGGTGCGGTGGGGCAACGGACTTAACTGATTCACACGGCGATGCGGGAGACTGCGCACGGGGCCGGGTGCGCGCCCGGGTGCGGGGCGGGATCGGCAAGGAGGTCGGCAGTCTGCACCAGGGGCAAAAAAAGACTCGGGCAAACCCGCCACAAAACACAAAACCCTAAGGGAAAGGCCAAAACCACAAACCAAATCAACAACCCAGCCT
>NZ_JBHWLR010000025.1:27368-64601 GCF_042731755.1 Promicromonospora sp. NPDC059942
GGGGGATCGGGAGGGGGTTGGCAGTTTGTGGGTGAGGTCGACAGGGTCTTTCCCCCCCTCCGACGAGGATGGCCGACCTCGCAGGGGACTGCCGACCTGACGACGGCCACCCGAGCCCTGACCTGGCGCGCCGGCCTCTGGCGGGAGTACAGCGGCGTCGGCCCAGGTGCACCGCCTAGAGTGGCGCGCATGCAGCACGTCAACTCCGGCGCCCCGACCGGAGCGCCCGGGACCGACCCGGTCGTGGCGGTTCTCGGGCCGGTGGCCGTGCTGTCCGACGCCGGTCCCGTCGCGCCGCGCGGCACCCGCGCCGCCGCCCTCCTGGTGCTGCTCGCGCTGGCCGCACCCCGGACAGTCACGGTGTCGTCGCTGGTCGACGCCCTGTGGGCCGACGACCTGCCGGCCAACCCCCGCGCGGCGCTCCAGAGCCTCGTCTCGCGGCTGCGCTCGCTCGGCCCGGACGTCGTCCGGTTCACGTCCGCGGGGTACGTGCTCGGGGGTCCGAGCGACCTGGACCGGGCGCGCGCGGCCGTGACGGAGGCGCGCGATCTTCTCGGGTCCGTGCGTGTCGCGGGGCCGGACGGCGGTGTGCCGCGCGGTGCGGCCCATGCTGCCGGCGCGCCCCACAGCACTGTCGGCACTGCCGGCGCGCTCCCCGGCGACAGCCTGGGCGGTATCCCCAGCCCGCTTCGCCGGGGCGCGGTCGGCGTGCCCGGCGACATGCGCGGCGTGCCCGGCGAGACGCCCGGCGTGCCCGGTGGCGACGTACCCGGCGACGGTGCATCCGACGACGGCGTGACCCGGGCCGTCGCGGCGGCCGCCGTCGTGGACGCCGCCCTCGCGCTCTGGCGCGGCGAACCGGGAGACGCGCTGGACGACGCGACACCCGGCCTTGCACAGGAGCTCCGGGACACCGCCGGACGGCTCCGGGACGAGCTGACCACCCTGCGCCGTCGGGCCGCCGTGGCCGCGGGGGACGTCGCGACCGTGACCGGCCTCGGCAACGCGGCCCTGGCCGCCGACCCCCTGGACGAGGACGCGGCGCGCGACCTCATGACGGCGCTCGCGGCGACGGGGCGTCCCGACGAGGCGGTGCGTGTGTTCGGGCGGCTGCGGCACGCCCTGGTCGCCGAGCTCGGCACCGACCCGGCGCCGGACCTCGTGGCACTGCACGCGCGCATCGCCGCCGACGCCGCGGGGGCTGCCGCCGGAGGGGTGGCCGCAAGCGTGGCCGGCGGCTCCGCGGCGGTCGGCACCTCGCCGTCCGACGCCCCGGACGGCGGCATCCTGACGGGCGACGGCCCGACCGTCGGTGACCCGGCCGCCGCACCCCGGCCCGGAGCCGGCCGGTTCGTGCGCGGGTTGCGCGCCGCCGCCACGCCGCTGATCGGGCGCGCGGACGACGTGCGCGCCGTCGTCGGCGAGCTGACCCGGCACCGGCTGGTGACGATCCTCGGCGCGGGCGGGCTCGGCAAGACCCGGCTGGCGCAGGAGGTGGCGCGCACGGTCGCTGAGGACCGGGCCGCGACGTCGTCGGGCCCGCTGGACGGGCTCTCGATCGCTGTCGCGGAGCTCGCGGGCGTGCGCACGGACGACGACGTGGCGCTCGCGATCGCCGACGGCCTCGGGGTGTCGGCGGTGGGCTCCGCGCGCCTGTCCGACCGGCTGCTCGCCGGCGACCTGCACGACCGCATCGTGGAGCGCGCCCGCACCGCCCGCACCCTCCTCGTGCTGGACAACTGCGAGCACGTGCCGGACGGCGCCGCCCGCTGGGCGGACGTCCTGCTCTCCGCCGCCCCCGGCCTGCGGATCCTGACCACGAGCCGCGCGCCCCTCCAGGTCGCCGCCGAGCAGGTGTACCCGCTGGCGCCGCTCGCCTCGGGCGGTGCGCGGGGTACGGGCTCGGTGGACGTCGCGGGCTCCGCGGAGGGCGCGGGCGTGCCCGGCGACGGCGCGAGCCCGTCCGGGACCCGGCGCGGTCCGGCCGTCGAGCTGTTCCGGCAGCGGGCGCTCGCGGCCCGGCCCGGCGCGCAGCTGCCCGACGCCGTCGTCGCCCGGCTCTGCGACCGGCTCGACGGGCTGCCGCTCGCGATCGAGCTGGCCGCCGCGCGCGTGCGCACCCTGTCGGTCGAGGAGATCGAGCGGCACCTCGACGCCCGGTTCGCCCTGCTGCGCGGCGGCGACCGGACCGTGCCCGACCGGCATCGCACCCTCGAGGCAGTCATCGAGTGGAGCTGGAACCTGCTGGAGCCGTCGCAGCGCGAGCTGTGGCGCCGCGTCTCCGTGCTGCCCGACGGGCTGTCCGCCCACGCGGCCGCCGCCCTGGGCCGGCTCGACACGCACCCCGAGGGGACGGCCCCCGACGGGGTGGTCCCGCTCGACGTGCTCGACGACGTCGACGGGCTCGTGACGCAGTCCCTGCTCGTCGTCGAGGAGGACCCCGGGCTGCCGGGTCGCGGCGCGCCCGGGGGAGCACGCCGGCCGGCCCCGGTGCGGTACCGGATGCTGGAGACGGTCCGGGAGTTCGGCCTGCTGCGGCTCGCCGAGGCCGGCGAGGACGACGCCGTCCGCGACGCGCTGCTGAGCTGGGGCAAGGGCGTGGCGCGCTGGTGCACGTCCCGGCTCCTCGGGCCGGAGCAGGTGGCCGCCGTCGACCTGCTGCGGCGCGAGCACGAGAACCTGCTGTTCGCGATCCGGGAGGCGGCGCGCGCGGACCGGCCCGACGTCGTCGTCCACGGCTTCGTCGCGCTCGGCGGCGCGTGGACCCTGCGGGGCGCGGAGGAGCGGGCGGCCGACCTGGCGCCCGCCGTCCTCGACGCGGTCACCGGCCGGACCGTCCCGGCCGAGGACGCGGACGTGACCGCGCTCGCCCTGGCCTACGCGGCGGCCACCACGGCGTTCTCCGGGATCACGGGGAACCTGCGGGCGCTGGCCCGGCTCAAGCGGGTGCTGCGCGACCACGGCGACGCGGTGGGCCCGCGGACCCGAGCGGTGGCGAACATGCTGCTGGCGCCCGCACCGGGTGCGGTCCTGGACCTGCGCGACTCGGACGACCCGCTCATCGCCTTTCTTGCGCACCTGGTCGCGTCGCAGGAGGCGGAAAATGCCGGGCGGCTGGACGAGGCGCTCGACGGTGCGGAGCGGGCCTACCACCTGGCCCAGGGCATCGGCGACGTCGCCAGCCGGGCGGGCGCCGCGATGTTCCTGGCCACCACGGCGTTCGGGGCCGGGGACACCCGGACCGCGACGCACTGGTCGCGCGTGGCGCGGGAGGGCCTGACGGTGATCGGGGCCGACGGCGCGATGCGGCAGCTCGACTGGGTGGACCTCGGCACCGCCATCGCCGACGGCGACCTGGCCGGGGCCGAACGGATCTGTGCGCGGGTCGAGCGGTCCGCAAAGGACGCGGACCAGTCCGAGCGCGGGGGCGACGAGTCGCGCGCCGTGGTCCGGGCAGGCCGGGCCGAGATCGCCTGGGTGCGGGGCGACGTCGCCGGGGCGCTCGACCTGTACGAGGAGGCGGTGAACGTGTTCGCGGACCTGCCGGGCGTCGCGGAGGACGACGGCGTGGCGCCCCCCGGCCCGGACTCGCCCGCGGTGCGTGCCGTCGGGCCGCCGCCGGCCGGGCGCGGGGACCCGTCCCCGGCCGCGCCCTGGGCGGTGATCGTGGGGTCCGCGTGGATCGTGCGGCTCGTCGACGCCGGGCAGGACGCGCGGGCACGGCAGGCGGCCGACGTCGTCCGGCGTCGTGCCGTGCGGCTGTACCGGGAGTGGATGCGCCACGTGGCCGACCACCCCGTGCTGGGCACGGTGTGCCTCGCCGTGGGCGCGGTGCTCGCGGCGGGGCCGCAGACGGGCGAGGCGGCCGCGGGGCCGGATGTGGCTGTGCCGCTCGGCGCGAACGGCGGCCTGGAGCTGCTCGCCCTGGCCGAGGTGCTGGGCTCGCGGCAGGACTTCCTGGCGCTGCGGCGCGAGCCCGTCCTCGCCGCGGCGGCCGACCGGCACGGGCCGGAGGCGGTGGCGGCGGCGCGGGCGAGGATCGCGGCGATCCCCCGCGAGGACCTCGCGGAGCGCGCCCTGACCACCTTGGAAACCCTGCCGGCGGTAGCGCTGGCCGTGCGCTAGCGGGCCGTCGAACGTAGGGATCGTCGGCTCATGAGCGGTCATGGACCGACGATCCCTACGTTCGACGCCGCGCCGCCCTCGGCTGCCGGCCTCAGGCCTTGCGGAGGTAGCTGCGGACCGCGATCGGGGCGAAGATCACCACGACCACTGCCGCGCTCAGCAGCGTCCAGCCCACGTCGGCCGTGACCAGGCCCTCGTTCGCGAGGGACCGCACGGCCGAGACCAGGTGGGACACCGGGTTGACCTGGACGAACGCCTGCATCCAGCCCGGCAGGGTGTCGACCTCGACGAACGCGTTGGACAGGAAGGTCAGGGGGAACAGGACCATGAACGAGACGCCCTGGACGAACGTGGCCGACCGTGCGATCACGCCGATGTAGGCGAAGATCCAGCTCAGCGCCCACGCGCAGACGATCACGAGCAGCCCGGCGAGCACCACGCCGCCGAAGCCGCCGCCGGGCCGCCAGCCCATGACGATGCCGGTCAGGAACGTGATGGTCGTCGCCACGAGGTAGCGGACCGTGTCGGCGAGCAGGGCGCCGGCCAGCGGCGCGATGCGTGCGATCGGCAGGGAGCGGAACCGGTCGAACACGCCCTTGTCCATGTCCTCGCGGAGCTGGACGCCGGTCACTACCGAGGCCGTGATGACGGTCTGCGCCAGGATGCCGGGGATGATCAGCGGCAGGTAGGCGCCGACGCTGCCGGAGACCGCCCCGCCGAACAGGTACGTGAACATCAGCGTGAAGATGATCGGCTGGAAGGTCACGTCGATGAGCTGCTCGGGGGTGTGGCGCACCTTGAGCAGGCCGCGGTAGGCCATGGTGAACGACTGGGAGACGGTGGCGGCCAGGCCGACCCGGGCGGGCTGGATCGTGGCGGTGTGCGGTGCCGGGGCCAGGGTTGCGGTGCTCATGCGGTCACCTTCTCGGTGTCGTTCCGGGTGTTCTCGGTGCTGCCGGCGGTGGGGGCGTCGTCGGACGCCGAGTGGCCGGTGAGGGTGAGGAAGACCTCGTCCAGGCTCGGCTTGTCGAGGCTGACGGAGTCGATCGGCACCCCGGCGTCCCGGAACCGGACCAGCAGGTCGGCGACGGCCTCGGCGTGGGGGACCGGCACCGTGATGCGCAGCCCCTCCGGCGCGACGACGCCCGCGGCGCCGAAGACCTGCTGGACCAGGCTGAGCGCGGTGCCGAGGTCGCCGGCCTCGGCGAGCCCGACCTGGAGCGACTGGGCGCCGACGGTGGACTTGAGCTCGTCCGCGGTGCCCTCGGCGACGACCGTGCCGCGGTCGATGACCGCGATGCGGTCGGCGAGCTGGTCGGCCTCGTCGAGGTACTGGGTGGTGAGCAGCACGGTGGAGCCGTCCGCGACCAGCCGGCGGATCGTGTCCCACATCTGGTTGCGGGTGCGCGGGTCCAGGCCCGTGGTGGGTTCGTCCAGGAAGATGAGCGGCGGGCGGGCGATCAGGCTCGCCGCCAGGTCGAGCCGGCGGCGCATGCCGCCGGAGTAGTTGCGCAGCGGCCGCTTGGCGGCGTCGGTCAGCGAGAACTCCTCCAGGAGCTCGGCCGACTTGGCCCGCGCGGCGCGCGCCGACAGCCCGAGCAGCCGCCCGAAGACCACGAGGTTCTCGGTGGCGCTCAGCGTCTCGTCGACCGACGCGTACTGGCCCGTGACCCCGATCAGGGAGCGGACGGCGGCGCCCTCGCGGGCGATGTCGTGGCCGAAGATGCGGGCCTCGCCGCCGTCGGGCCGCAGCAGGGTGGCGAGCATGCGGATGGTCGTGGTCTTGCCCGCGCCGTTGGGCCCGAGCACCCCGTAGACGGTCCCGGTGCGCACGGTGAGGTCGACGCCGTCCACGGCGCGGTTGTCGCCGAAGATCTTGACGAGGCCCTGTGCCTCGATCGCGTTCGTGTTCATGCCCCCAGCGTGCGGGGGCCCGCTCGCACGGGACTGTCAGACCGCTGTCACGGGTTGTGCCGGGCTGTCACGGGCTGTCCCGCGCCGCGTCATGGGCCGTCACGCGCTGTCAGGTGCCGTCATGGGTCGCGCCGGACGAAGAGCACCGTGGCGAGGGTGCCGACCAGGGCGATCCACGCGAGCATCACGAGGGCTCCCGTGGCGGCCGTGAGCACCTCGTCGCCAGGGGCGTAGAGCTGCGCCGCCGCGCGGTCGGGGAGCCAGCGGGCGTGCTCGGAGAGCGAGGCGAGCAGCGGCGACACGATCAGGACGAGGCTCAGCGTCCCGACGAGCGCCGGGACCAGGCCCCGGACCAGCAGTGCGATCGCGTGGCTGAGCAGCCCGATCAGCACCAGGTAGGCGACCGCGCCGAGGACAGGCCCCAGATCGATCCTGCCCGTCGCCACCGGAGCGTCCGTCAGGTGCGCGACGACGGTGGCGGCGCCCAGCAGGCCGCCGACGGTCACGGCCGCGGTGAGCGCCGCCGCGACGAGCGTGGCGACGGTCTTGCCCGCCAGGAGCAGTCCCCGGCGGGGGACTGCGGCGAGCGTGGTGCGGAGCTGGCGTCCCGCCAGCTCGTGGGAGACCGGGAGGACGCCCAGCAGGATCAGGCCGGTCTGCACGAACGGCACGGCCTGGGCCATGACGTCGGTGGTCGAGACGCCTGTGGTCGAGACGGCCTCGCCCTGTGTTGCGGCCGCCGAGGCGGCCAGGGCCGCGGCGAGGGCGACCCCCACCACCGCCGTGGCCACGGCGGCAAGAACGACGGCCGGGAGCGTGCGGAGCTTGTCGAGCTCGGCGGCGATGATGTTCGGCAGGCGCACGGTTCACGCGTCCCGTCGGGAGAACACCACGCCCGCGACGGCGAGCAGACCGGCCGTCCACGCCGCCATGACGAGCGCGCCAGGCAGGACGTCCAGGCCGCCCTCCACCGTCGACAGTCCGCCGAAGAGCCTCCGGCCGGCCATGTCGGGCAGCCAGTGGGCGAGCGGGGTGACGTGCGTCAGCAGCAGGGAGAACGACACCAGCGAGCTGTTCGTGACCAGCACTACGAGCGGGACGATCCCGCTGCGGGTCAGCACCGTGACCGCGAGGGCGAGCAGGGCGGTCAGCGTCCAGTAGAGGCCGGCGCCGGCCGACCGGGCCATCGCCTCGTCCCACCCGACCGCTGCGTCGGACCCGCCCGGCCCGCCGGACGTGTCGCCGATGATCAGGCCGGCCAGGGCGACGCACACGGATATCGTGACCGCCGCGGTCGCGACCACCAGCAGCAGCACGCTCAGCGCCTTCGCGACGAGCAGGCGGACCCGGTGCGGGCTCGCCGCCAGGGTTGCCGTGATCTGGCGGCCGCCGCCCGCGTCCGGGCTGTTCGCGGCGTACTCGCTGCTGATCGCCACCACCCCGATCACGACGGCGCCGACCGTGCCGAGCGGGACCGCCGCGTAGCCGGTCTCGAAGGCGGACTGGAACGCCCGCGACCCCTGTGCGCCCGAGTCGAGGGCGGCCCGGGTGCCGAACCCGTTGAGCACCGTGATGCCCGCCGACCCGATCAGCGTGCCCGCGGCGGCGAGCCCGCTCGCGGGCAGTGTCACCGTCTTGCGCAGCTCGCCGAGGAGAGTGTTCAGAAAGCTCATCGTGCCGCCTCCTGGCCGCCGCCGGTGAGCGCGAAGAAGGCGTCCTCCAGGGTTCGGTGCCCGGCGGTCACCGCGTCCAGCGTCCCGGCGGCCACGACCCGGCCGCCGGCGATCACCACGAGATCGTCCGCGATCCCCGCGACCTCGCCCATCAGGTGGCTGGACAGCAGCACCGTGCCCCCGCCGTCCGCATGGCCGCGCAACAGGCCGCGCATCCAGCGGATGCCCTCGGGGTCGAGCCCGTTCACCGGCTCGTCGAGCACGAGCACCTCCGGCTCACCCAGGAGCGCCGTGGCCAGGCCCAGCCGCTGCCCCATGCCGAGCGAGTACCGGCCGACGCGGACCCGCCCCGAGTCCGCGAGCCCGACCAGATCGAGCACCTCCCCGATGCGGCGGCCCGGTATGCCGTTGCTCCGCGCGACCCACGCCAGGTGGTCCCGTGCGGTGCGCGACCGGTGCGCGCCGGACCCGTCGAGCATCGAGCCGACCGTGCGCAGCGGATCACGCAGGCTCCGGTACGGACGCCCGCCGACCAGGGCACGGCCGCCGTCGGCGCGGTCCAGGCCGAGCAGGACCCGCAGGGTCGAGGACTTGCCGGCCCCGTTCGGGCCCAGGAAGGCGGTGACGCGCCCCGGCCGGGCGGTGAAGCCGACCCGGTCGAGGACGGTACGGGGACCATGACGTTTGACGAGCTGTTCGATCAGGAGCATGCCTCCATCCCAGCGGCCCGCCCCAGCGAGGTCATCGGTCCCAGGTCCGGACTTCGCGCGTCGACTCGGCCCGTGGTCCGTCAGACCCAGGTCCGATGTGCGCCGACCGTCGGAAACCTAGACTCGGGCGATGGACTCGACCGCCCGCCCTGAACTGCGCTCACGTGCCTGGCTGACCGCCACCGTCGTGCTCGCAGTCCTCGGCCTGTCGCTGGCCGCCACAGGCGTCCAGCAGCCCGTCGCCGTGCTGGTCACAGTGCTCGGGGCGGCCGGGATCGCCCTGGGCGTGATGGTCTGGGCGCTCGTCCGCACGGGCCGCCAGCGCCGCGACTACGAGGACGACCTGACCGCCTGGGCCGCCGAGCGCGCCGCCCAGGCCGAGCGGTTGCGCATCGCGCGCGACCTGCACGACCTCGCCTCCCACGGGCTCGGCCTCATCACCGTGCGCGCCGCGGCCGCCCGCACCCTGACCGGACCCGCCGGCGAGGTGGAGCACGCCCGGGCGCTCGCGGACATCGAACGGACCGGCCGGGCGGCCACGACCGAGCTGCGCCGCATGCTCACGGTGCTGCGCACGCCGGGCGGCGAGACGGCGCCGCTGCGACCGACCGAGGCGCTCACCGACCTGCCCGACGTCGTCGACTCCGCCCGGGCAGGTGGCGTCGCCGTGACCCTGGAGCTCGGTGACCTCGGCGACGTGTCCGCCGGTGCGCAGCTGACCGTGTGCGCGATCGTCCGCGAGACGCTCGCCAACACCGCACGGCACGCCGGCCCGACCAGTGCCCGCGTCGCCGTGCGCCGGGAGGCCGACACGATCGTCCTGACGGTCGACGACGACGGCCCCGTGGCCGGCTGGCGACCCTGCCCCGGGGCCGGCCAGGGCCTCGTGGGTCTGCGCGAGCGGGTGGCCGCGCTCGGCGGCACGCTGCAGACCGGTGCGGGCACCGACAACGATGCTGACACCGACGACTCTGACAGCGACACGGGTGCCGCCACCGACACGAGTGACTGCAGTGCTGATGCCGGTGGCGGCACCCGGGCCCGTGCCGCCGGGTCAGGGTTCCGTGTCGTCGCGCGTCTGCCAGACCATCCGGCCAGCATCAGCCCGGCCAGCATCAGCCAGGCCCGCATCAGCCAGGCCCGCAGCCCGGCCAGCAGCCCGGCGAGCATCAGCCCGGCGAGCATCAGCCCGGCCAGCGGCCCGGCGAGCATCAGCCCGGCGAGCATCAGCCCGGCCAGCGGCCCGTCCGACATGGACACCCGCCGATGAGCACCCCGGTCGAGGTGCTCGTCGTGGACGACCAGCCGCTGATCCGCCACAGCCTCCGGATCGTCGTCGACGGCGCGCCGGACCTCGCCGTGGTCGGCGAGGCCGGCACGGGAGACGCCGCGGTCGCCCGCGCTGCCGAGCTGCGACCCGACATCGTGCTCATGGACATCCGCATGCCCGGCGGCGACGGTATCGATGCGACCCGCCGCATCCTCGCCGACTCCGGGCCCCACGAGACCCGCGTCCTTGTGCTGAGCATGTTCGAGCTGGACGAGTACGTCCATGCGGCCCTGCGGGCTGGCGCGAGCGGGTTCCTCCTCAAGGACGCCGAGCCCGAGCGGCTCGTCGACGCGATCCGGCGCACCCATTCCGGCGAGTCTCTGTTCGCGCCGAGCATCCTCACCCGGCTCGTCGCGCACTACCTCGACCGGCCTGCGGCGCAGGTCCCCGCCCGGGACGCGGGGGAAGGCCCGGACCGGGACGCGGTGGAGGGCCCGGACCCGCTGAGGGCCCAGGACCCGGCTCCGGAAGCGGCGGCACATCGCACCGCGCTACAGGCCCCGCAGGGACCGGGCGTCCTCACCGACCGCGAGACCGAGGTGCTCACCCAGGTGGGCCGGGGCCTCTCGAACGACGAGATCACCCGGGCGCTCACCATCTCGATGGGCACCGTCAAGACCCACATCGGCAGCCTGCGGGCCAAGCTGCACGCCCGCGACCGGGCACAGCTGGTGATCGCCGCGTACGACCACGGGCTGGTGGGCACCAGCCGGAACGAGGCCTGACCCCGATCGGCCCAGCGCCGACCGCCGGCGTCAGCCCACCGTGACCATCAGGACCCCGTCACCATCAGGACCCCGTCACCATCAGGACACCGTCACCGCACCCGCGTCGTCAGCCACACCCGCGTCGTACCCGCGATGAGCGCCGCCGCGCCGATCATGTGCAGCCCGACGAGCAGCTCGGGCAGGTCGGTGAAGTACTGCACGTACCCGATCAGGCCCTGCGCCAGCGTGATCACCAGCAGGGTGACGGCCGCACGGCGCACCTCGGCCGGCCCGCGCCGGACCGCCACCAGGAAGGCGACCAGGACAGCCAGGAACACCCACACCGCGGCGGCGTGCCACTTGGTCAGGACCGCCGGGTCGATGGCGAACCGGTAACCCACCTCGGAGTCGCCGCTGTGCGGGCCGGCTCCGGTGGTCAGCACGCCGAACACGACCACGACGGCGGTCAGCCCGGCCAGGGCCCACGCGAGGGTGCGCACGCGCGGCGCGACCACGAGCCGCGGGGTGCCGTCGCCCTCGCCGTGCCGGTGCAACAGGTACAGGGACACGGCGACCAGCGCGCCGGAGACCGCGAAGTGCAGGGACACCCAGCCCGGGTGCAGGTGCAGCAGCACCACGATGCCGCCGATCAGCGCCTGCATCAGCACGCCCACGATCGGCGCCAGGCCGAGCATGCGGTAGGACGCGGTGCGCTTCAGGTCGGTGCACACCAGCACCGCGAGCAGCACCGCGATGACCCCGAGCACGCCCGTCAGCGTGCGGTTGCCGAACTCGATGTAGGGGTGCAGCGTCGTCGCCTCGTGGAACTGCGGGGTGAAGCTGCCGGGCTCGCACTGCGGCCAGGTGGAACAGCCCAGGCCCGAGTCGGTCAGGCGCACGGCGCCGCCGGTCCCGATGATGCCGATCTGGCCGATCAGGTTCGCGATCAGGACCGCGCGGGTCCAGTGGCGAAAGCGGTCCACGCGGCCGGGGAGCGCGTCGAGCCAGGAGACGGGGGCGGCGGGTGCGGTCACGGGTCCCACGCTAGTGCCCGACGACGGCGTCGCCTCCCGTGCTCGTCCCGGACCGGGTGTGATTCTTTGCCGACTAGCTGTCAGGAACGCCACAGGGGCCCCGGCGCGATGCCGGGACCCCTGCGTGACGAGGAGGAACCGTCAGAGACCGCTGACGCTCAGCAGCAGGTTCGGCGAGCCCGTGCCCGGGTCGGACACGACGTCCGGCACGGCCGCACCGGTCAGGGCGTCGCCGACCTCGGCCGGCGTCGCGCCCGGGTTGCCGCCCAGCACGAGCGCTGCGGCGCCCGCGACGTGCGGCGTGGCCATCGAGGTACCGCTGATGGTGTTCGTGGCGGTGTCGCCGGTGTACCAGGCCGACGTGATGTCGGTACCGGGCGCGAAGATGTCCACGCAGGTGCCGATGTTGGAGTACACGGCGCGGGCGTCCGTGTCCTCGGTGGCGCCCACCGTGAGGGCCTCCGGCGTGGAGCCCGGTGAGCCGTCGCAGGCGTCGGCGGCGTAGTCGTTGCCGGCGGCCAGGGCGAAGGTGACCCCGTCCGCGACGGCCTCGGACACGGCGTCGTTCACGGCCTGCGAGAAGCCGCCGCCGAGCGACATGTTGGCCACCGCCGGCTCGCCGGCCTGGTGATCGGCCGTCACCCAGTCGATGCCGGCGATGACGCCGTCGTACGTGCCGGAGCCGCTGCAGTCCAGCACGCGGACCGCGACGAGCGAGACGTCCTTGGCGACGCCGTAGGACGAGCCGCCCACGGTGCCGGCGACGTGCGTGCCGTGGCCCGCGCAGTCGGTGGCGTCGTCGTCGTTGTCCACGGTGTCGGTGCCGCTGACCGCGCGGCCGCCGAAGTCCTCGTGGGTGGTCAGGATGCCGGTGTCGACGATGTACGCCGTCACGCCCGAGCCCGAGTTCCCGTACGTGTACGAGTCGTCGAGCGGCAGGCTCTCCTGGTCGATGCGGTCCAGACCCCAGGAGGGGACCGGCGACTGCGTGTCCGTCGCGGTCATGACCCGGTTCTGCTCCACGTACGCGACGGACGGGTCCGCCTCGAGCCGCTCGGCCTGCGCCGCCGACATCGACGCCGAGAAGCCGCGCACCGCGTTGGTGTAGGAGCGCTGCACCTCGCCGCCGTACTCCTGCACCAGGCCGCTGGCCGCGGAGCGGACCTGGCCCTTGCTGACACCGCTGTCCTTGAGGACCACGATGTACGAGTCCTCGATCAGTGCGCCCGCGACGGGTACGGGTGCCTCGTCCGGAGCTGCCGAGGCCACGGCCGCTGCGGCCGGGGCCGCCGCGAGGGCGATCGCGATACCGGCACCGACGATCAGCCGGCGACGGTTGCTGAGAGTGGAAGTCACGCTGCCTCCCTGGGGAATGTAGGTGAAGTGGACCCTAAATGGGCAAATTTCACCCGCCAACCTCTCGAAAAGGTCATACCGCCCAGGTATGCGTGCGTGGTAAGTAGTTCCCCGGTCAGGCCCGGGTAGCGGTCAGCGCCGGCGGAATCAGGGCCGGTGAAGGCTCAGTGCCACCGGAACAGGCGGGCCGCGCCCGCGCCGAGCGCCGCGGTCCAGGCCAGCAGCACCACCACGGAGAACGGGGGCACGGACCCGTACAGCAGCGCCCCGCGCATCGCCTCGCCCAGCGCGCCCGACGGCAGCAGCACCGCCACGTGCGCCAGCGGCCCCGCGAGCTGTTGCGCGGGCAGCAGCACGCCGCCGCCCACGGTGAGCAGCACGAGGACCAGGTTGGCGACGGCGAGCACGCCCTCGGCGCGCAGGGTCCCCGCGAGCAGCAGGGCCAGGGCGGTGAACGCGGCGGTCCCGAGCAGCACGGCGCCGACGACGGCGGGCAGCGCGCCCAGCTCCGGCCGCCAGCCCAGCGCCACCGCGACGCCGCAGATGACGACCACCTGCACCACCTCGACGGCGAGCACGCCGAGCACCTTGCCGGCCAGCAGCCCGGACCGGCCCAGCGGCGTCGTCGCCATGAGGCGCAGCACGCCGTTGCGCCGGTCGAACGCGGTGGCGATCGCCTGCGAGGTGAACGCCGTCGACATCACGGCGAGCGCGAGCACGCCCGGCGTCACGAAGTCGACGCGCGAGAAGCCGTGCGTGTCGAGGTCGATGAACGACGTGCGCACCAGGGCGAAGAGCACCAGGACGGGCAGCACGATCGTCACGAGGAGCTGCTCGCCGTTGCGCAGGATCGCGCGGGTCTCGAACGACGCCTGGGCGGCGATCCGGCGCGCGGCCGGCGCGGCGGCGGGCTCTACCCGCGCGGCGGCGGGCTCGACCCGCGTGGTGGGCGCGCTCATCGCAGGTGCCTCCCGGTGAGGTCGAGGAAGACGTCCTCGAGGGTGCGGCTGCCGGTGGTGACCGATCGCGCCAGCACGCCCTGCCCGGCGAGCCACGCGGCCACGGCGGCCACGGCCGCCGGGTCCACGGCCCCGGTCACGGTGTACACGCCGGCCTCGCTCTCGCCGACCACCCACTCGCCTTCTCGTTGAGTGCTGGGTATCTGCGGGGTTTGGGCCGGTTCGGGCGACAAATGTCCAGCACTCAGCGAGTGGAGGGCGGTGCGGAGCGGGGTGAGGTCCAGGTTCGGGGTGGCCTCGACCCGGATCGAGCCCGGGCCCGCGCCGCTCCCGGACGTCAGGTCGCGGACGGTGCCCGACGCGATCACCCGGCCGTGGTCCACGACGTGCACGTGGTCGGCGAGGTCGGCGGCCTCGTCCATGAGGTGCGTGGTCAGCACGATGGCGACGCCGTCGGACCGCAGCTCGCGCACCAGGTCCCAGACGGCGCGCCGGCTCTGGGGGTCCATGCCGGCGCTGGGCTCGTCGAGGAACACGACGTCGGGCCGACCGACCACGGCCGCGGCGAGCGCGACGCGCTGGCGCTGCCCGCCGGACAGGCGGCGCACCGTGGTGCGCGCGAAGCCGTGCAGCCCGAGGCGTTCGGCGAGCTCGTCCACGGGGCGGGGTGTGGCGTACATGGCGGCGACGTGCCGCAGCAGCTCCAGGGCGCGCACCCCGGTGGGCAGCCCGCCGTCCTGCAGCATGACGCCGACCCGCGGGCGCAGCGCCCGGGCGTCGGCCACGGGGTCGTGTCCCAGCACCCGGACGGTGCCTCCGTCGGGGGAGCGCAGGCCCTCGCAGCACTCGATGGTGGTCGTCTTGCCCGCGCCGTTGGGGCCGAGGACGGCGGTGACGGCGCCCGGGCGGGCGGTCAGGTCCAGGCCGTCGACGACGGCGCGGCCGTCGTAGCGTTTGACGAGCCCGCGCACCTGGACGGCGACCTCGTGGTCGGCACCGGCGGGGCTGGCTGTGGCGGCGTCCGCGGTGGCCGCCTGGGCGGGGTCGATCGCGGGCGCGTCGGACAGGGGCACCGCACAATCGTAGGCGGCGTCCCGCGCGGACGGTGTCGCCCGGCGTGACCTGGGGGTGGACCTCGCGTGTGAGATGTGTCGCGATCGACCACAACTGAGGGTCGCCTTCCTTGCGCATCTCGAATTAGGGAACAAGGATGTTCTCAAAAGCATTGGCGTCTACGAAGGCGTGCCCACCGGGTGAGGTCTGCCCCCGGACCGACGAACGAGGAGGTGACCAGCATGAGCGCACCGGCACAGGTGTCCGCCGGCCACGCGGTGAGCCATCCGGCGAGCCACGAGACCGACGGCACCACGCGACGGCGCGTGCTCGAGCTCGTCGCCTCCCGCGGTCCGGTCACTGCGGGCGCGCTGGCCGCCGTCCTGGGCCTGACCGCCCCGGCCGTGCGCCGGCACCTCGGCCTCCTGGAGGAGGACGGCAAGATCACCGTCCACGAGGCCACGCCGTCGGGCACCCCCCGGCGCGGGCGCCCCGCGCGGCGGTACGTCGTCACGAGCGGCGGCCAGTCCGAGCTGGCGGGCGGCTACCAGGAGATCGCCCGGCAGGTGCTGCGGTTCCTCAAGGAGACCGGCGGCAGCCAGGCGGTGGCGGGCTTCGCCAAGGAGCGGTTCGACGCCGTCGCGCGCAGCTACGCACCGCACCTCACGGCGTCCGACGCCGAGGGCCGCGCCGCCCAGCTCGTCCAGCTCCTGTCGGCGGACGGCTACGCCGCCTCCGTGCGGCCGGTGCCGGCGCCGCTGACCGGCCCCACGGCCGGTGTCGTGGCGCCCGCGGTCCAGCTCTGCCAGGGGCACTGCCCGGTCCAGCACGTGGCCGAGGAGTTCCCCGAGCTGTGCGAGCAGGAGGCCCGCGCGTTCAGCGAGCTGCTGGGCTCGCACGTCCAGCGGCTGGCGACCATCGCCGGTGGCGCACATGCTTGCACGACCAACATCCCCGTGAACGTCTCCGCCCACCAGGGCGCGGGCGTCCCGAGGTCCTTCCCCGCGACGACCCCCACCGAAGGAAAGTGATGAGCGCAGAAACGCAAGCGCCAGAGCAGCGCTCCGACGATGAGATCATCGCCAGCATCGGCTCGTACGAGTACGGCTGGCACGACAGCGACGCCGCGGGCATGTCCGCGCAGCGCGGCCTGAGCGAAGAGGTTGTCCGCAACATCTCGGCTCTGAAGAACGAGCCCGAGTGGATGCTGAACCAGCGGCTCAAGGCCCTGCGCCTCTTCGGCAAGAAGCCCATGCCGAGCTGGGGCTCCGACCTGTCGGGCATCGACTTCGACAAGATCAAGTACTTCGTGCGCTCCACGGAGAAGCAGGCCACGTCCTGGGAGGAGCTGCCCGAGGACATCAAGGCCACGTACGACCGGCTCGGCATCCCCGAGGCGGAGAAGCAGCGTCTCGTCGCGGGTGTCGCTGCCCAGTACGAGTCCGAGGTCGTCTACCACCAGATCCGCGAGGACCTGGAGGAGCAGGGTGTCATCTTCGTCGACACCGACACCGGCCTGCGCGACTACCCGGAGCTGTTCCAGGAGTACTTCGGCACGGTCATCCCGTCGGGCGACAACAAGTTCGCCGCGCTGAACTCGGCCGTCTGGTCGGGCGGCTCGTTCGTCTACGTGCCGCCGGGCGTGCACGTGGAGATCCCGCTGCAGGCCTACTTCCGGATCAACACCGAGAACATGGGCCAGTTCGAGCGCACGCTGATCATCGCCGACGAGGGCAGCTACGTGCACTACGTCGAGGGCTGCACGGCGCCGATCTACACGTCGGACTCCCTGCACTCGGCCGTCGTCGAGATCGTCGTCAAGAAGAACGCCCGCGTGCGCTACACGACGATCCAGAACTGGTCGAACAACGTGTACAACCTGGTGACCAAGCGGGCCACGGCCGCCGAGGGCGCCACCATGGAGTGGGTCGACGGCAACATCGGCTCGAAGGTCACCATGAAGTACCCGGCGATCTACCTGCTGGGCGAGCACGCCCGCGGCGAGACGCTGTCCATCGCCTTCGCGGGCGAGGGCCAGCACCAGGACGCCGGCGCGAAGATGGTCCACGCGGCACCGAACACGTCGTCGTCGATCGTCAGCAAGTCCGTGGCGCGCGGCGGCGGCCGCACGTCGTACCGCGGTCTGGTGCAGGTGCTCGAGGGTGCCTCCCACTCCGCGTCCAACGTCCTCTGCGACGCGCTGCTGGTCGACCAGATCTCCCGCAGCGACACCTACCCGTACGTGGACGTCCGCGAGGACGACGTGTCCATGGGTCACGAGGCCACGGTCTCGCGGGTGAGCGAGGACCAGCTGTTCTACCTCATGTCCCGGGGTATGGAGGAGACCGAGGCCATGGCCATGATCGTGCGCGGGTTCGTCGAGCCCATCGCGCGCGAGCTGCCCATGGAGTACGCACTCGAGCTCAACCGCCTCATCGAGCTGCAGATGGAAGGGTCCGTCGGCTGACATGACTCTCACGACCGATCACTCGCGCGCTGTTGCCGACGGCGCCCACACCCACGGCGTCGGCGGCAAGCCCCAGGGCTCCCGCGCCGAGCGCCTCACCTCGTTCTCCCTGGAGGACATCCCCGTGCCCAACGGGCGCGAGGAGGAGTGGCGCTTCTCCCCGGCCGACCGCCTCCAGCCGCTGTTCCAGGCGGACCTGGGCTCCTCGGGCGTCACGGTCGAGGTGACCGCCGCCCCCGAGGTGAAGGTGGAGACCGTCGCCCGCGACGACGCCCGTCTGGGCACCGCCGGCAAGCCCGGCGACCGCACCGCCGTCACCGCGTGGAACGCCTTCGAGCAGGCCACCGTGGTGACGATCCCGGCCGAGGCCGTGGCCTCCGACGTCACCTCCGTGCGCCTGGAGGGCGTGTCCACGGACGCGACCGCGGCCCACGTGCTGGTCCGTGCCGAGCGGCACTCCGAGGCCGTCGTGGTCATCGACCACAACGGCGTCGGCTCGCTCGCCGAGACCGTCGAGATCGTGGTCGAGGACGGCGCGCACCTCACCGTCGTCAGCGTCCAGGACTGGTCCGACGGCGCCGTGCACGCCTCGTCGCACCGGGCCCGGATCGGCCGCGACGCGAAGCTCAAGCACGTCGTGGTGACGTTCGGCGGCGACGTCGTGCGCATCACGCCGGACGCCGAGTTCACCGCCGAGGGCGGCGACGTCGAGATGGTGGGCCTCTACTTCGCGGACACCGACCAGCACCAGGAGCACCGCCTCTTCGTGGACCACGCGGTGCCGGAGTGCAAGTCCCGCGTGACCTACAAGGGCGCCCTGCAGGGCGCCGGCGCGCACACCGTGTGGGTGGGCGACGTGCTGATCCGCGCGAACGCCGAGAACACCGACACCTACGAGCTCAACCGCAACCTGGTCCTCTCGGACGGCGCGCGCGCGGACTCGGTGCCGAACCTCGAGATCGAGACCGGCGAGATCGCCGGCGCCGGCCACGCCAGCGCCACCGGCCGGTTCGACGACGAGCAGCTCTTCTACCTCCAGGCCCGGGGCATCCCCGAGATCGAGGCCCGTCGTCTCGTCGTGCGCGGCTTCTTCGCCGAGCTCATCCACGAGATCGGCGTCCCGTCGGTCGAGGAGCGCCTGCTGGCCTCCATCGAGGCCGAGCTGGAGAAGTCGATGAGCGTGATCACCGGGGCACCGGCCGAGGCTCCGACCGCATGACCGCGCAGCTGGCCTGCATGACCGACGACCTGGGACCGGAGGAGGCGATGCTCGTGGAGCTCGACGGCGCCGACGGCGCCCCGGTCGCGGTCGCGGTGGCCCGCGACGCCGACGGCAACTTCCACGCCATCTCGGACGTCTGCTCGCACGGCGCCGTCTCGCTGTCCGACGGCGAGGTCGAGGGCTGCCTCGTGGAGTGCTGGCTGCACGGTTCCCAGTTCGACCTGCGGACCGGCCAGCCCGTCCAGCTCCCGGCGGTGCGCCCCGTGCCCGTCTACCCGGTGACCGTCGACGGCGAGCGCGTGCTCGTCGACATCGACGTGACCGTCCCCGTCTCCTGAACCACTGACTTCGCAACCCTGGAGTAACAGATATGCCCACCCTCGAGATCCGCGACCTGCATGTCAGCGTCGAGACCAAGGAAGGCCCCAAGCCGATCCTGCGCGGCGTCGACCTGACGATCGCCAGCGGTGAGACCCACGCGATCATGGGCCCCAACGGCTCGGGCAAGTCCACCCTGGCCTCGGCGCTCGCCGGCCACCCCAAGTACACCGTCACCTCGGGCACCGTCACGCTCGACGGCGAGAACCTGCTGGAGATGACGGTCGACCAGCGTGCCCGCGCCGGCCTCTTCCTGGCCATGCAGTACCCGGTCGAGGTCACCGGCGTCTCCGTCGCGAACTTCCTGCGGACCGCCAAGACTGCCATCGACGGCACCGCCCCCGCCCTGCGCACGTGGGGCAAGGAGGTCAAGGGCGCGATGGAGAACCTGCGCATGGACCCGGCCTTCGCCGAGCGCTCCGTGAACGAGGGCTTCTCCGGCGGCGAGAAGAAGCGCCACGAGATCCTGCAGATGGAGCTCTTCAAGCCGCGCTTCGCCATCCTCGACGAGACCGACTCCGGCCTCGACGTCGACGCGCTGCGCATCGTGTCGGAGGGCGTGAACCGCGCCAAGGCGAACACCGACATCGGGATCCTGCTGATCACGCACTACACGCGCATCCTGCGCTACATCAAGCCCGACTTCGTGCACGTCTTCGTCGACGGCAAGATCGCCGAGGAGGGCGGCTCCGAGCTGGCCGACCGCCTCGAGGAAGAGGGCTACGACAAGTACGTCGGCGCGAACGCGACGGCCACGGCCTGACCGACCGCTGAGGCACTTCGAGGGGACATGATGACCACCACCACCGTGCGACCGGGCGACCCGGCGCCGCAGGCCACGGAGAGCGGCTCGCTCTCCACCACCGAGCTGGCCGCCGTCCGGGCTGACTTCCCGCTGCTCGAGCGCACGGTGCGGGGTGGCCAACCCCTCGTGTACCTGGACTCCGCCGCCACGTCCCAGAAACCCCAGGTGGTGCTGGACACCGAGGTGGACTTCTACGAGCAGCGCAACGCCGCGGTCCACCGCGGCGCGCACCAGCTCGCCGAGGAGGCCACCGAGGCGTTCGAGCAGGCGCGCGCGGCGGTCGCCGCGTTCGTCGGGGCCGACGAGGGCGAGATCGTCTGGCAGCCGGGTGCGACCGCGGCGATCAACGTCGTGGCCTACGCCTTCTCCAACGCGACCCTGGGTCGCGGGGGAGAGGCCGCGGCGCGGTTCCGGCTCGCGCCGGGCGACGAGATCGTGGTCACCGAGGCGGAGCACCACGCCAACCTCGTCCCGTGGCAGGAGCTGGCCGCCCGGACGGGCGCCGTCCTGCGCTGGATCCCCGTGGCGGACGACGGTCGGCTCGACCTCTCGACCCTCGACGAGGTCGTCACCGAGCGCACCCGTGTGCTCGCCTTCGGGCACGTGTCGAACGTGACCGGCGCGATCGCGCCCGTGGCCACGCTCGTCGCGGCGGCCAAGCGGGTCGGCGCGCTCACCGTGCTCGACGCCTGCCAGTCCGTGCCGAACATGCCCGTGGACCTCCACGAGCTCGGCGTCGACTTCGCGGCGTTCAGCGGGCACAAGATGCTCGGCCCGACCGGCGTCGGTGCCCTGTACGGGCGGCGTGAGCTGCTGGAAGCCATGCCGCCGACCATCACCGGCGGGTCCATGGTCGAGGTCGTGACCATGGAGGCCACCACCTACGCGCCGCCGCCGCAGCGGTTCGAGGCGGGCACCCAGATGGTGGCCCAGGCCGTCGGCATGGGCTGCGCGGCGGAGTACCTCGGCGAGCTCGGCATGACGGGCGTGGCCCGGCACGAGACCGAGCTGGCCGCCGAGATGCTGAAGATCGCCGACATCCCGGGCGTCCGGGTGATCGGCCCGCTCGACACGGCCGACCGGCTCGCCGTGGTCTCGTTCGTGGTCGACGGCGTGCACGCGCACGACGTCGGACAGGTGCTGGACGACAAGGGCATCGCCGTGCGGGTGGGGCACCACTGCGCGCAGCCGCTGCACCGCCGGTTCGGCGTGGCCGCCACGGCGCGCGCCTCGGCGTCGGTCTACACGACGGTCGAAGAAGTTGTCGCCTTCCGGGAAGCGTTGGCGGGGGTCCGGGCGTTCTTCGGAGCAGAGTGATTTCTTCGGTGAGATCTAGAAAGGCAGCGTCGTGAGCACGCTCGAGCAGATGTACCAGCAGGTGATCCTGGACCACGCGAAGCACCCGGTGGGCCGTGGGCTCGTCGACGTCGCGTCGGTGGAGGGACACCTCGCGGGGGAGTCGCACCAGGTGAACCCGACGTGCGGTGACGAGGTGACCCTCCGGGTCGACGTCACGCCGGAGGGTTCCGTGGCGGGCGTCTCGTGGGAGGGGCAGGGATGCTCCATCTCGCAGGCGTCCGTGTCGGTCATGACCTCGCTCGTCGAGGGCGCGGACCTCGCCGAGGTGGCGCGGCTCGACGGCCTGTTCCACGACCTGATGTCGTCCCGCGGCAAGGGCCTGGGCGACGACGACGCCGAGGACGCCCTCGGCGACGCGACCGCCTTCACCGGCGTGTCGCAGTACCCCGCCCGGATCAAGTGCGCGCTGCTCGGCTGGGCGGCGCTCAAGGACTCGCTGGCGCGCAGCGGCGCGCTGGCCACGAGCTGAGGAGAGACCGATGACTGAGGCGAGCACCGACGTCGGGCAGGATGCCCCGGCCGCTCCGGCGGAGGGCGTGGGCCCGTCGCCCACCACCGTGGTGGACGTCGAGGAGGCCATGCGCGACGTGATCGACCCCGAGCTGGGCATCAACGTCGTGGACCTGGGCCTGATCTACGGCATCCAGGTGGACCAGAACAACCACGCGACCATCGACATGACGCTCACGTCGGCGGCCTGCCCGCTGACCGACGTCATCGAGGACCAGAGCGCCCAGGCGCTCGAGGGCCTCGTGGACGGGTTCCGCGTGAACTGGGTCTGGATGCCGCCGTGGGGTCCGGAGAAGATCACGGACGACGGCAAGGAGCAGCTCCGGATGCTGGGCTTCAACGTCTGAGGATCTTCCGGGTTTCCGGCTGATCCTCTGATCAGCGGAAACGCTGCTTGACCTGCGGTTTCGCCTCGGGTCCCACGGGACCCGAGGCGTTCCTGCGGGTCAGCCGGCGGGCACCCACTCGTTCGGCAGGAGGAAGTTCGTGCCGAAGCTGGACGAGCGGTAGCCGTCCCGCTCCGCCGTCACCGTCACCCGCGCCTGATGGCCGGCCCTGCCGCCGCCGATCCAGATGCGCCGGCTGGGCGTGTAGTTGCCCCACCTGATGGTCTCGTCCTCGGTGACGTCGACCCACGACCACGTATAGGTGACCTCGGGGTCCTCCTCGAACTCGCAGTGGGCGAACCAGCCGGAGTTCACCTCGCCAGGGCTCAGGCGTACCGAGCAGCTCGGCTTCGGCACGTTCGGCTGGGGCACGGCGCCGGTGGCGTTGGAGAGCACCGCGGTCTCGGCGTACCCCGACCGGGTGCCGGTCAGCTTGACCTGGACGGGTTTGCCCACGTCGCCGATCGCGACGGTGTAGCTGCACGAACCGAGGTTGTCCCGCTCCTCGCCGCCGATGCTCCACACGCACGTACTGCTGGCCGGCTGCGGCGCCCAGTTCTTCGGCCACGCGGTGACCTTCTGGCCCACCGCGACCTGCGCCGGGATCGACACGGTGCCCGGCCGGAACTGGGTCAGGACGGCGTCCTGCTCCTCGGCGGCCCCGTCGTCCGGCTCGTCGACCGGGGTGGTCGGGGCACTGGGCGACGCCGACGGCTTCGTCGACGACTCCTTCGTGCTCGGGCTGGGGCTGGGGCTGGGCGTGCCGGAGGGTTCCGCGGGTGCGGACTCCTCGGCCTGGAGCGTGCTGCCCGTGCTGGGCGTGTCGTCCGGGCCCAGGAAGTGCACGAGCGCCGCCGCGGCCCCACCACCGGCCAGCACCAGGCCGAGCGCGACCAGGCCGGTCAGGACCCGGCGCCGCACCCGGCTCGGCGCGGGCGCCTCCGGGGCGGCGTCCGGCGTCTGCTCCGCGCCCAGCACGGTGTCCGCGCCGGCCACGCCGGTGCCGGTCAGGCCGGTGACCTCGGGCTCGACCAGCGGCAGGGGAGCGAGCGCGGCGAGGACCGCCGCCGTCGTCGGGCGCGCGGCCGGGTCCTTGGCCAGGCACGCGGTCACCAGACCCCGCAGACCGGCCGGCACGTCCTCCAGGGCGGGCGGCTCGTGCACGATCCGGTAGGTGACCGTGGCCAGGCTGCCCGTCCCGAACGGCGGGGTCCCGGTCGCCGCGAGGTGCGCGACCGCGCCGAGCGACCACACGTCGGTCGCGGCGGTCACGGCCTCGCCACGGGCCTGCTCGGGCGACATGAACTGGGGCGTGCCCGGCTGGACGCCGGTGGTGGTCAGCGAGGTCGCGTCGGAGTCGGCGACGACGCCCAGGTCGATCAGCACCGGCCCGTCGGGGCCGAGGAGCACGTTGGTGGGCTTGACGTCGCGGTGGACGAGTCCTTGGCGGTGGATCGCGTCCAGGGCCTCGGTGAGGCCGGTGACGAGCTCGCGCACGGCGTCCTCGGGCAGGGTTCCCAGCTCGGTGATGGCCTGCGCGAGGGTGGGTCCGGGCACGTGCTCGGTGGCCAGCCAGGGTGTGGGCGCGTCGACGTCGTAGTCGACGACGGCGGCCGTGCGGTGGCTGCGCAGCCGGGTCGCGGCGGATACCTCGCGGCGGAACCGGGTGCGGAACTCGCTCTCGCCCGTGCGTTCGGGGTGGATCACCTTGATCGCGAGCAGGCGGCCGCTGCGGGTCGCGCCGAGGTAGACCACGCCCATGCCGCCCTGGCCGAGCCGGCCGCGGATCTCGTAGCCGCCGATCTCGGGCGGGTCGTCGGTGGCGGGAGGCTTGACCTCGGGCACTGGGACACGTCGGACCACGGCGGACAGCACGGAAGGAGCGTAACGGACGTACTCGGCTTCACCCGCCACGAGGGGAGTTCTACCCGCCGCTGACACCAAACCTAGAGCTCGGCAGGCCTGGGCTGGTCGGGGGCGGTCAGACTCCCGAGGAGCCGGAGTCGTTCCTCGTGCGCAGTGCCGGGTTCCGCGGTGTAGAGCGAGATGTCGTAGACGGCGCGGCCTGCCGTCGGGAGGTCGACCGACTGGTACGTGAGCTCCAGGTCGCCCACGTCGGGGTGGTGGAGCCGCTTGGTCCCGTGGTGGCTGATGCGGATGTCATGGGAGGCCCACAGGGTTCGGAACTCCGGGCTCAGGGTCGAGAGCTCGCCGACGAGGTCTCGTAGCGCCTTGTCGTAGGGTTCGCGTCCGGCCTCGGCGCGCAGGAGCGCGACGCTGCTCGCGGCCCCGTCCTCCCAGTCGACGAAGAAGTCGCGCGAGTTCGGGTCGAGCAGGTGGTAGCGCGCGAAGTTCGCGCGCCCGTGACCCGTGGTCGTCTCGCTCGCGAACATCGGGGCGTGCAGCGCTCTGGCGAGCGGGTTGGTCGCGAGCACGTCCAGGCGCCCGTTACGGACGAACGCCGCCGACATGGTGATCGAGTCGAGCATCCACTGCACGGCGGGAGCGATCGGGGCCTCACGTTTGCGGGCGGCCTGGCGGCGCGCGGGGCGCGCGGCCCGAGCGAGGTCGAACAGGTAGGTGCGCTCGTCGTCGTCGAGGCGCAGGGCGAGGGCGACGGCGTCCAGCACCTCCTCGGAGACGCCGGCGATGTGACCTTTCTCGAGGCGGGTGTACCACTCGGTACTCACCCCGGCGAGCACGGCGACCTCTTCACGGCGCAGCCCGGGCACCCGGCGACGGGAGCTGGTGGGAAGCCCGACCTGGTCGGGTGTGAGCCGGGCCCGCCTGCTGGCCAGGAAGTCCCGGATGTCCGAGCGGTTGTCCATGCCGTCCACGGTACGCACGAGCTGACCGGTGAGGGGGGTCGAGGTTGTACCCCCACAGACGCAACCTTCCCCGCTCGTGCCGACAGGGTTGAACTGGATGACGTCGCCCTCCGGCGACCGCACACGACAAGGATCTGAGGTTCATCCATGACCGAGGAAGCCCGAACGGCTCTGGTCCGGGCCCGTCCCTCCACCGACGTCCCGTCGGCGAACCGGCTGCCGCTGGTCGCCTACGTGCTCGCGCTCGGCACGTTCCTGATGCTGACGACAGAGTTCGTCGTGGCGGGCATCCTGCCTGAGATCGCCGGTGACCTGCGGATCACGCTGGCCTCGGCCGGCTCGCTCATCACGGTGTTCGCCGTCGGGATGGTGGTCGGAGCCCCCTCGATGGCGCTGCTGACCACACGGCTGTCCAGGCGTACGACGCTGCTTCTGGCCCTCGCAGTCTTCGTCCTTGGGCACGTCTTCGTCGCGCTCGCCTCCGACCTGACGCTTCTGATGGTCGCCCGGTTCGTCACGGCCCTGGCGACCGGGGCGTTCTGGGCGGTGGCCGCCGTCGTCGCAGCCCGCGAGGCAGGCCCCGCCCTGGGCTCGCGCGCGATCAGCGTCGTCGGGGCCGGTGGCTCGCTCGCCACCGTGCTCGGCGTGCCGCTCGGCGCCCTCGTCGCGCAGGCGGTGGGCTGGCGCGGGACGTTCTGGGCGCTGGCGGTCGCGGCCGCGGTGGCGAGCATGTTCATCGCCCGCCTCGTGCCTCGCGATGTACCTGCTCAGCGGGCCGAGTCCCTGCGCACCGAGCTGGCCGACCTGCGCTCGGCGCGGCTGTGGCTCGTGCTGGCCGCGTGCGTCACGACCACCGGCGGGGTGCTCGCCGCGTACTCGTTCATCGCACCGGTGCTCACCGACCAGGCGGGGGTGTCGCCCACCTTGGTGCCGCTCGTCCTGACCGTGTTCGGCGTCGGCTCGTTCGCCGGGACACTCGTCGGCGGCCGCCTGGGTGACGCCCACCCGCGCCTGGTGACCGTCATGACTCCGGCTGTGACCACCGTCATCCTGCTCGGCATCGCCTTGCTGTCCGGGTCCGCGCCCGCGCTGATCGCCCTGGTCGCACTCCTCGGACTGTTCGGGCTCAGCGCCAACGGCGTCCTGATCCACCTCGCGGTGAGCCACGCAGGTCGCGCCGCCACGATGGGCTCGGCACTCAGCGTGGCCGCCTTCAACGTCGGGACCGCCATCGGCACCGGCCTCGGCGGAGCCGCGCTCGCCTCGCCCCTCGGCCTCGACGGTCCCGCGGCAGTCGGCACCGCCGTCGTCGCGCTCACCCTCGTGCCCACGGCCGCCCTCGCGATCGGGTCCCGACGTCGACAGGGGCCGGCGAACCCTTACCCACCACGAACGGAGAACCCATCATGCGCACTGTGAACGCCTACGGCGCGGTGTCCGCGACCGCACCCCTGGAGCCGATGACGATCGAACGGCGCGACCTCGGTCCGCACGACGTCCTCATCGAGATCGACTACGCCGGGATCTGCCACTCCGACATCCACACCGTCCGCGGTGAGTGGGGCGAGATCGCCTACCCGCAGGTCGTCGGGCACGAGATCGTCGGCCACGTCGCCGCGATCGGCTCCGAGGTCACCGGACACAGGGTCGGCGACCGCGTCGGCGTCGGCTGCGAGTCCGGCTCGTGCGGCGAGTGCGAGCAGTGCGTCGACGGCGAAGAGGTGTACTGCCTGCGAGGCAACATCCAGACCTACGCCGGGGTCGATGTCGACGGCAGCATCACCCAGGGCGGCTACTCGCAGGCCACCGTCGTCCACGAGCGCTTCGTGCTCAGCATCCCCGAGTCGCTGCCGCTGGAGAAGGTCGCCCCGTTGCTGTGCGCGGGCGTCACCCTGTACTCCCCGCTCAAGCACTGGAATGCAGGCCCCGGTACGAGGGTCGCGATCATCGGCATGGGCGGACTCGGCCACGTCGGCGTCAAGCTCGCCCACGCCCTCGGCGCCGAGGTCACCGTGCTCTCGCGCACCCTCGCGAAGAAGGACGACGGCCTCGCGTTCGGGGCGGACCACTACTTCGCGACCGAGGACCCGCAGACGCTCCACGAGCACCAGGGGGAGTACGACCTGATCCTCTCGACCGTCTCCGCGGGCCTGGACTACGACCGGTACGTGGACCTCCTCGCCGTCAACGGCACCCTCGTCCTGCTCGGCGCGCCGACGGACGCCCTGAGCGTCACCCCGATGAAGCTGATCACCCACCGCCGCTCCATCGCGGGCTCCGCCAACGGCGGGATCAAGGTCACGCAGGAGATGCTCGAGTTCTGCGCCGAGCACGACATCCTGCCCGAGACGGAGCTCATCGGCGCCGACTCCATCAACGAGGCCTACCAGCGCGTCCTCGCGTCCGACGTGCGCTACCGCTTCGTCATCGACACCAAGACGTTTGCCTGAGCACACGACAACGGCGGCCTGCGACACGGCGCCGGTGCCCCGGTCGAGGAGCTTCGGCGTGGTCGTTCCACGGTCTGGAATCGGAAGGGAAACCAGGGGTGGTGAAAAAGGCCTGATACGGCCTATATGTCGCTATCGTCTCTGTCGTCTGGGAAATCTCGCCCTGGCCCTTGGCGGAAGAGGACGATGACGGATCCGAATGTGACTGTGGCTGCGCGCGGCTCGGGCTCGGTGCTGGACGGCTCGGCCTCCGGCGGGTACCGGATGCGCCTGTACGACCCCGAGACGGTCCCGGTGCTGGGCGACGTGCTCTCGGCGCGCGACATCGACGCCGCGTGGTCCGGCCTGCGGCAGGAGTGGGGCGAGGCCCTCCCGGTCGATCTCGGGTCCGGTGCGCGAGCCTGGCTGGTGAGCGGGTACCAGACCATCGTCATGCTCGCCCGGGACTCCAGCATGGTGACGACCGACACCGGCGTCTGGAACGGGGAGCCGGGGTCGCTGCCCGCCCCGCTGCGGTCGTTGTTCCGGCCCCGGGTCGGGCAGCGGGTGGAGACGGCGTCCGGGCCGGTGCACGCCCGGCTGCGCGGACCGCTGGACGAGATGCTGGAGGCCGTCGACGCCGCCGAGGTCGGCCGCGTCACCCGGGCGGCGTGCGACCAGGTGCTCGACGAGCTCGGTCGCGAGTACGGGGCCGACCGGGAGGTCGACCTGATGCGCCAGTACGTGCTCCCGGTGACCCGTCTCGCGTTCGGCACCGTCCTGGGGCTGGACCCCGCGACCGGCCGCCAGGTGTTCGAGATCGCCGACGCCCTCGCGGCAGGGGAGGGCGATGCCGCGAGCGTCGACGAGCTGAGCTTCGTGCTCGGCGGGCAGGTCATGGGACGCGACGCCAACGGCGGCCCGACGCCGTCCGGCCTGCTCGCGCAGCACGCCGCCTACGAGGGCACCGACGAGGCGGTGGCCGGGATGCTGTCGGTGGCTACCGGGGCGAGCCTGGGCATGCAGGCGTGGCTGGGGCAGGCGCTGCTGCTCGCCCTGAGCGACCAGCAGTTCGCCCGGCGGCTGGCCGGCGGGCGGCTCGGGACCGACGAGGCGCTGGACGAGGTCCTGTGGGACGCGTCGCCGGTGACCGTCATGGCGCCCCGGTTCGCCGTCAAGGAGGGGCACCTGTTCGGGGACGGCGCCTACGTCGAGCCCGGGGACGCCGTCCTCCTGGCCGTCGGGGCGGCGGCCTCGGACCCCAGCATCCGCGGCGACGGCACCTGGGACGGGCTCGGCAACCGGGCCCACCTGGCCTGGGGTGCGGGCGCCCACCGGTGCCCCGCGCCCCGCCAGGCCCGGCTGATCGTCCGCACCGCGGTCGAGACGCTCCTGCGCCAGGTCGAACCCGTGCTCACGACCGGCGCCGAGCAGATCCGCTGGGCACCCGACTTCCGCTTCCGCCGCCCCGCGTCGCTGCCGGTCACGCTCCGCCCCACCGGCCTGGCCGGCTGACCCGAGCACGTCCACACCCGAGCACGTCCCGACGAGCATATCTACATACATCCCCGGAGGACCAGTGAGTCGCACTTCCCGCACGACCCGCGTGCTGAACACCGTGCTAGCCCCTGTGATCAAGGGCTACCAGGACCCGGACGCGTCCTGGGCCAAGGCGGTCGCGCAGGTCGAGAAGGAAGCCGGGACCGCCGACCCCCGGTTCGCCGCCGAGCTCGCGGTGGTCGTGCGGGCGGCGGCCGAGATGCCCCGGCTGTCGCCGCTGGGCTGGTACCTCATCACCGCCGACGTCAAGGCCCGGTACGTCAACCGGCTGCGGATCGACCGCATGCTGGCCGAGCGCCCGCGGATCGCAGAGGAGGAGATCGCCGCACCGGTGATCGTGTGCGGGCTGCCGCGCACCGCCACGACCCTGGCCCACCGGGTCCTGTCGGCCTCGCCCGACCACCGCGCCCCGCTGCTGTGGGAGATGCAGACCACCGGCCTGGACGACCCGCAGTCCGCCCGGAAGCTGATCAAGCAGCTCCAGCAGGGCGCGGCCATGATGGAGAAGTTCGCGCCCGACATCCCGCACATCCACCCGATCAACATCGACAAGCCCGAGGAGTCGATGTTCATCCTGCCCCACGGCAGTCACTGGCCGATCCTGCACGGCCTCATGCCCTCCTACTCCGCCTGGGCGGCCGGGCGGGACGTGACCGCCGACTACGAGTACCTCAAGCGGGCGCTGCAGGTGCTGCAGCACGGGCGCGAGCCCAAGCGGTGGGTGCTGAAGTACCCGGCGCACCTGGAGGACATGGACGTCATCCGGAAGGTGTTCCCGGACGCGACGTTCGTGTGGACCCACCGTGACCCGGTCACGGTCATCGGCTCGTTCTGCAGTCTCGTGGAGACGTTCTGGGGCATGTACCAGCACGACACCGATCGCAAGGAGATCGGGAGGTTCGCCCTGGACCACCTGTTCACGCAGGTCGAGCGGGGCCTGGAGCTGCGGCGGAGCCTGCCGCCGGCCTCCATCGTGGACGTGCCGTACCACAAGCTGTCCGCCGACCCGTTCACCGAGGTGCCCCGGCTGTACGCCGCGATCGGGGCCACCTGGACCACCCGCGACCAGGAGAACCTGGCCGACGTGATCGCCAAGCCCAAGGGCACCCCCTCGCACCAGTACGACCTGTCCCACTACCTCGACCCGGCCGAGGTCGAGCAGACGTTCGCGCCGTACAACCGGCTGCTGGACCGCCTCGACATGCGCGACGCCGAGGCGGCCGTCGAGCTCTGACCGCCGATCGTCGTCAGGCGTGCGCCGCTCGCTAGCATCGGCGCATGCCTGACGACGCCGCGACCGTCCCGTCCGCCTGGGGCGAGCTCGCCCGCGCCACGACCACGCTGACGGACGGCGAGATCCTGGTCCACGACTGGTACGCCGCGGACACCGCCGCCGACGGCGGCCCCGAGCTCATGCTCCGTGCGACCGATCCCGTCGAGGCCGCCGCGTTGCTGCCCCGTCTCGCGGCGTTCTTCGCCGACCCGGCGGGCTGGCACCGGCGGGCCACCGACGCGGTCGTGGCGGAGCTCAGCGAACGCACCCCGACGGCGGAGGAGCTCGCCGACGCCGCGCGCGACCTCGTGCTGCAGACGGTCGAGGTGCACGCGGACGGTGAGGTGGTGCTGCACCTCGACGACTCCTGCGGGGAGCACCTGCTGGACGGCTACTGGCCGGCGGTGCGGTTCGACATGAGCGGCGCGGCCGTGGAGGTTACCGTCGAGGCGTGACGGCGGTCGATGAGTTCGGCCGGCGTCCCTCGTCAGCCAGGGAACGACCGACCGAGGGAACGGACGACGCGATGACCGAGCTGACGACGGACCACGCCCGCCGGGCGATCGTCGAGCACACCGGGCGCCTGGCGGAGGCGGCCGCCGCGGCCGGGCCGGACGCTCCCGTACCGACCGCCCCGGACTGGACCGTCGCGGACCTGGTCACGCACGTGGGCCAGACCCAGCACTGGACCGCGCAGATCATCGAGCGGCGGATCACCGACCCCGCTGACCTGCCCACGGACGTGCCCGACCTCCCCGCCGACCCCGGTCGGTGGACCGAGTGGCTGGCGGAGTCCTCGGTGCGGGTCGCGTCCGCGTTCTCCGACGACGCGCTCGACGCGCAGGTCTTCAACGCCGCGGGGGACGAGCGGTCCGGGGTGCGGTTCTGGCTGATCAACGAGCTCAACGAGTCGGTCGTGCACGCGTTCGACGGCACCGGCGCGACCGGTGGGCCGCCGCGGGTCGACATCGACGCCGCCGTGGCGGCCGAGCTCGTCGGCCACCACCTCGCGATGCTCACCTCGCCCACGTGGGCGGCGCTGCGGCCCGAGTCCGCCCACGCGATCCGGGGCACCGGGCAGGTCCTTCAGCTGCGGGCCACCGACACCGCGGACGGCGACGGCGCGTGGTTCGTCGAGCGGCGGCCGGAAGGCGCGACCTGGCAGCCCGGGAGCCGGCCGGCCGACGTGACGGTGACGGGAACCGCGGGGGCGCTGCTGCTGATGCTGACCCGGCGGATCCCGCTGGGCGCCGGTGACGGCGTCGGCGTCGGCGTCGAGGGGGACGACGGGCTCGTGCGGCACTGGCTGGACAACACGGCGCACGTCGCGGACTGACCTGCGCTCCGCGGCGGCCGGGATCTGATCAGGGCGGCGTGATCACGCGGGATCGGCAAGGCGCCTGGCCGCGGCGACGACGCTCGCCCGGCGTCGCGCCGTGTCCTCGGGGTCCTCGGCCGTCGTGCCGGTCACCATGCGCGCCACCTGGGGCAGCACCGTCCAGTACGCGGCGATCGCGAGGACGATGAAGTGGAGCACCTCCGGTGCGAGCGTCGACGTCACACGCCCGGCGGCCTGACCTTCCTCGATGACGGCTGATCTGCTCTGATACGTGCTGCGTCGCTGCGCCTCGTCGGGAACCTCGCCGGAGAACGACAGGGCCTCCCACATGAGCAGACGGACGAACTCGGGGCGCTCGCGGCTGTAGTCGTAGAGCCGCCCGGCGAACTCGCCGAGGGCGTCGGCGTCCGTCGCGTCGAGCGGCACCGCGTCCGCCGTCGTGGCGAACTGCTCGCTCAGCACCACGGCGAACAGCTCGGGCTTGCCACCGTAGTAGTTGTAGACGCGCTCCTTGTTGACGCCGGCACGCCGGGCGATCCGTTCGATGGTCGTGCCGTCGGGCCCGTGCGCGACGAACTCCGCGGTCGCGGCCTCGATGATCTTGCGTTTTGTGCCCTCGACGTCCCTGACCACGGGCGAATCCTCACTGTCGACCAACGGAAGCGTTGCCTGCTGAGGTCAACGGTACTCCCCGGGAACAACGCCAACGTTGGCGTTGTTAACGTGGTCATGTCAGCACCAACCGAGGTCCGCCGGCGCCAGGGAGTGACCGGGGGCCTGGCCTTTCTCCTTGCCCTCGCCGGGGGTGCGGCGGTCGGCAACCTCTACTGGTCGCAGCCCATCCTCGACACCATCGCCGATGAGTTCGGCACCACGGCGAGCGCGGCGAGCGTGCTCATCACCGTGACACAGGTCGGGTACGCCGTCGGTGTGTTCTTTCTCGTCCCGCTCGGCGACATCGTCGACCGCAAGGTCATGATCCCGGCGTTCCTGCTGCTCTCCGGCGGCATGCTCGGCGTCAGCGCCGTTGCCCCGAGCTTCCCGGTGCTGCTCGTGGCCCTCGCCCTCGTCGGCGCGAGCACCGTGTCCGGGCAGCTTCTCGCCCCGCTCGCGGGTGACCTCGCGACGGACGAGCAGCGCGGCCGGGTGATCGGCACCGTCGTGTCCGGCGTGCTGCTCGGGATCCTGATCGCCCGGGCCGTCAGCGGCGTCGTGACCGATCTCGTCGGCTGGCGCGCCCTGTACGGGATCGTCGCCGTCGTGATGCTCGTGCTGGCGTCGGTGATGTACCGGCTGCTGCCGCGGCTCGAGCCGCGCGCCCGCATCGGCTACGGCTCACTCCTGGCCTCCGTGCTCCGTACCTGGGTGACGAGCGCGGCCGCCCGCTGGCTCGGCCTCATGGGCGCCGCGGCGATGGCCACCTTCACGCTGTACTGGACCGGGCTGACGCTGCTGCTCTCGGGCGAGCCGTTCAACTTCTCGGCGACCCGGATCGGCCTGCTCAGCCTCGTCGGCATCCTGGGCGCGCTCGCGGCACAGCAGGTCGGCCGCCTGTACGACCGCGGCCTGGCGACGCCCGCCATCGGCGTCGGCCTCGTCGTGTCGCTCGCGTCGTTCGTGGTCTCAGGCGTCGCGCCGGGCTCGATCGTCGCCGTCGTCGTCTCGATCGCGCTGTACTCCATCGGTGTGCAGGCGGCGCAGGT
This sequence comes from Promicromonospora sp. NPDC059942, assembly GCF_042731755.1. Taxonomy (NCBI): domain Bacteria; kingdom Bacillati; phylum Actinomycetota; class Actinomycetes; order Micrococcales; family Promicromonosporaceae; genus Promicromonospora; species Promicromonospora sp. NPDC059942. Next base: position 60,489 of record NZ_JBHWLR010000025.1, read on the forward strand.
CCTGCTCCAGACCCGCATGATGTCGCTCGACCCGTCCGGGCGCAGCCGCCTCAACACCGTGTTCGTCGTCGGCAACTTCATCGGCGGCACCATCGGTTCCGCGCTCGCCGGCCTGCTGTGGGGCCTCGGCGGCTGGCCGGTGATCATGACCGCCGCCGGCGTCCTGCTGCTGCTCGCGCTGCTGATCTGGGCCGTGCAACGCGGGCGCGCCCTCGCCGCATGACCTCGAACCTCCAGATCCCCACCACCACCGAACCGCACAACCACCGAACCCTCAGGGAGACCCAGATGACCACCGGAACCACCGTCCCAGGCCCGACCGACCAGCCGAGCGACTCGCTCGTCCGCACCGTGGTGAACGCGTACTTCGACGCGCGGCTCGCCGGGGCCACGCCCGAGGAGCTCGCCGAACGCTTCCACGAGAACGTCGACTGGTTCATCCAGGGCGACGCCGAGAACGTGCCCTGGATCGGCCGCAAGGTCGGCCGGGCCGGGGTCGCCGAGCACTTCGCCCAGCTCGGCGAGAACGTCCGGCCCGAGGCGTTCGAGGTCGACACGATCATGGCGGACGGGAACCGTGCCGCGGTGCTGGGCACCTTCCGTGCCCGGGTGATCGCCACCGGTCGCCTCATGGACAGCGAGTACGTCTTCGACATCTCCGTCGACGACGCCGGGCTGATCACGCGCTACCACATGCTCGAGGACAGCTGGGCGGTCTCGGCGGCTGCCCGCCCCTAGTCCGGGGCACTCAGCTGTTGCGCCCGGCGCAGCACGTCGAGCTGGGCCGAGCTGTACAGCGCCTGCAGGGCCTGGTCCACGGCGTTCCGCGCGGCCTCGGCCTGGCGCGGCGTCGTGGCCCGGGGCTCCATGGTCACCGACCGGTTGGCGCCGACGAACGGGGCCATCCGCTCGGCGAGCGCCTGCCGGGTGGCCTCGTCCGCGTCCGGGGGCAGGTCGCGGAAGGCCTCGTCGACCGCCTCGTGGGGGTTGGCCCGCAGGAGCTCGCTCAGTGCGTCCATCGACTCCGCGGTGAAGAGCTGGGCGTAGACCGTCAGGAGCGCGCGGTCGTTGTCGCGCAGGCGCCCCGCGACGCCGTGGAACGCGGTGGGGACGTCGGGCGTCGCGCCCGGCTGGGCCAGCGTGGCCAGCTCCTGCCGGATGCCCTGGATCCGTTCGACGGTCGCCGCGAGCTCGACGTCGATCTCCTGGAACACCGAGGACTGACCGTCGCCCGCCGTCCCCAGGTCCGCGACCTGCGCCAGCGACAGGCCGAGGCCGGTCAGCCGCTTGATCTGCAGGAGCCGGGTCAGGTGGCGCACCTCGTAGCGCTTGTTGTACCCGTTGGGCTCGCGCTCGGGCTCCTCCAGCAGGCCGACCTCGTGGTAGTACCGCACGGTCTTCACCGTCGTGCCCGACAGCTCGGCGACCTCGCGCGTGCTCCAGCTCATCGCGTGCTCCAGCTCATCGTGCTCGGCGCTCCCGGAACCAGACCAGGACGACCATGGCCACGTTGACACCGGCGAGGATCAGCAGGGACGGGTCGCCGGTGTCCGTGGAGCGGTCGATGGTGTAGCCCTCGCCGTCCGCCATCAGGGTGTTGACGCTGGAGAAGAGGACGTTGTTGGCGACGTGGAACGCGGCGGGCGCCTCGATGCCGCGGCTGATGATCGCCATCAGGCCCGTGGCGACGCCGATGAACGTGTAGTAGCCGAACAGCCAGGGGTCGCTGGAGCCGTGGACCACGGCGAAGGCCAGGCTGGAGACCACGAGCCCGACGGCGAGCGCCGGGCGCACCGCGCGCACCCAGGACGCGGCCGCGGGCAGGACGGCGCTGCGGTACATCAGCTCCTCGCCCACGGACTGGAGCGGGGTGCTCACGAGCGTGATCACGAGCATCAGGATCGTCGTCCCGGAGACGCCGAACGCGACCCAGCCCGGGGACTCGGGCGCGACCAGCGCGACGACGCCGATCCCGGCCCCGACCAGCACGGCGGCGGCGAGCAGGTACTGCGCCAGACGCCGGCCGTCGAACGCCCGGGGGAAGCTGATGAGGCTGCGCCACGACACCCGGGCCAGTCGCGCCAGCAGCAGGACCGCCAGGACGCCCGACAGCGCCACGCTCAGGTTGATCGCCAGGAGCTTCAGCGGCGTGAAGGTGGCCGACATCGGGTCGTCGCTGCCCTCGATGACGCCGACCACCTGGTAGAAGACGACCTGGAGCACGACCATCCCCAGCGCCGGCACGACGAGGACGACGAGCGGCTTCCACCAGCTCATCCGCAGGTGGGCGCCGAACGGCCGCGAAGCGTCGACGCCGGGTTCTGTGGTGCGCACGATGATCGAACTTTCTCTCGGAGGCGGGCCGATGTGGTCCACCTCCGAGTGGACACTGTGCCCGAGGGGCAGAGGCAAGCGAGTGGTCACGGCTCGGACGCGTCGCAGGCGTCCGACGGCAGCTCGTCCGTCGAGGGTTCGGGTGTGGCCGACGGCGTCGGGTAGGCCCGCGAGCACTCGCGCGGGTCCGGGCTCGGCTCCTGCGCCGGCGGCTGGGTCGGCCCGGTCCGCTCGGGCGCCGGGGACGCGGGCGGCGTCGCCCCGGGAACCGTCTCGCCGGGCCCGGACCAGAGCGCGGCCGCGCCCACGCCCGCGCCGCACAGCAGTGCGACGGTCGCCGCCAGCGCCCAGGCGGCCGCCCGACGGCGGGGACGCGCGGGCCGCTGCCCGGGCGTCAGGATCTCCACCCGGGGCTCGGCGTCCTCGTCCAGGGGGAGCGGGTCCGCGCCCGCCCGGCCGTGACCGGACGTCACGGCGTGGACGCGGGCCAGGTCCAGCTCGTCGTCGACCTGGTCCAGCGCCCGGCGGGCCCGTGCCAGGGGGTCGCCCTGCGCTCTCTTCAGCGCTCTCATGTCAGTCCTCCTGGCCTTCGGTCACGGTGCGGTACGCGGCGCGCAGCCGCCGTCTGGCCCGGTACAGGCGGGTCGCCGCCGTCGTCGCGGAGCAGCCGAGCACGCGGGCCAGCTCCCCGGTGCTGAGCTCGGCGGCCGCCAGCAGCTCGACCACCTCACGGTCGGCCGGGCGCAGGAGCGCCAGGGCGCGGTGCAGCAGGTCGAGCTCGTCGACCAGCCGCGCGTCGTCCTGCCCGGGCGGCGCGGGATGCCGCATCGCCCGGTCCGCGAGGGCGGCCCGCCGTCGGTCGGCGCGGACCTGGTTGGCCAGCACCCGCCGGGCGATCGCGAGCAGCCAGGTGCGCGGCTCGTCGGGCACCTCGCCCTTGCGCCAGGCGATGAGGAACACCTCGGCCACGACGTCCTCTGCCTCGGCGGCGCTCAGCCGCGTGCGCGCGTAACGGTGCACGGCGCGGGCGTGCTCGTCGACCAGTGCCTCGGTCTGCTCCGGTGTCAGCGTGCCCCGTGCGAGGTCGCGCGGCTCGGCGTGAGTGGACAGTGTGGTCTCCAGTGGCGGGTGCGATGGCGGGCGCGGGTCTGCACAAGGGTCGGTGTCCGGCAACGCCCCCGTCGTCACAGTCTGCCGGTGTGGACCACGCCACACCCCGGGACGGTGACGGGAGGCGCCCCGGCGCACACTGACCGCTGCGTGACTCTCAACCCGAAAACTCACGTCCCACCGACCACCGCCCCGGCCCCGCGCCGTCGTGGCACCTGGAGCTCGGCCGTCCGCGGCGTCACCGCCGCGGGCGGGGCGCTCGCCGTCGCGCTGCTGGCCACGGCCTGCACGCAGGCCAGCGCCGCCGTCCTGGAGGAGCCGTCGGCCGTGCCGTCGGTCGCCACCGGCACCGCGTCGCAGCCCGCGGAGGACGCCGCGCCGCGGCCCGCCGAGGACGGCGCCCCGGCGCCCGCCGAGGCCGCACCGGAACCCTCGGACGAGGGGGAGCCGTCGCCGGTCCCGGCCGCTTCGAGCGAGTCCGAGCCCTCCGACCAGCGCGCGCCGTCGCCCGCCCCGGCGGCTCCGAGCGAGACCGGACCCACCGATCAGCGTGACCCGCGGCCCGTCCCGTCGGTCCCGGGCGAGCCCGCGCAGGGCCTCGTCGTCACCGGCTGAGCCCGACCCCGACGACCCGCAGGCGGACGGGCGGGGGTGGTGGGTGCGGAGAAC
>NZ_JBHWLR010000026.1:0-24290 GCF_042731755.1 Promicromonospora sp. NPDC059942
CGGCACACGCCTGTGCCGATCTCGAAGCCGACTACCGACCTCGGCAACCGCGCCCGATCAGGCCGGCTCGATCCCCAGCCGCGCGAGCGCCTCGCGCACCGACGGCCCGCTGAACCGTCCCGGCTCGACGGTCAGCGCCGTCAGCGCCGCCGACCGGTCCACGCCCGCCACGAGCATCACGAGGGCGGCCCGCAGGTCGCCGTCGGTCGCCGCGAGCGCGTTCGCGCACACGTCGGACTCCAGGTCCGTGGCCTGCGTGAGCAGGCGCACCAGGCGCTTGCGCAGCTTCTCGTTGGTCGCGAGCACCTCGACCATGAGGTTCGAGTAGGTCTTCCCGAGCCGCACCATGACCGCCGTCGAGAAGGTGTTGAGCACCATCTTCTGGGCGGTGCCCGCCTTCATGCGGGTGGAGCCCGTGATGGCCTCCGGCCCGGTGTTCACCAGGATCGGCACGTCGGCCTTCGGCGCCAGGGCGGCGAACGGGTTCGACGCGAGCAGCACGGTCCGCGCCCCGCGGGCGCGGCCCATGTCGAGCGCTCCCCCGACGTACGGGGTGTTGCCGCTGGCGGCGATGCCGAACACGACGTCCGCCGGCCCGACGTCGGACACGAGCGCGGCGCCGGCCTCGACGTCGTCCTCCGCGCCCTCGGCCGCCTTCTTGAAGGCGCCCAGGCCGCCCGCCAGGTGCGGCACGAACATCTCCTCGCCCACGCCGTACGTGGGCAGGAGCTCCGCGGCGTCCAGCAGGCCCATCCGGCCCGACGTGCCCGACCCGACGTAGTGCACCCGGCCGCCGGCGCGGATGCCGTCCACCGCCAGGTCGATCGCCTCCACGATGCGCGGGTGCGCCGCGCGTACCGCGGCGATGACGGCGGCGTCCTCGTCGGTGATCATGCGCACCATGTCCGCCGTGGAGACCACGTCGATGTCACGGGTGCGCGGGTTGCGCTCCTCGGTGGGTGAGACCGGGCGCGGCGCCGACTGTGCGTGCCGTTCGAATCCCGCCTCCGCGATCATCGGCGAGCCCCCTTCGTTCTGCTTGCGCTGTGCTCTTGGACTTCGTGCTCGTACTGCTCGTGCTGGTACTGCTCGTGCTGGTACTGCTCGTGCTCGTACTGCTCGATCTCGTTCCGCGGCCCCACGCCCCGCAGGCGCTGGACGGCCGCTGCCGCGTTCGCCCGACCTGTCCCGCACGCCACCACGACCGCCGGGCCACCACCGCTCAGCGTCCCGAACCAGTCGCCGACCGGTCCGGGAAGTCCCGTGTGCACCACCACCAGATCCGGGCGCACCGCCCAGAGCCGCTCCAGCCGGCCCCGTTCGGCCGAACCCGGTACGGGTTCGCGGGTGATCACGACGAGCGGTTCGGCCCGGAGCGGAGCGCCTTCAGGAAATTCTGCGCCACGTTCGGTACCGGTTCTGTCGAGATCCGCCGATACACCGTACCGGGTGAATCGGGCAATAAGCACTCCAAGTCCATCATCGTCCAGTCCGAGCCCCTTCGACAGGGGCTCGGGCAGGGTTCCGGGGCGAGCTTCGGGCGAACCTTCGGGCAGCCCGTCCGGCAGCCCGTCCGGCAGCCCGTCCCGCGGCGCGTCGGCAGCATCCGCCCCGGGCCACTGCCGCGCCCCCGGCCAGACATCGGCGATCGCCGTCTGGACGTGCCGGGCCTTGCGTCCGGCGGCGTGGTCCAGCCGCACGCGCAGGTCGACGACGTCGGGCCGGGCGTCCGGCGCGAGCGGCACCAGGTGCGCGCCCCGCACCCGCACGACGGCGTCCGCGATGCCCGCGCCCAGCTCGGCGAGGTCCGCGAGCGCCTGCCGTGCGGCGTCGGCGTCGGTCGCCGCGCCGACGGCGGCACGCCGGGCGCGGACCGCGGCCGCGAGCGCGCGCGTCCGTGCCCCGGACTCCTCGAGCCGCTCGACGCTCACGCGCCCGCCGGCGACAGCCCGGCTCAGGGCGTCGTAGGACTCGGTGTACAGGGCGGGGTCGAGGCCGAGGCAGAGCAGGTCCGCGCCGGCCTCGACGGCGCGGACGGCGGCCTCGCCGACCGAGCCGGTGAGCTCGCGCAGCGCGCCCATGTCGAGCGCGTCTGTCACGACGGGCCCGTCGTGACCGAGCTCCCGCAGCAGGCGCGTCGCCGCCTGCTCGATCGACGCGGGCGCCGGTCCGACGGCGGGGAACAGCACGTGCGCGGTCATGACGGCGTCGAGCCGGGACTGGTCGCGCCGCGACGGTTCGTCCTGCGACCCGTCGAGCCGCCCCTCGGGGCACAGGGCCCGCGCGAACGGGACGAGGTCGCGGTCGCGGACGACGTCGAGCGGCTCGTCGACGACCGGCAGACCAAGGTGGGAGTCCACGGTGGTGGCGCCGTGGCCAGGGAAGTGCTTGCCGCACACACCGACGCCCGCGCTGCGCACGCCGCGGGCGAACGCGATGCCGTGCCGGGCGACGTCGTCGGGCGTGGTGCCGAAGGCACGCACGCCGATCACCGGGTTGTCGGGCGCGGAGACGACGTCGAGCACCGGGCCCAGCAGCAGGTCGATGCCGGTCGCGGCGAGCACGCGGCCCAGCGCCCGGCCGGCGTCGAGCGAGATCGCGCCGCCCGGCAGCACGCCGAGCGCCGCCGCGCCGGGCAGGGACGAGCCGCGGGTGGCCTCCAGCCGCGACACGTCGCCGCCCTCCTCGTCGACGGCGATCACCAGGTCGGGCGAGATCGCGTGCAGCGCCGCGGACAGCGCGGCCGTGGTGGCGACGTCGGGCGTGTTGCGCGCGAAGTAGACGACGCCGGCCAGGCCGGCGCGGGCGGCGTCGGCCAGCCAGGCGGGCACGCCGGCGCTGCCGGGCCCGCCGGGGCCGGCAGCGTTCTCGAACCCCGGCAGGAGCACGCCGTTGACGGCGCGCTCGATGCGACCGGGTTCGGGCCGATCAGGTTCGGGCCCGTCAGGTTCGGGCCCGGCTTGCGGCCCCGGCTCCTCCGTCGGTGCGTCGCTCATTCCTTCACGGCCCCCGCCGTCAGGCCCGAGGCGAGCCGGCGCTGGACCAGGATGAAGAAGACCATCACGGGCACGGTGATGATGGTGGAGGCCGCCATGATGGCGCCCCAGTCGTTGGAGTGGATGCCGAAGAACGAGCGCAGGCCGATCGCCACCGTGTAGTTCTCGGTCGCCCCGCCGAGCATCGTCATCGCGAAGATGAACTCGTTCCACGCCGTGATGAAGCCGAAGATGCTGGTGGCGACCAGGCCGGGTGCCACCAGCGGCAGCAGGACCGACCAGAACATGCGGCCCCAGCTCGCGCCGTCGAGGTAGGCGGCCTCCTCCAGCTCGACGGGGACCGCCGCGACGAACCCGCGCAGCATCCAGATCCCGAACGGCAGGGCGAGGGCGACGTAGACCACGATGAGGCCGGTCAGGGTCTCCAGGAGCTGGAGGTCGCGGACCTGCACGAACAGCGGGATGACGAGCGCCTCGAGCGGCACCATCTGCACGATGAGCACCAGCATGAGGATCTGGGTGCGCATCCGGAACCGGAAGCGGGCCACCGCCACGGACGCCAGCAGCGCGAGCGCCGAGGAGATGAGGACCGTGCCGAGCGCGACGAGCAGCGAGTTGCGCAGGAAGGTGCCGAACCCGCCCTCCGTCAGCACGAACACGTAGTGGTCGAGCGTGGGCTCGGCGGGCCAGAAGCTGGAGGTGTGCCCGGCCTGCGCGTCGAGCGAGCTGTTCAGCATCCAGTAGACGGGGAACAGCGTGAACACGAGCAGCAGGGCGACGAGCACGCCCTTGCCGAGCTGCCGCAGGGGCGACCGGCGCGCGGTGCGGCGCAGCGGACGACGGGCGGGCCGGGCGAGCGCGCCGCTGGTCGCCCGTACGTGGCCGGCCGAGCCCTGGCGGGTGGTGGTCATCGTTCCTCCTCCGCCAGCACGGTGCGCACGTAGACGGCGGTGATGACGAGCAGCAGCACCGTCAGCAGCACCGCGATGGCCGAGCCGAAGCCGTAGCGGTTCTGCCCGAACGACTCGACGTACGACCACACCCCCAGGTTGAGCACCGACCGGTTGGACCCTGCGCCGCCGGGCATCAGGTAGACCTGCGCGAACACCTTGAAGTCCCAGATGGTCGACAGGATGATCACGACGGCGAACACCTGCCGGAGCTGCGGCACGACGATCGAGAAGAACCGGCGGAACGACCCGGCGCCGTCCATCTCGGCGGCCTCCAGCATCTCCTTCGGCACCCCGAGCAGCCCCGCGAGCACGGTCACCGCGACGAACGGGAAGCCGTGGTGGATCACGTTGAGCAGCACGATCGCGTAGAAGGTCCACCGGTTGGTGAACCAGTTGGTCGGGTCGTCCAGCAGCCCGAGGCTCATCAGGACGTCGTTGAAGACCCCGCGGTCGGCGTCGAAGATCCACACCCACACGTACGTGCCGGTGACGGCGGGCATGGCCCAGGCCGCCATGATCGCGCTGGAGGTGACGGTGCGCCAGAACGTGCCGAGCGAGGAGAGCAGCACCGCGACGGCCGTGCCGAACGCGACGGTGCCCGCCACGGACAGCACCGCGAACCCGACGGTGTTGGGCAGCACCACCGTCCACAGCTCGGGCGTCGCCAGGATCTCGCGGAAGTTCTCCAGGCCGATCCAGTTCGGCTCGCCGGTCGTGATCTCCCGCAGGCCGTAGTCCTGCAGCGAGAAGAGGAACACCCGCACCAGGGGCCACAGCAGCAGCACCGCCAGGACGGCCAGGGCGGGGGCGAGCAGCAGCCAGGGCCGCACGACGGCGGCCCTGGCCCTGCCCAGGCGTGGAACGGTGGCTGTCGCCAGGGTGTCAGCCAAGGGTCACTCGGAACCGTTCAGCAGGCCGGTCATCTCCTCGGCGGCGGCCGTGCTCGCCTCGGCGACGTCCGCGTCCCCGGAGAGGATCGACTGCATCATCGTGCTCGTGGTGGCCTTGGCCTGCACCGCGCCGTAGGTGGGCGCGGCCGGCACCGAGGCGCCGCCGTCCACGAACTGCTCGGCGAACGGCGCGACCAGCGGGTCGGTGCTCTCCAGCGTCTCGTCGAGCAGGGACACCTGGCCGGGGAAGTACCCGGACTGCTCGGCCCACTGCTGCGCGAACTCGCCGGTGGTCATCATCTCGACGAACGTCCAGGCCAGGTCCTTGTCGTCGGCCGTCTCGAAGACGCTCAGGTGCGAGCCGCCCAGGACCGACGGCGCGATGCCGCCCTCCTGGCCCGGGATCGGCACGGCGGCGAACTTGCCCTCCATGTCCGCGTTGGCCTCGACGATCGCCCCCGGCGTCCAGGAGCCCATGACCGCCATCCCGACGTCGCCCGCGGCGAAGGAGTCGAGCACGTCGGTCTCGCGCCACGTGGTGGCGCCGGCCGACGAGTAGTCGCCCTCGGTGGCCAGCCCCGTCCAGAACCCGATGCCCTCCTGCGCCTCGGGGCTGTCGAGGCCCGAGGTCCAGGTGTCGCCGTCGAGCGTGGCGACCTCGCCGCCGGCGCCCCACACCCACGGGTAGACCGTGAACTCGGCGTCGCCGGGCACGGCGACGGCGATCTTGTCGGGGAACTCCTTCTTGAGCGCCGCCGCGGCGTCCTCGATCTCGGCCCACGTGGTGGGCGGCTCGACGCCGGCCTGCTCGAACAGCTCCGTGTTGTAGACCAGCGAGCGCACACCGGCGTACCAGGGCATGCCGTAGAGCTGCCCGTCGTAGGTGCCGGCGTCGACCAGGCCCTCGACGAGGTCGTCGGTGACCCCGGCCGTGTCCACGTACTCGTCCAGCGGGGCGAGCGCGCCGGCGTCGGCGAACTCGGGGGTCCAGGTGGTGCCTGTCTCGGCGACGTCGGGGGTGGTCCCGCCCGCGATGGAGGTGACGAACCGGTCGTGGGCGTCGCCCCACTCGACGAACTCGACGTCGAGCGTCGCCCCGGTCTCCTCCTCGAACGCGGTCGAGACGTCCGCGAAGAAGTCCTCCGCGTCAGGGTTGGTGCCCTGCATGATCCACACGCTGAGGGTGCCGTCCCCCTCGCTGTCGCCCCCGCTGCCGCCGCCGCAGGCGGCCGTCGTGGCCGCGAGAAGCAGTGCTCCGGTGGCTGCCGCCACGGGCCGTCGCATCGCTCGAGTCATCCTTCGGCTTCCTTCCGCTGGTCCTGCGCCGGGCGCCGCGAGAGTAGCCAAGTGGTATTTCTGAGAAATGAACTTCCCAATACGCGGCATTGCGTGGAGATTACTGACCGGGTGAAGTGCATGCTAGGGGTGTTACCAAACCGTGATTGCCCATCATGGCACGCCCCCTTTCACCCGCCGCTAAGGCACGCGCGCGGTCCATTCCGGAGTGCCGAACTTCGACTCGACCAGTTCCCGCGCCAGCGCCCACTCGTCCGGCGTGACCTCGCCCGGCACGGTGCGGTACCGCTCGCGGAACGACGCCTCGAGCGCGTCGATCACCTCGGCCCGGCTGAGCCCCGTCTGCGAGCGCAGCGGGTCCACGCGCTTGTTGGCGCTGCGGGTGCCCTTGTCGCTGAGCTTCTCGCGCCCGATGCGCAGGACGTCGGTCATCTTGCCGGCGTCCATGTCGTAGGCCATGGTCGCGTGGTGCAGCACGGCGCCCCCGGCGAGCCGCTTCTGGGCGGCGCCGGCGATCTTGCCGGCGGGCGAGGCGATGTCGTTGAGCGGCACGTACGTGGCGTCGATGCCGAGGCCGTGGAGGGCGCCGATCACCCAGTCGTCGAGGAACGCGTAGGACCGTTCGAAGCTCAGCCCATCGACGAGCGAGCCCGGCACGTACAGGGAGTACGAGATGGTGTTGCCGGGCTCCATGAACATGGCCCCACCGCCGGAGATCCGCCTGATCACGCGGGCGCCGTGCCGTGCGGCGCCCGCGGAGTCCACCTCGTTGCGCAGCGACTGGAACGATCCGATGATCACCGCGGACTCGTCCCACTCCCAGAACCGCAAGGTCGGCCCGCGCCGTCCGGCACCCAGCTCCTCGGTGAGCACCTGGTCGAGCGCGACGTTGAGCAGAGGCGAGACCGCGGGGGTGCGGATCACCTGGAACTCGTGGTCCTCCCAGGCCGTCGCGTGGCCGAGCGCGCGGCGGGCGGCGACCGCCACGGCGTCCGCGTCGAAGCCCACCGCGGTGGCGCCGTCGAGGGCCCCGCGCACGGCCTCGGCGAGCTGCGCCTTCGACGCGTCGGCGGGCATCCCGTCGAGGGCCGCGCCCATGGCCTCCAGCGCCTCGTCGGGCTCGAGGAAGAAGTCCCCGCTCACCCTGGTGCCCGTCAGCCGGCCGGGCGGACCGGCCGCCCCGTCCACCTGGGTCTCGACACGAACCAGCTTTCCGAGTGGAACCTTGAACTCTCCTCGCACGTGTTCACAGTAGGCGACGGTGCCTGTGGTGTCCGACGTCGGAGCGAGCCTTGGGTACGGAAGGTGAGGTCCGACGTCGGGCACGTCCGATATTTGGCGAGAAGAGGCGTCAGAACAGACCAGAATTTCCTCTTCTCTTTAGACAACCTTGCCCTGGTTTCGTGTCAGAATGACCTGGTGTCGGAACACTCACAGGGATTTGATGGAGTGGCGGTCGAAGGCCTTGATGCCTGGGTCGTCGCTCTCGACGTAGGCGGCAGTGGCTCGCGCCTGGTCGCAGAGTTCGGCAACTCCGTGAACCCCGAGCGGATCAGCCTCAGCGGCCGCGCCGTCAAGGTCAACCATCACGGCAGCGACGCCTCGGCCGTCGTCGCCTCCCTGTGCCAGTCGTTCAACGCGTGGGCCGCCCGCATGGGCCACCACGGCATGAGCGACGGCAGCACCGCGCCCGTCTCCTCCGCGGCGGTCGGCATCACCGGCCTGACCTCGCTGGTCGAGAAGCCGCTCGAGATCCACGACATCCTTGCCCGCGAGCTGCGGACCAACCGCACCGCCGTGGCGGGTGACGCACTCACCGCACACCTCGGCGCCCTGCGCGGGCGCGCCGGAGCCGTGCTGTCGGTCGGCACGGGCGCCGTGGCGTTCGGCTACGACGGCGTGAACCGCTGGCGCCGCGCGGACGGCTGGGGACACCTGCTCGGCGACCTGGGCGCGGGCGTCTGGGTCGGCGGCGAGGCGCTGCGCGCCGCGGGCCGGTACCACGACGGCGCGAGCCGTGGTGCGTCGAAGCGCCTGCTCGAGGCGGCCGTCGCCAAGTTCGGCCTCATCGAGAGCTGGCCCAACCAGTTCTACAAGAACGCGGAGCGCGCCAAGCAGCTCGCGTCGATGGCACCCGAGGTGATGATCGCCGCGGGCGAGGGTGACCCCACGTCGATCCGGATCCTTGAGGAGGCCGGGCGGCACCTCGCCGACACGCTGGCGAGCGCGCTCGGCCGCGACATCCCGCCGCTGGCCTCCACGACCGGTCGCCTGGTCCAGGAGGAGTCACCGCTCACGGTGTCGCTCACCAAGCACCTCTCCGAGGACCGCCCCGACGTCTCGCTCGTGCCGAGCGGAGGCTCCCCGCTGGACGGCGCGCTCCACCTGGCCCGCCGGCTGCGCGAGGCGCCCCACTCCGTGACGGGGTTCCGGCCGTGGCTCACCATCCGCGTCGACGGCCACCACACCAGCCGTGACACCCCTGAGGACGTGGGCGGCACCGACATCCTCACCGCTCAGCTCTCGGCGACCGACCTGCCCGGTGACGAGCTTCAGTGAACGACGGCAGTTCACCCGCATCGTCCTTCACTGATGTGCTGTGCCCGGATCCCCGGTACGGGTGTATGTTCTCGACCCAGCCTCACCACACCATCCCGGGAGATGCGACATGACAGGTGACGTCCTCGTCCGACTCAGGCGCGCACTGCCGACGCTGCGGCCAGCGGAGGCGAGAGTCGCGCAGACGGTCCTCGACGACCCGAACACCGTCGTCCAGTCGACCATCACCGAGCTCGCCGGGCACGCGGACACGTCACAGGCCACCGTCGTGCGGTTCTGCCGCGCCGTCGGCTACGCCGGCTACCCCGAGTTCCGGATCGACCTGGCGCAGGCGACCAGCCGCCGCGAGGTCGAGATGGAGCGGTCCGGCATCGCCGAGGGCGAGATCAACCAGACCGACGACATCGAGGCCGTCGTCTCCAAGATCGCGTTCCACGAGGCGCGCACCATCGAAGAGACCGCCCGCATGATCGACACGGACGCGATCGAGCGTGTCGCCACGGCGATCTCCGAGGCCAAGCGGGTCGACGTCTACGGCGTCGGGTCGTCCAACCTCGCCGCCGCCGACCTCGCGATGAAGCTGCAGCGCATCGGCGTCTTCGTGTTCAGCTCGCCGGACCCGCACCAGCAGCTCGCCTCGTCGGCGCTGCTCGAGCCGGGCAACGTCGCCGTGGCGGTCTCACACTCGGGCCAGACGCGCGAGACCAACCAGGCCCTGGAGATCGCCCGCAAGCGCGGCGCCCTCACGGCGGCGATCACGAACTTCCCGGACGCGCCTATCGGCCTCGTGTCCGACGTCGTCCTGGCGACGACCGCCCGCGAGACGCAGTTCCGGGTGGGCGCCATGTCGAGCCGCATCGCGCAGCTCACGGTCGTGGACTACCTGTTCGTCCGCGTCGCCCAGCGCACCTACGACCGCTCGTCGATCGCCATCAAGGCGACGTACGACGCGGTGCGCGACCAGCGCCTCGACTTCGGGACCACCAAGGTGGACCGCGCCGCGGCCCCGGCGGCCCCGGTCGCCTGACCCCTCTCCACCTCGTTGAGTGCGGGGTATCTGCGGATCAACAGCCGTTGATCCCGCAGATACCCCGCACTCAACGTTTTGGGGTCAGGGGCGCGGCTCCACGTCCGACTTCAGGAGGCCGTAGACGTACGCCTCCGTGACCGCCTCCCACGCGGCCTCGACCACGTTGGGGCCGACGCCGACCGTCGACCAGGACCGCTCGCCGTCGCTGGTGTCGATGAGCACCCGCGTGATCGCGTCGGTGCCGAGCTCGGTGTCGAGGATCCGCACCTTGAAGTCGATCAGCTCGAACCGCGCGAGCTCCGGGTAGACCCGCGACAGCGCGGTGCGCAGCGCCTGGTCCAGCGCGTTGACCGGGCCGTTGCCCTCCCCCGTCGTCACGATCCGCTCGCCGCCCGCCCGGATCTTGACGGTCGCCTCGGCGACCGCCGCGGCGTCGGGGGCGTGGACCGACGGCGGGGCCGCTCCCGCGGGGACGGTCTCCACGATGGTGCGCCACGACTCGACGGTGAAGAAGTCGGGCCGCTGGCCCAGCTCGGACAGCAGCAGCAGCTCGAACGACGCGTCGGCCGCCTCGAAGGTGTAGCCCGCGGCCTCGTCTTCCTTCACGCGGTTCGTGACCCGGGAGAGCAGCTCGCCCTGGCCGGCCAGGTCGAAGCCGAGCTCGCGGCCCTTGAGCTCGATCGAGGCACGGCCCGCCATGTCGGACACGAGCATCCGCATGTCGTTGCCCACCAGCGTCGGGTCGGTGTGCTGGTACATGTCCGGGTCCACCCGGATGGCGCTGGCGTGCAGGCCGCCCTTGTGGGCGAACGCGCTCGCCCCCACGTAGGGCTGCCGGGCGAACGGCGAGATGTTCGTGAGCTCGCTGATGGCGTGCGAGATCCGGGCGGCCTCGCGCAGGCCGCCGTCCGCCAGCAGGGACATCTCGCGCTTGAGCTCCAGGTTGGCCACGACCGTGACCAGGTCGGCATTGCCGGTGCGCTCGCCGTACCCGTTGACCGTGCCCTGCACGTGGGTGGCCCCCGCCTCGACGGCGGCGAGCGAGTTGGCCACGGCGCAGCCGGTGTCGTTGTGCGCGTGCATGCCGAACCGCTGGTCCGGCCCGACGGTGGTGCTCGCCCGCAGCTCGCCGACGATCTCGCTGACCCAGGTGGGCAGCATGCCGCCGTTGGTGTCGCACAGGGTGACCACCTCGGCGCCGGCCTCGAACGCGGTGTGGACGGCGCTGGTCGCGTACTGCGGGTCGTAGCGGTAGCCGTCGAAGAAGTGCTCCGCGTCCAGCACCACCCGGCGCCCCTCGGCGACGAGGAAGGAGACGGTGTCGGCGATCATGGCGAGGTTCTCGGCGCGGGTCGTCTTCAGGGCGCGCTCGACGTGCCGCACGTCCGACTTGGCCACGAGCGTGACCACGGGGGTGCTCGCGTCGAGCAGGGCCCGTACCTGCGGGTCGTCGCCCGCGCGGGCGCCGGCCCGGCGGGTGGCGCCGAAGGCCGCGAGCACCGCGTTCTTCAGGGTGAGCTCGGTGGCGGCACGGGCGAAGAAGTCGGTGTCCTTGGGTACCGCCCCCGGCCAGCCGCCCTCGATGTAGCCCACGCCGAGCTCGTCGAGCAGCGCGGCGATCGCGAGCTTGTCGGAGACGGAGAGGTTCATGCCCTCCTGCTGCGCGCCGTCACGCAGCGTCGTGTCGTACACCTGGAACGAGGCGGTGGTCATCGATGCTCCCAACGATGTGTCTGGCGATGTGTCCGGCGGCCGGGCTCGGAGCCGGGTCGTCGGACCAACAAAAAAAGACCCTCCGGGTGTGGAAGGTCTGCGCGTCCGGTGGGGTGTCGCCGGACGCGCTACGAAATGATGATCACCTGTCGCAGGGTGGAGCTCGGGGTGAGGCACTCAGTCATGCGGGTCATAGTGCCACAGCGCGGCGGCACGCGGAAGTGGTGTCCAGAAGCGGGGGCAGCAGCCCGCTCCGCGACGCCCGTGGCGGCCTGACCCGGTAACAACGGCCTTGTCGGGAATCTCGCTTATCGCGAACAACTCTGAACTTTTGTTTGCTAATCGCCATAAGTGGGACTAGCGTGCTCGCGACGACGCCGTCGGACTGGGGAGCGATGATGCACCACGCCTCTGCACGCCACAATGCCTCCGAACGGACCGGTATCTGGTTCGTCGGGGCCCGGGGCTCCGTGGCCAGTACGGCCACTGTGGGCCTCGCGGCCATCGCCGAGGGGCAGGCCCCACCGACGGGCTGCGTCACCGCGCGGGAGCCCTTCGCCTCGGCGGGTCTCCCCGCGTTCGCCGACCTGGTGGTCGGCGGGCACGACATCTCCTCGGTCACCATGACCAAGCGCGCGGAGTGCCTCGTCGAGACCGGCATGATCGGTCCGCGGCTGTTCGCGGCCACGCACGACGCGCTGGAGCGGGCGGACGCCGAGGTGCGCCCCGGGTACGACCCGCACGCGGCGCACCCGGGCACGGGCACCGGCACAAGCACGGGCACGGGCACCGCCGACGGCGCGGCCCTCTCCCAGCAGGCGGTCGCCGAGCGGCTCGCCGCCGACATCACGTCGTTCCAGGAGCGGCACGACCTGGCGCGGGTCGTCGTGATCGACCTGTCCTCGACCGAGCCGCCCGTCGAGCCGGTGCCCGAGCACGACGACGTCGATGCCCTGCTCACGGCCCTGGCCGACCCGGCGCGCGCGGTGCTCCCCGCGTCCTCCGTCTCGGCGTACGCGGCGATCCTTGCCGGAGCCGCGTACGCCGCCTTCACGCCGTCGGCGGGCATGGGCCTGCCCGCGCTGACCCGGCTCGCCCGGGAGCGCGGCATCCCCGTGGCCGGGCAGGACGGCAAGACCGGGCAGACGTGGCTGCGCACCGTGCTGGCGCCCGCGTTCGCCGCCCGCGGGCTGAAGGTGCTCTCGTGGGCCGGCACCAACCTGCTGGGCGGCGGCGATGGCGCCACCCTCGCCGACCCCGACGCCGTGCGCAGCAAGCTCGCCAGCAAGAACCGTGGGCTGACGGCGCTGACCGGCAGCGACACCATTCCCCTGCACATCGACAACGTGCCCGACCTGGGCGACACCAAGGTCGCCTGGGACCACGTGCACGTCGAGGGCTTCCTCGGGTCGCGGCTCACGCTGCAGACCACGTGGAGCGCGCACGACTCGATGCTCGCCGCCCCGCTCGTGCTCGACCTGGCCCGCCTGCTCGCGCTCGCGCACGCCGCCGGGATCAGCGGGCCCGTGCCGGAGCTGGGCTTCTTCTTCAAGGACCCGTGGGGCTCCGACGTGCACGACGCCGCCGACCAGGCCCGCATCGTCGAGGACTGGGTGCGCGAAGCCTCGGCCCGGGCCGGACGATGAGCCCTCGGCTGCCGGCTCGCTCCCGGCTGACGGCGGGGCCGCCCAGCCTCGCCGACGTCGCCGAGCTGGTCCGGGCCCCCGCCGCCCTGAGCGTCGTGGGCGACACGCTGGCCGGGCTGGCGGCCGCACGCGCGGGCACCCCGACCGGTGCCGCAGCCGGCGCGCCGACGCCGCTGCGCGCCCGGCACCTCCTGCTGCCCGTCGCCTCCGCGTGCCTGTACCTCGGCGGCATGGCGCTGAACGACTACGCCGACCGGCACGTCGACGCCGTCGAGCGGCCGGAACGGCCCATCCCGTCCGGCCGGGTGTCGCCGCGGGCCGCGCTCGCGATCGGCGGGGCGCTCACCGCGGGCGGCGTGGCCGCCGCGGGCCTCGCGGGCGGACGGCGTGCGCTCGGCGTCGCCCTGCCGCTGGCCGCCTGCGTCTGGACCTACGACCTGGTCGCCAAGGACCGCCCGGCCGGGCCGTTCGTCATGGCGGCGTGCCGCGGGCTCGACGTGCTGCTCGGCGCCACGTCCGGGCGCCTGCGGTCGGCGCTCCCGGCCGCCGCGGGCCTGACCGCGCACACGCTGGGCGTCACCGTGCTCTCCCGCGGCGAGGTGCACGGCACGACGCCGCAGGTCGCCGGGGCTGTCGCCGCCGGGACGGTCGCGGGCGCCGTCGTCGTCGCCGCGGTCCCGTCCGCCGCCACTGCGGCGCGGCCGGCCGCCCGCTGGCCCACCGTCGCCGCCGCGACCGCCTACGCCGCGGCCGTCCTGCCCGGGCAGGTGTGCGCGGCCACGCGGCCCACGGCCGCCAACGCGCGGACCGCCACCCGGGCCGGGATCCAGGCGATGGTCCCGCTGCAGGCCGCCTGGGCGGCCCGCTCGGGGAGCCTGGGCACGGCGGCGCTGCTGGCCGGCGTCGCCGCCGTCGGGCAGGGGCTGCGCCTGCTGGGCCGCGCGCGGGGCCGCGCCGGGGTGAGCATCACGTGAGGCCCCCGTTCCTGCTGGGCTACGGCACCAACGGCTTCGGCGACCATCCGCTGCGGGTGACCCTCGACGTGCTCGACGACGTGGGCTACGACGCCGTCGCGGTCACGCTCGGCTTTCCGCACCTCGACCCGTTCGCGCCGCTGGCCGGAGACGACGTCCGGACCCTCCGCGCCCACCTGCGGCGGATGCGCGGGGGCACCGGGGCCGCGGTGGTGGTGGAGACCGGCACCCGGTACCTGCTCGACCCGCTGCACAAGCACCGGCCCACGCTCGTGGACCGGGACGCCGCCCTGCGGATGCGGTACCTGGAGCGCGCGGTCGAGATCGCGGCGGACCTCGACGCCCGGTGCGTCTCGTTCTTCTCCGGCATCCTGCCGGACGACGCGAGCGCCGCCGACGGCTGGGCGCGCCTCCGCGAGCGCGTCGGCGCCCTGGTGGAGTACGCCGGGGAGCGCGGCGTGCGGCTCTCGCTCGAGCCCGAGCCCGGGATGCTCGTCGAGACGGTCGGCGACGCGCTGCGGCTCCTGACCGACCTGGGGACGCCGCCCGAGCTGGGGATCACCGTCGACGTCGGGCACTGCCTGGTGGTCGAGCCGGACGGCGTCGAGGGCGCCCTGCGGGCCGCCGCGCCGTACCTGAGCAACGTGCAGCTCGACGACATGCCCCGCACGCACCACGAGCACCGCCCGTTCGGCGAGGGCGACCTCGACCTGCCGCTCGTGCTCGCGACGCTCGCCGACATCGGCTACACGGGGGTCGCCGCCGTCGAGCTGCCCCGCCACTCCCACGACGCGCCCCGGCTCGCCCGCGACAGCCGGGCCGCCCTGATGCGGGCGTGGGCGGACGTCAGCGGCGTCCGCTCCCGCCTCCACGCCGACCAGAACCACGCCGACCAGAACCACACCGACTCGACCCACACCGGCTCGACCAGCAGCGAAGGGGTTCTGTCATGACCGTCACCACATGCATACCCGCGGGCACGCCTGGCGCCACCTGGCTCGACGAGGCGCTCGCCGGTGTCGCACGCGATCCCGACAGCGTGACCCGCGCGTTCGCGTTCGCGGCCCGGAAGGTGGGGCGCGCGCCGCTGCGCCCGGACACCGACCCGGGCGGCGTCGTGCACGGGACGGTGGACGACGCCGCGCGCGCCGCGCTCGTGGTCGGGCTGGCGGACGCCGTCGGCGTGGGCATGGGCGGGGCCACGGCGGTGGGCGTGGACGCGGACCGGGACTACGCGGACCGCCTGGTGCTCCTGTACCGGCAGGGCGACGGCGCCGAGCGGCGCGGCGTGCTGCGCGGGCTCGACGCGCTGACCGAACGGGGCGACCTCGGCCCGGCGGGCGACCCCGCCGTGCCCGTGACCGCGGGCCTCGACCTGGCCGCCGACGCCCTGCGGACGAACGACCCCAGCCTGGTCGCGGCCGCCGTCGGCCCCTTCGGGGCGCGGTACCTGGACCAGCACACCTGGCGGCACGCGATCCTGAAGCTCGTCTTCCAGGGCGTGAGCCTGGAGGCGGCGAGCGACCTGGACCGGCGGGCCGACGACGAGCTGGCCCGTATGGCCCGCGACTTCGCGGCGGAACGCCGGGCGGCCGGCCGGTCCGTGCCCGACGACCTCGACCGGCTCACGAACGACCGGCCCGCGACCGGCCGGCCCAGCACCACGAAGGAGTGACGTTGCGCATCCTCGACCCGCACATCCACATGACGAGCCGCACCACCGACGACTACGAGGCGCTGTACGCCGCGGGCGTGCGCGTCGTCGTCGAGCCGGCGTTCTGGCTGGGGCAGCCGCGCACCAGCGTGGGCTCGTTCACCGACTACTTCGACTCCCTGCTGGGCTGGGAGCGGTTCCGGGCGGCCCAGTTCGGCGTCCGGCACCACGCGACGATCGCGCTCAACCCCAAGGAGGCGAACGACCCGCGCTGCCGCGAGGTGCTCGCCGAGGTGCCCCGCTACCTGCTCAAGGACGGCGTCGTGGCCGTGGGCGAGGTGGGGTACGACTCGATGACGCCCGAGGAGGACGAGGTGTTCGCCGCCCAGCTCCAGATGGCCGAGGACGCCGGGCTGCCCGTCCTGGTGCACACGCCGCACCGCGACAAGCTCGCCGGCACGCACCGCACGCTCGACGTCGTCCGCGAGTCCGGGCTGGCGCCGGAGCGGGTGCTGGTGGACCACCTCAACGAGACCAACGTGGCCCTCGTGCGCGACGCCGGCGCGTGGGCCGGGTTCTCGATCTACCCCGACACCAAGATGGACGAGCACCGCATGGTCGCGCTGCTCCAGGAGTACGGGACCGAGCGGATGATCGTGAACTCCGCCGCGGACTGGGGTCGCTCCGACCCGCTCAAGACCGTCCGGACCGCCGAGGCGATGCTGGCCGCCGGCTTCTCGGAGGACGACGTCGACCAGGTGCTGTGGCGCAACCCGGTCGCCTTCTACGGGCAGTCGGGCAACCTCGTGCTCGACCCCGTCCCAGGGTTCAGCGCGGGCGAGCCGCCGACGCCCGGCGTCGAGTTCGAGGGTTCGTCCGTGCTGCGCGGCGCGCGGGCCTGAGCGGACCGGACAAGGGATGACCCAGATGCTGCTCTCCTACTGCACCAACGTGCACCCCGCCGAGGACCTCGACGGCGTGCTCGACCAGCTCGCCCGGTACGCCGGACCGGTGCGCGAGGCCGCCGGCCTCGACACGCTCGGCGTCGGCCTGTGGCTGCCCGCCGAGCTCGCGCACCGCCTGGACACCTCCCCGGCGGACCGCGACCGCCTGCGTGCGGCGCTCGCCGAGCACCGGCTCCAGGTGCACACCCTCAACGCCTTCCCCTACGGCGGGTTCCACCGCGAGGTGGTCAAGCTCGCGGTGTACTCGCCCACCTGGGCCGAGCGGGCCCGGCTGGACTACGTGCTCGCGTGCGCCCGGGTGCTCGCCGACCTGCTGCCCGACGGCGTCGACGGGTCGATCTCGACCCTGCCGCTGGCCTGGCGCGCCCCCTGGACGCGGGCCGACGACGACGAGGCCACCCGCGCCTTCGCCACCCTGTCCGCCGAGCTGCGCGACCTGGCCCGGCGCACCGGCCGCACCGTGCGGGTCGCGATCGAGCCCGAGCCCGGGTGCGTCCTCGACACGGTGGAGGACGTCGTCGCGTGGCTCGCCCCGCGCACCGGCCCCGAGTACCCGGCCGACCGGCGCATCGACCCCGAGCACGTCGGTGTCTGCCTCGACACCTGCCACCTGGCCGTCTCGTTCGCCGACCCGGCCGGCGCCGTCCGCCGGATCACGGACGCGGGCCTGCGCGTGGTCAAGGTGCAGGCCTCGGCCGCGCTGGAGGTCGCCGACCCGTCCGCGCCCGGCGCGCGGGACGCCGTCGGACGGTTCGTGGAGCAGCGCTACCTGCACCAGGTGCGCGAGCTGACGCCGTCGGGCGACGTGCTGGCGTCCGACGACCTGCCCGTGGCGCTCGGGCACGAGCAGCGGCGGCCCGGCCTGCCGGGCGACGGGCCGTGGCGCGTGCACTTCCACGTGCCGCTGCACCACGAGCCCGCGGCGCCGCTGGTCGCGACCGCCGACGTGCTGCGCCAGGCCGTCGCGGCGGTGCGCGAGGCGCCGCACGGCGCCGAGGCGCACCTCGACGTCGAGACGTACACCTGGTCGGTGCTCCCGCCCGACACCCTGCCCGGCGGCACCGACGAGCTCGTCGCAGGGATCGCCGCCGAGCTGCGCTGGGCCGGCGAGCACCTGCTCGCGGCGCCGGTCGGCGCCGCTCGCGCTGCCGCCGCTACCGCTGCCACCACGGCCCCCGCTACCGAAGGAGTGGACGCATGAAGCCCGTCCTGCTGCTCGACGTCGTCGGGCTGACCGCCCGCGCCCTGGCGCACATGCCGCGGCTGAGTCGGCTCGCGACGTCCGGCTGGCAGTCCGAGCTGGCGACCGTGCTGCCCGCGGTGACCTGCAGCGTGCAGTCGACGATGCTCACGGGGCTGATGCCGGCGCAGCACGGGATCGTCGGCAACGGCTGGTACTTCCGCGAGCTGGGCGACGTGTACCTGTGGCGGCAGCACAACAAGCTGGTGACCGGCGAGAACGTGTGGGAGGCCGCCCGCCGGCACGACCCGGGTTACCAGGCCGACAACGTGTGCTGGTGGTACGCGATGGGCATGTCCACGGACGTCACGGTCACCCCGCGCCCGATCTACCACGCCGACGGCCGCAAGTCCGCCGACGGGTACGTGCGTCCCGCGGCGCTGCACGACGAGCTGGTGGGCCGGTTCGGCGACTTCCCGCTGTTCCAGTACTGGGGGCCCACGGCGTCGATCGCCTCGACGCAGTGGATCGTCGACGTGACCCGGCACCTGCTGCGGACCCGGACGTCCCACCTGACGACGGCGTACCTGCCGCACCTCGACTACGACCTGCAGCGGTTCGGCCCGCGCTCGCCCGAGGCGGACCGCGCCGCGGCCGAGCTGGACGCCGCGCTCGCGCCCCTGCTGGACGACGCCGAGGCGGCGGGCGTCACCGTCGTCGCCGTGTCGGAGTACGGCATCTCGCCGGTCAACCGGCCCGTCGACATCAACCGGGTGCTGCGCCGCGAGGGTCTCCTGGAGGTCTACGTGCAGGACGGCCGGGAGCAGCTCGACCCGTGGACGTCGCGCGCGTTCGCCGTCGCGGACCACCAGGTGGCGCACGTCTACGTGGACGACGCCGCCGACCTGGCCCGGGTCGCGGCCCTGCTGCGCGAGGTACCCGGCGTCGACGAGGTGCTCGACCGCGAGGCGCAGGCCAAGTACGGCCTGGACCACGAGCGGGCGGGCGAGCTGGTCGTCGTGGCCGAGCCCGGCGCCTGGTTCACCTACTACTTCTGGCTCGACGACGACCGCGCGCCCGAGTACGCGCGTGGCGTCGACATCCACCGCAAGCCCGGCTACGACCCCGCCGAGCTGTTCTTCAACCCGGCCGACCCGCTCGCCAAGGCCAAGGCCGGGCTGAACCTCGTGCGCAAGAAGCTCGGCCTGCGGTACGCGATGGGCACCACGCCGCTCGACGCGTCCTACGTGCGCGGCTCGCACGGCCGGCTGCCCGACTCGGCCGAGGACACCCCGCTCGTCCTGTGCTCGGACACGCGGATCCCCGAGGCGGTGTCGCAGTGGGTGGAGGCCGACGCCGGCCAGGTGCCGGCGGCGGCGGTCAAGAACCTGGTGCTGGACCTCCAGGGCGCGCGCTGACCCGAGGCACTCCCCCGCGTGTCAGACCCTCAGGTCCCCCGGGTGACCTGAGGGTCTGACATGTCCCGTGCGACCTCGGCGGTTCCGTGATCTAGTGGACCTAGGGCTCACAAACCGGGAGGTAACGCGATGAGCGACCCGAACCGCCCCTACGACCCCGACTACGGCGAGCAGCCGCCGCCGGCCTATCCGCCGCAGTCCCAGGTACCCGGCACACCGACCCAGCCGGTGGGACAGCCGCCCGCCGACGCGCGGGTGCAGCCGGTCACGACGGGAACCGAGAACCCGCGCCTCGGCCTGGAGGTCGGCCGCTACTGGGCCGGCGCCCTGGCCACGATGCTCGTGGCCGCCCTCATCGGGCTCGCCGCGAGCTTCATCCTCGAGGAGGTGCTGAACCTCGAGATCCAGCCGCAGGCCGACCTGCTTGCCACCGGCTCGGACACCATGGCCTGGGTCGTGGCGGGGGCGCTCTTCGCGCTCCTGGCCGCGATCGTGCTCTACCTGCTGGTCCTGAGCACACCGCGCCCGCGGGCGTTCTTCGGCTGGGTGGTCGCGCTCGCCACGGTGATCCTCGCGATGGTGCCGTTCGCCGGCCAGGCCGATCTCGTGCCGGCGGTCCTCGCCGCGGTCGTGTGGATCATCATCGGTTCCGCCGTGTACTCCCTGCTCACGGGGACGCTGAGCCGCACGGTGGTGCGGCGCACGGCCGGCTGACGCACCCGTTCAGGCCCCCGGACCCCTCGACGGTTCGGGGGCCTGACGCATGCTCCGGTGCGATCGCCCACGATTCGTTGACGCGGCGATGCTTACTGGGTAAGTATTGTCCTCCTGATACTTACCCGGTAACTACTGGAGGTCCCCGTGTCCGTCCGTCAGGGCTTCCTCGCCCTGCTCAGCGAACAGCCGATGAACGGCTACCAGCTCCGTCAGGAGTTCGAACGCCGCACCGGCGGCTCCTGGCCGCTGAACATCGGCCAGTCGTACACCACGCTCAACCGGCTGCACCGTGACGGCCTTGTCGAGACCGTCGACGAGACGTCGGACGTCGATCCACCGGCGGTCCCCGCCGCCGGCCGCCCTGCCGAGCGCTTCCACCTCACGGAGTCGGGCCGCGAGGAAGCCGTGAGCTGGTGGACGACGCCCGTGCACCGCGGCAAGGCGGAACGCGACGAGCTGGCGATCAAGATCGCGCTGGCCGTGACCGTTCCCGGGATCGACGTGGCCGCCGTCGTCCGCGAGCAGCGGTCCGAGACCATGCGCGCGCTGCGCGCGCTGACCCAGGCGAAACGCGCCGTGGACCCGCTGGCCGACCGGGCACGTGCCCTGGTGCTGGACGCCCAGATCTTCGCCGTCGAGGCGGAGACGCACTGGCTGGACCACGTCGAGGCGACGGTCGCCACCCCATCCCAGACCGAACGACCGAAGAGGAACTCACGATGACCGTGGTACTGGAGCTGACGGACGTGACGCGCGTCCACGGACGCGGCCCGACGGCGGTCGACGCGCTCGGCGGCGTCGACCTCACGGTCCGCGAGGGCGAGCTCGTCGCCGTGATGGGCCCGTCAGGATCAGGCAAGTCGACCCTGCTCAACGTGGCGGGAGGTCTCGACTCGGCGACGTCGGGCCGGGTGCTCGTCGCCGGACGCGACCTCACCGCGATGAACGCGCGCCAACGCGCCGAGGTGCGGCGGCGCGACGTCGGCTACGTGTTCCAGGACCTGAACCTGATCCCCGCGCTGACCGCCCTGGAGAACGTCGCGCTGCCGCTGGAGCTGGACGGCGTCGCCGTCCGCACGGCGCGGGCGAGCGCCCGGGCGGCGCTGGAGGCCGTCGGGCTCGACGGCGCGCACGGGCGGTTCCCGGAGGACCTCTCCGGCGGACAGCAGCAGCGGGTCGCGATCGCGCGAGCCCTGGTCGGGCCCCGCCGGCTGGTCCTCGCGGACGAGCCGACCGGCGCGCTCGACTCCGTCACCGGGGAGGCCGTGCTGCGCCTGCTGCGCGACCGGGTCGACTCCGGCGCGGCGGGCCTGCTGGTCACGCACGACGCGCGCTACGCGGCGTGGGCGGACCGCACGATCCACCTCCGGGACGGTGTGGTCACCGGCACGGACGCCGGCGGCCGTGTCGCCGATCCGCTGGGCGAGCCCGCCGACCTGATGGAGTGGGAGGCATGAGCGGGACGCTGAACCGCGTGGTCGCCCGCTGGCGGATCGGGCTGCGTCTTGCCCGGCGCGACGCCCGGCGGCACGTCGGCCGCACCGCGCTGGTGGCCGTGATGGTGGCGGTTCCGGTCCTGGCGGGAACCACGGCGTTCACCGCCCTGGAGTCGAGCAAGGACAGCCCGGAGACCGTCCGCGACGAGTCGCTGGGCCCCGACCTGCAGGCCTCGCTCGACTACCTGAGCACCGGGCGCGTGCAGCAGACCTTCGACGCGTTGAACGCCACCTGGGGCCTCGACACGGAATCCGGCGAACCGCCGACGCGTGCCGAGCACGAGAAGGTGCTGACCGCGGCGCTCCCCCCGGGCGACCGCCTCGTCCCCGTCGAGACCACTCCCGTGGTGCTGCACGGGACAGGGCCCGGGCCCGGGCTCACCAGCAGGCTGGCGCAGACCGATCTGAGCGACGCCGACGTCACCGCGGCCTTCAAGCTCCGCGCGGGTGCGGCGCCCGGACCTGGCGAGATCGCGATCTCGCGTGAGGTCGCCCGGCAGATCGGTGTCGACGTCGGCGACACCGTCGTGGTCGAGACCCGGGTCGGCGGCAGCACCGAGACGCTGACGGTCTCGGGGCTGCTCGGCAGACACCTGCCCAAGGACTCCGGCGCGCTGGTGCACCTGGCGCCCGAGGACGTGTCCCCCTCGCTCGTGAACGTCGCCGGTTCGGGAGAGGTGAACTGGTTCGTCTCCGGTCCTACTCCGGTGACCTGGGACGACGTGCTGCGGCTCAACGAGCACGGCGTCGCGGTGATCAGCCAGGAGGTGCTGACCGACCTTCCACCCCCGGAGGCCGAGACCTTCGGCCACCGCTACGAAGGCCCCGACGCCAACGAGGTTGCCCTCGGCGCGGCCGTCACGATCATCGCCCTGCTCGAGGGGATCCTGATCGTCGGCCCGGCCTTCGCCGTCAGCGCGCGGCGGCAGGAACGCTCGCTCGCGGTCGCCGCCGCACAGGGCGCCTCGCCCCGGACGCTCCGGGCGCTCGCCATGATCCCCGCGATCGTCATCGGGCTCGGCGCATCGGTGGTCGCGGCCCTCGCCGGGATCGCCGTCGCCACCGTCCCCCTCCGGTACTTCGAGTTCACGGCCCTGGTCGTGCCCTGGCCCCGGGTCGGAGCCATGGTGCTCCTCGGCGCGCTCGTGGCCGTCGCGGCGGCGTGGCTGCCGGCGCGGGCCGCGGCCCGGCTCGACGTCGTCGCCGCGCTGACCGGGCGGCGCAGGGAGCACAGCGTCAAGGGCTGGGCCGTCGTGCTCGGGGTGGTCCTCGCCGGAGCCGGGCTGACCGGCGCGGTCGGCGCCGCGAGCGCCGGCGACGGCGGCGTCCTGCTTGCCTGGTGCGTCGTCGTCGCGGAGGTCGGACTCGTCCTGACCACCGGGGGCATCGTCGCCGGTCTCGCCAGGGTGTCGGGCCGGCTCCCGCTGCCCGCCCGGTTCGCCCTCAGGGACGCCGCCAGACACCGGCAGCGGACGTCGCCCGCCGTCGCCGCCGTCCTCGTCGCCGTCGCCGGTGCGACCGCCGGGCTCGTGTTCGTGACGTCCGAGGCGCGGTACCAGGAGCGCGCGTACCTGGCTGCCTCGACGCCGGGCACCACGATCGTCCATGCGAACACCGCACTGGACCTCGACGAGCTCCGTCCGCAGATCGAGGCGGCGGTCCGGGACGTGCTCCCGGGCGTCACCGCCGTCACTCCGGTCCCCGTCCTCACGGAGACGTCGGGAGGGAGGCCGACGGCGGTCGTCGTCACCTCGGGAGCCGGTGGATGGTGGCCGGGCACCGGCGAGCTGGCGGCGCCCGTGGTCGACGACGGCGGCCTCGTGCCGCTGCTCGGCCTGACCGGAGCGGCGGCGGACACCGCGGTGACGGCCCTCAGCGACGGCAGGGCAGTCGTTCCGCACGGCAGCGTGGATGCGGACGGAACCGCCCGGCTGAGGATCCAGACGTACGACGTGGTCACCGAGGACACGGCGCCCCAGTCTCCCCGGGTGCGCACCGTTCGCGTTCCCGCCACGGAGGTCGGCGACGGTGCCGAGGTCGTTCCGAACCTTCCTCTCCTGCCGCCGGCGCTGCTCGACACCCTCGGCGGCGAGCCACGGGTGGGACGGTTCGTCGTCGAGACGGACACGATCCCCACCGTGGCGCAGACGCGGGCGCTCTCGCACCGGCTCGGTGACATCGCGATACCGCCCGCGATCGATCCGATCGCGGAAGGTACCGGCTCGGCCGAGGACGGCCGGACACTTCTCTCGGCCCGGACCGAGCTCGGTTACGAACCCCCGGCAGACGCGATCGGTGCTCCGGTCATCGCCCTGCTGGCAGCACTCGTGGCGCTGGTCGTGACGTGGCTCGCGGCCGGGCTGGCCGCCGTGGAGTCCCGGCCGGACCTGGCGACGCTCGACGCCGTCGGGGCAGCGCCCCTGACGCGCCGCATGATCGTCGCGGCGCACGCGGGGGCGATCTCCGTGGTCGGCACCGTCCTTGCGCTCGGTGCGGGCGGAGTCCTCGGCGCGGCGCTCGTCCAGCTCCAGCGGCCGTGGGTGCCCGCGGACATCCCGGGGGCCTGGGCCGTCGAGGTCCCGTGGTTGTGGCTCCTCGGGCTGGCGGTGACCCTCCCGGTCCTGGCGATCGCGTCGGCCTGGCTGGCCGCACGACCCCGCCGCCTGCTGACCCGGCGGCTGGGCTAACCACCCGCCCCGCCCCGAGCGTTGAGTGCTGGGTATTTGTTCGCCCTAAGGGTTTGGGCGAATAGCCGCCAAGCAAATCCGACCCAGGGGGTCGTGTTAGGTGAGTGGATGAGGGG
>NZ_JBHWLR010000026.1:24300-27709 GCF_042731755.1 Promicromonospora sp. NPDC059942
CCATGGGCGGAAGGGGGGGGGGAACACACCACCCCCCCGCCAAGGGTGGGGGGGGGTGGGGTGTTGGGGGGGCGGAGGGGCAGAAAAAAAAAACCCCCCCCCCCCCAACGCTCGGGGGTCGGGTCGGGTCGGGTCGAGGCAGGGCAGGGCAGGGCAGGGCGGGGCGGGTCAGGCCAGGCCTGCGTCCCGGGCGGCGATCGCCGCCTGGACGCGGGACGTCACGCCGAGCTTGGCGAGCACGCGCGACACGTGGGTCTTGGCGGTGGCCTCGCTGATGGTCAGCTCGGCGGCGAGCTCGGCGTTCGACAGGCCGGAGCCCAGCCCCGCCAGCACGTCGCGCTCGCGCGGCGTCAGGTCGGCGGGCAGGGCCGCCGGCCCGGACCCGCCCCGGTGGCCGACGCCGTTGCGGGCCGGCGCGGACAGCTCCGCGATGAGCCGCCGGGTCACTTCCGGGGCCACCACGCCGTCGCCGGCGGCGACGTGCCGGACCGCGTCCACCAGGGCGGACGCCTCCGCGGTCTTCAGGAGGAAGCCGACCGCCCCGGCGCGCAGCGCGCCAAACACGTACTCGTCGAGGTCGAAGGTCGTGAGCACCAGGACCTCCGACAGCCCCTCCTCCACGATCTGCCGGGTGGCGGTCACGCCGTCGGTGCCGGGCATGCGGACGTCCATCAGCACCACGTCGGGGCGCAGCGCGCGGGCGTTGGTGACCGCGACCGCGCCGTCGCCCGCCTCGCCGACCACCTCGATGTCGCCGGCCGTGGCGAGCAGCATGCGCAGACCCGCGCGGATCGCCGCGTGGTCGTCGGCGAGCAGGACGCGGATCATGCGGTGACGCCCGGCGCCGGGCGCTGCGCGGAGACCGCGCCCGCGCCCGTGCCCGCCCTGGTGCCGATGCCGGCTCGGTCGGGCAGGGGCAGGACGGCGCGGACCAGCCACCCCGCCGGCGTCGGCTCGGACCGATGGTGAGCCGACGGCGCCCCGGCGTCCCCCGGCCCCGCCCAGAACGATCCGCCGAGGGACTCGACGCGCTCCCGCATCGAGACTAGCCCGATCCCGGTGCCCTCACCGACGTCCGCCCGGGGACGGGCCGCCCGGGCGTGCGCCGCGCCGACGTCGTGCACCTCGATCTCGAGCGGACCATCGGCGGCGAAGCTCAGGTCGGCTCGTGCGCCGCCGTGCTTGTGGACGTTCGTCAGCGCCTCCCGGACCACCCGATACACCGCGTGGTCCACCGCGGCGGGCAGGGGCGTCGCGCCCGTCAGGACGCCGTCCGGGTCGGACACGGCCAGGTCCAGCCCGGCGAGCCGCGCCTGCTCGATCACCGGAGCGAGCTGGGCGGCACGCGACGCCGCCACGAGGTCGGCGCGGTACCCCGTGCCGCCCGCGTCGTCCGTGCCCCCGGCCTGGCCGGCGACCTGCTGCATGGTGCCGTCCCGCCCAATACCGTCGTGCCCGGCACCGTCCTGCCCGCCGTCGCCCGGCCCGGTGCCGCCCTGCCCGGCGTCGCCTCGCCTGGCGCCGTCCGGCCGCGTCCCGCCGGGCTCCGTGTCGGTCCGCAGCACCCGGATCATCGCCTGCATGTCCTGCAGCGAGGCGAGGCTCTCCGCGCGGATGCTGCGCAGCGCGGCCCGGTCCCGCTCCGGCTCGGCGGCGCCCGCGAGCGCCCCGCCGGAGGTGATGGCGATGGCGGAGAGGTGCGAGGCGACGACGTCGTGCAGGTCGCGGGCGACGGTCGCGCGCTCGGCGCGGACGGCGTCGTGCCGTGCAGACTCGGCGAGGCGGAGCAGCGCGGCGCCGCGTTCGCGTTCGAGCCGCTCCCGCTCGCGCGCGGCGGCGGTGAGCTCGCGGCCCTGCCGCACGTTCGTGCCCCACCACATCGGCATGACGAGGAGCGTGACCGCCTGCAGCCCGATCAGGACGGTCGGCCGGAGCCCGCCGATGACGATCGCTATGACCGTCATCAGGCCGACGACGGCGAGCGTGACGCCGACGATGCTGACCCGGCGTGCCGTCCGGGTGCCGTGCAGGTGGACGGCGTACAGCGCCTCCCACACGATCACGACGAGGCCGACGCTGCCGCCGAGCACGATGTCGGCGACGAAGGCGACGGTGGCGACCCCGAGGGCGCCGAGCGGGTGGACCCGGCGCCAGATCAGCGCGGTGCAGCCGACGACGGCCGGGAGGACGAACCACCAGGACGGCGCGTCGGGCAGACCGCTCCACGAGGTGCGGATCAGGCCGAGCGCGTCGAGCGCGAGGGCGAGG
The DNA here is from genome assembly GCF_042731755.1 of Promicromonospora sp. NPDC059942. NCBI lineage: Bacteria > Bacillati > Actinomycetota > Actinomycetes > Micrococcales > Promicromonosporaceae > Promicromonospora > Promicromonospora sp. NPDC059942. The sequence continues at coordinate 26,569 of NZ_JBHWLR010000026.1, forward strand.
GCAAAGAGGCTCGCCGCCGTGATGACGTCGCCGCGCCGGTCCTCGGCCATGACGACCTTGGCGACGGGTGCGATCAGCTCGGACAGGCGGGACATGCGTCCATCTCAGCACGAGGCGGTGCGCGACGTGTCATCCGAAGGATGTATCGGGTCTCGGCGGTTCGGCGGATGTGCTCGTGCGCGGCAGGCACCAGGCTGACGGGCATGGACCTCATCTCCGGCGAGCTCACGGGTGCCGCGCTGATCGGTGCGCTGGCCGTGCTCGCGCTCATCGACTCGACGAGCTTCGGCACCCTGCTCATCCCCGTGTGGCTGCTCATGGCGCCCGGCCGGGTGCGCGTGGGGCGGATGATCGTCTACCTCGGGTCGATCGCGGGTTTCTACGCCCTGGTCGGGTTGGCGATCCTCCTGGGAGCGGGAGCGCTGAGCGACACGCTGTCCTCCCTGTCCAGCGCGCGCCCGTTCCTGATCGCGCAGCTCCTGGTCGGCATCGGCCTGTTCGCGTGGAGCTTCAAGCTGGAGCCCTCCAAGGAGCGCAAGGCCGTCGATGCGATGGCGGTCGAGGCAGTGGCGGGCAGGGCGGCAGCGGCCGGCGCCGCAGCGACGGCAGCGGCCGGCGACGCAGCGACGGCAGCGGCCGGCGACGCAGCGACGGCGGCGCCCGACGCGCCCGGCGCCGGAGTCCCGGCGGCACGCCCGGGCAGGCTGAGCCGCTGGCGCGAGCGCGCGCTCGGGAGCGAGTCCGGCGGCTGGACGGCGCTGGCGGGGCTCGCGGTCGGGGCCGGCCTGGTGGAGGTCGCGTCGATGCTGCCCTACCTCGCGGCACTGGGCCTGATCGGCACGCAGGGCCCGGGCTGGCCGATGTCGGGGCTGTGGGTCCTGGGCTACTGCCTGGTGATGATCGCACCCGCGCTGGTGCTCACGGCGGCCCGCCTGTTCGCCGCGCGGCTCGTGGAGCGTCCGCTGCGGCGGCTCGACGGCTGGCTCACCAGGAACGCCGCGAGCACGACCGCCTGGGTGGTCGGCATCGTGGGGTTCCTCGTGGCCCGGGACGCGATCGGCCGCCTCTGGGGCTGACGGCGGCGGGGGGGGACGGGACGGGAGGCGCCCCCCACAACAACCCTACAAAGTCCGCAAAGCAG
>NZ_JBHWLR010000026.1:27719-61155 GCF_042731755.1 Promicromonospora sp. NPDC059942
TTTTTTTGTGTTAGGAAACGCGCTTTTTCTCCTTGGGGGTGGATGGTGGCCTCCGTTCTTTTCGGCTCCCCTCCCCGACGAGCCCGGCCGCGAGGCACGTCAGGCCAGCCGGCGCATCCAGCCGTGCCGGTCCTCGGCGCGGCCGTACTGGATGTCGGTGAGCTCCTGGCGGATCGACATGGTGAGCTCGCCCGGCTCGCCCCCGTTGACCTCGTGGTCGAACGTCGAGCCCGCGAGGCGCCCCACGGGCGTGACCACGGCCGCGGTGCCGCAGGCGAAGAACTCCTTGACCACACCGGACTCGAGCCCGGCCACGACCTCGGCGAGCGGGATGCGCCGCTCCACCACCTCGTAGCCGCGGTCGGCCGCGAGCTGGAGCACCGAGCTGCGCGTGATCCCCTCCAGGATCGAGCCGAGCTCGGGGGTGTGCAGCGTGCCGTCCTCCATCACGAGGAAGACGTTCATGCCGCCGAGCTCCTCGAGGTAGGTGTTGGTGGCGGCGTCCAGGAAGCACACCTGGTCGAAGCCCTCCTTCTGCGCCTCGAGCTGAGGCAGCAGGCTGGCGGCGTAGTTGCCGCCGAACTTCGCGTCGCCGGTGCCTCCGGGCGGTCCGGCCCGGTGGTACTCCTGGGACACGTAGATCGACACGGGCCGCACGCCGCCCGCGAAGTACGGGCCCACCGGCGAGGCGATCACCAGGTACTCGACCTCGAGCGACGGGCGCACCCCGAGGAACGCCTCCGACGCGTACATGAAGGGCCGCAGGTAGAGGGACGAGTCCTCGCCGTCGGGCACCCAGTCGATGTCGGTGCGGACCAGGGCCGCGAGCGACCCGATGAAGTCGTCGACGCTCAGGGCGGGCAGGGCGAGACGGTGCGCGGACCGGGCGAAGCGCGCGGCGTTCTGGTCGGGGCGGAACGTCCAGACCGAGCCGTCGGCGTGCTTGTAGGCCTTGAGGCCCTCGAAGATCTCCTGCGCGTAGTGCAGGACCGCCGTCGCGGGGTCGAGCTGCAGCGGACCGTACTGCTCGATCCGCCGGTCCTTCCAGCCGTCGGCGCTGCTCCACGAGATGCGCGCCATGTGGTCGGAGAACTTGGTCCCGAACTTCGGGGCGCGGAGCGCCTCGATGCGCTCGTCGTCCGGCGTCGGCGCGTCGGTGGGCCGCACGTCGAAGAGCGCCACCAGGTCTTCGAGCCTGGTCGGGAGGATGGGGTCCGTCGTAGTTGTCATGTCGATGCCTTTCACCGGAATGCTGCTGTCAGTCTTCCACGCCCGGCAAGGCGGCGGAGCGATCCGAGCCGGACGTCTGCCCGGACGGCTCCCGACATACGAGAGCGGCGCCCGGGGATCGGTCTGCGAGACCCGGGCGCCGCCTTCGTGAAGCGTGCTACCCGATCACGCGGGCCGCGATGTCGCGGCCTACCTGGTCGGTCGTGCGTACTACGTCGCCGCGCGACGCGAGGTCGGCGGCAACGGCGTCCTGGACGCGCGCGGACTCGGCCGCGAAACCCAGGTGGTCGAGCAGCAGGGCGACGGACAGGATCGTCGCGGTGGGGTCGGCCTTGCCCTGGCCGGCGATGTCGGGCGCGGAGCCGTGCACCGGCTCGAACATCGACGGCGCGGTGCGGTCCGGGTTGATGTTGGCCGAGGCGGCCAGCCCGATGCCGCCCGAGATCGCGGCGGCCTGGTCGGTGAGGATGTCACCGAAGAGGTTGTCCGTGACGATCACGTCGAACCGGCTCGGGTTCGTCGTCAGGTAGATGGTCGCGGCGTCGACGTGCGCGTAGTCCGTGGTGACGTCGGGGAACTCGGCGTTCACGGCCTCGACGGTACGGCGCCACAGGTGTCCGGCGTGCACCAGCACGTTGTGCTTGTGCACCAGCGTGAGGTGCTTGCGCGGGCGGGCCGCGGCGCGCGCGAACGCGTCCCGGACCACGCGCTCGACGCCGAACGCGGTGTTCACGCTGACCTCGGTCGCGATCTCGGCGGGCGTGCCGACGCGCAGCGCGCCGCCGTTGCCGACGTACGGGCCCTCGGTACCCTCGCGGACCACGACGAAGTCGATCTCGCCCGGGTTCGCGAGCGGGCTGGAGACGCCCTCGTAGAGCTTGGTCGGGCGCAGGTTCACGTAGTGGTCCAGCGCGAAGCGGAGCTTGAGCAGCAGCCCGCGCTCCAGCACGCCGCTCGGGACCGACGGGTCGCCGATCGCGCCCAGCAGGATCGCGTCCTGCCCCTTGATCCGCCCGAGGTCCTCGTCGGTGAGGGTCTCGCCCGTCGCGTGCCAGCGCCGCGCACCGAGGTCGAACTCGGTCGTGGAGAGCTTGGTACCCGACGGCGCCAGCGCCGCCTCGAGGACGGAGAGACCTTGCTCCACGACCTCGGTACCGATGCCGTCACCCGCGACCACCGCGAGGTTGATGCCGTCTGTCGTACCCACCTGTGCCATGTCCGGAGCCTACGCGTGCGTCCATCGGGCTGAGACGCGGGTCTCACCCAATGGACGACTTGTTGGAACCTCGTTCAGTCGAACGTCCAGGTCGTCGCCCCACCCTGCTCCCGGACGTAGAGCGCGGTCGCCCGGGTGGGTGTCACGCGGTACACGTGCCACGGGGCCGGCCCCGCCGACGGCGCGCTGTAGGGAGCGGTCAGCGCCGTGCCGGACGCGTCCGGCTCGCACGGCCAGCCGCCGTCGTTGAGCTGCCGGGAGACCCTCGCCACGACGTCCGGGTCCGTGACCAGCTCGGCCGTGCCGTCGACCACGGTGTCATAGTCGGCGGTCGCCACCGCGATGGTGCACCGCGGCTCGCGCTCCAGGTTCCGGGCCTTGAGCGCCGAACGGCCCGACACCACCCAGAAGGCGTCGTCGAACCAGATGGCGCCGATGCCGGTGACGTGCGGGCTGCCGTCCGCGTTGACGGTGGTGAGCCAGTGCGAGTGCCGGTCCGGGCCGCCGGTGCCCGGAGCCTGCGTGAGCCCGACCAGGTCGGCCGCGACCGGCGCCCAGTCCAGGGTCGGGAGGTCGTAGAGCTCCGCGAGATTCTTGGCGTTCACAGGTGGAGTGTTCATACCTCGGTGGACGACCCCACGGACCGGAACTCATCGACCGGCCCCGGCACGCCCCGGGCTACTGGTCCCGGGCCGACAGCACGCAGAACTCGTTACCGTCCGGGTCCGCCAGAACGGTCCAGGTCGCATCGGCCGGCTGCCCGACGTCGATCACCGTCGCACCCAGCTCGACCAGGCGCGCGATCTCGGCGTCCCGGTCGTCGCTCGTGTGCGGCGCGAAGTCCCAGTGCAGGCGGTTCTTGCTCGTCTTCGGGTGCTCGACCGGGACGAACACCATGCCCGGCGGCACCTGGTGGAAGTCGAGCTTGTCGGACAGCTCGAGCGCCCACGGCGGCACGAGGACCGACTCGGAGTCGAGCTCGAAGATGACCTCCCAGCCCAGGGCCTCGCCCCACCAGCGGGCCAGCTTCTTGTGGTCCGTGGACTCCACCACGGTCGAGTACCAGCGCAGCGCCATCGCCTTCACCTCTCGTCAGAACCTGTGTGCCACACCGTAGGACGAGCCACTGACACTCCGCCGGCACAGCCCGCGACGAGGCGCACACGATGACTTTCCCGCTCGCCACCCGTCCACCGGCCATGGAGCCCATCGACATCGCCCACCGCGTCATCGACGACAACCACTTCATGGTCCTCGGCACGGCCCAGCCGGACGGCACACCGCGCGTCTCGCCCGTCTTCTACAACCACGCCGCGTACCGCGACTTCTACTGGATCTCGTCGCCCGCCGCGCAGCACTCGCGCAACGTCGCCGCCCGGCCCCGGGTCGAGATCGTCATCTTCAACTCCCAGGCCGACCCCGGCCCCGACACGGCCGCCGTCTACGTCGGCGCCACGGCCACCCAGGTGCCCGACGCCGAGCTCCCCGCCGCCGTGACCGCTGCCTTCTCGTCGGTGCGCAGCGGCGTGCGGGCCTACGGGGTCGACGAGCTCAGCGGCGACGCCGAGCTGCGCCTCTACCGCGCCACCGTGACCAGCACCGAGATCCACGTGCGCGGGAGCGACCCGGAGCGCGGGACCGGCATCGACCGCCGGCTGACCGTGGATGCCTGAGGGCGGGCACCTCACCAGCGGCCTGGACCCGCGCGAAGTCCCGCCCTGCGAGATACCGACACCTCGAAAAGCCTTGGCCGGGACCCGTCGCGCGCCCGCACAATCGGCCGATGAGCGCCACCGACGAGGACCTCCGCCCGTACTTCGACGCCGCGGCGACCGGGCTCACCTTCAACTCGCCCCTCGGCGAGCAGAGAGCCGCCGCACTGATCGACCGTGTACAGCCCCTGCGGACCAGCTCGCGCGTGCTCGACCTGGGCTGCGGCGCCGGCGAGCTGCTGCTCCGCCTCTGCGAGCGGCACGGCCTCGACGGCGACGGGGTCGACAACCACGCCGCCGACGTCGGCGCCGCCCGGAACACGGCGGCCCACCGCGGCCTGGAGCGGCGGGTCACGTTCCACACCACGGACGCGACCACCTGGGACCGCCCGGCGGACATCGTCGTGAACATCGGCGCGAGCCACATCTGGGGCGAGGGCCCGGCACCCGCGCTGGAGGCGCTGCACGGCCTGACCAACCCGCACGGAAACCTTCTGTTCGGCGACGGCGTCTACGAGGCCGAGCCGGACGCCGTCGTCCGTGAGGCCTTCGGCAACCTGCCCGACCTCGCGGGCCTGGCCCGCATCGCGACCGACGCCGGGTTCCGCGTGCTCCACGCAGCGACCTCGACGCAGGGCGAGTGGGACGACTTCGAGTCGGACTGGCGGGCCGGCATCGAGCGGCTGGCCACACCGGGCGCCCGGGCCTTCGCCGACCGGCGGCGCGAGGAGTACCTGGGCGGCTACCGCGGTGTGGTCGGCTTCGCCTGGCTGGTCCTCACCCCGGCCTAGCCGGAACCCGGACCCAGGTCGCGCACGGGACGCGAACCCAGGGCCTCAGGGCTTCCGCTGCCTCAGGGCCGGGGCAGGCCGCTCAGGGCTTCGGGTACAGCAGCTCGAACCGCTCGCACACGATCGGCATGTCCTCCGTGAACTCCCGCCCCTCGCCCAGCGTCCGGCGGAAGTACGCCTCGTGCCCCGCCCGCCACGACTCCAGCGTGCGGTCGTCCTCGCCCTCCGCGGCCGCGAAGTCGTCGTCGACCTCGTCGAACGTGGTCGTCTCCACGCTCGTGGTACGGATCAGCGCGCGCGGATGACGCTCGCCGTCCAGCAGGATCGACAGCTCGCCGACGACGGGGAGCGGCACGCCCTCGTCGTCGTAGTCCCACAGGGCCGACGACGTCGCCGTCTTGTCCCCCGCCAGGACCGCCGCGAGGAGCGTCTGCGCCAGCTCCGGCTCGTCGCCGAACGACCACGCCTGCGGCGGCACGGTCTCGCTCACGGTGTGGCCGACGACGATGCTCGCCTTCGCCATCCCCGCGTACTGCCGGGTGGCCGCCCAGAAGTCGAGGACCTCGGCGGCCAGCTCCTGGTCCTCCACGGGCACCGACTCGGGGTCGAAGGTCGAGGGGTCGAAGGCCGGCTCGTCGTCGTCCGCGGCCTGCGGGTTCACGTCGTGGGTCACGGGGACATCCTGCCCTAACGGCAGGGGCCGGACGAGGCCTCGCCGGCACATGACGAAAACTGAACGATCCGATAACGAACCCTTACCCAGTTTGCATACATGCGACCGCTCATGGTCTGGTGAACGGCGGTTCACGTCGTTCTGACGTACTTTTTCCAAAATTTTCGCGCCAAGAGAAGGGGCTTTGTGCCAGCAATCGAGGCAAACCATCTGTACAAGGTGTTCGGGCGTAAGGGCCGCGAGGGCGTCAGACGTCTCGAGGCCGGGGCGGACACCGACGAGCTGAGACGGGCGGGGCTGACGCCGGCGGTCATCGACGCGTCGTTCACCGTGGAGGAGGGCGAGATCTTCGTCGTCATGGGCCTGTCCGGGTCCGGCAAGTCGACGCTGATCCGCATGATCAACGGGCTCCACCCGCCGACCTCCGGGCACGTGGAGCTCTACGGCGAGAACATCACCGCCGCTACCGGCAAGGACCTGCGCCGCCTGCGGCGCGAGCGGATCAGCATGGTGTTCCAGCACTTCGCGCTGTTCCCGCACCGCACGGTCATCGACAACGCCGCCTACGGCCTCGAGACGCAGGGGGTCGGCAAGGAGGAGCGCCGCGCCCGCGCCCACGAGGCCCTGGAGCTGTGCGGGCTGACCGGCTGGGACGACCACCTGCCGAGCGAGCTGTCCGGCGGCATGCAGCAGCGGGTCGGCCTGGCCCGCGCGCTCGCCGCGGACACCGACATCCTGCTCATGGACGAGGCGTTCAGCGCGCTGGACCCCCTGATCCGGCGGGACATGCAGGACCAGCTCGTCGAGCTGCAGCAGAAGCTCGGCAAGACGATCCTCTTCATCACCCACGACCTCAACGAGGCCATGCGCATCGGCGACCGGATCGCCATGATGCGCAACGGGCGGATCGTCCAGGTCGGGACCGCCGAGGAGATCCTCACCGACCCGGCCAACGACTACGTTGCGCAGTTCGTCGCCGACGTCGACCGCACCCGCGTGCTGACGGCGTCGTCCGTCATGGAGCCGCCGGCCGCCGTCCTCGGCGCGGAGCAGGGACCGCGCGCCGCGCACAAGCTGATGCGCGAGCACCAGATCCCGGCGATGTTCGTCACCGGACGTGACCGCACCCTCAAGGGCTACGTCACCGAGGACGAGGTGGGCCGGCACCTGGAGCAGAAGGACCTCACCGGCCTCCTGCGGCCCGTGCCGGACGTCGCCGCCGTCTCCCCCGACACCTCGCTCGCCGACCTGTTCGGCCCGGCGGCCGAGACCCCGGCCATCGCCGTGGTCGACGACGCCGGACGGCTCGTCGGCGTCGTCCCGCGCATCACGCTGCTCTCGGCGCTCGCCGCGCACGCGGAGCCCGACGTCGCGGACGCTCCCGTGCCGGCCGACGACGAGACCGCCGACGACCAGACCACGGACGACGAGACCAACAAGGACGACCAGACCAAGGAGGCCGCCCGTGCCTGAGAGCGCCGCCCCCCTGACGATCGTGCCGTCCATCCCGGTCGGCACCTGGCTGGAGACCGGGTTCACCTGGTTCAAGCAGACCTTCGACGCGCTCTTCGACGTGATCGGTGACCTGATCACCGGCGCCATCAACGGGATCGCCGACCCCCTCCTGGCCCTGGACCCGCTGGTCCTCGCGATCATCCTGGCGCTGCTCGGCTGGCTCCTGCGCAACTGGAAGCTCGGGGTCGGAACGCTGGTCGGTCTGGTCCTGATCATCGGGATGGACATGTGGGAGCCCGCCGTCGAGACCCTCGCCCTCGTGGTGGTGGCGACTGTCGTCGCCCTGGTCCTCGGCATCCCGCTGGGCATCCTCGCGGCCCGCTCGCCCGTCGTCAGCCGCATCGCGAAGCCCGTCATGGACTTCATGCAGACCATGCCCGGCATGGTCTGGCTGCTGCCCGTGCTCAAGCTGTTCAGCATCGGCGTGGCCGGCGCCCTGGTCGCCACGGTGATCTTCGCCCTGCCGCCCGCCGTCCGGCTCACCGAGCTCGGCATCCGCCAGGTCGACGGCGAGGTCGTCGAGGCCGGGCAGGCCTTCGGCGCGGGGCCGCGGCAGATCCTCAAGGACATCCAGCTCCCGCTGGCCATGCCGACCGTGATGGCCGGCGTCAACCAGGTGATCATGCTGGCCCTGTCGATGGCCGTGATCGCCGGCCTGGTCGGCGGCGGCGGCCTGGGCAACGAGGTGGTCGGCGCCATCTCGACCCTCAACCTCGCCCGCGGCTTCGACGCCGGCATCAGCGTGGTGATCCTGGCGATCTTCCTGGACCGCCTGACGGCGTCGATCGGCTCCCGCCGTCCGGGTCACGGCCGCCTGCGCGAGCTGCGCGACCGGTTCACCCGGACCCCGGCGACCAGTGCCCCGGCCGCCGGCAGCCCGGCCGCCGACGCGGCACGCGCGGCCTGACACCTCCCCCAAGACGTAGTACCCCTCACCCATACATAACGAACCCCAGTGATACGAAACGGAAGGACACCGATGATCGGCACGACCGGCAAGCGGATCGGAGCGGCCGCAGTGGCCCTCGGCCTGGGCCTCAGCCTCACGGCATGCGGCTCGAGCGAGGACGGCGGCAGCAGCGACAAGACCATCACCCTCGGCATCATCCCGTCGTGGACGGACGGTCTGAGCACCGCCTACCTGTGGAAGAACGTCCTCGAGGAGGACGGGTACACGGTCGAGATCACGGAGATCAACGACGCAGCACCGCTGTACACCGGACTGGCTGAAGGCGACATCGACGTCTTCCCGTCCGCGTGGCCCGAGGTCACGCACGCCGCCTACATGGACGAGTACGGCGACGACCTGGAGGACCTCGGCACCTACTACGACGGCGCCAAGCTGACCGTCGCCGTCCCCGAGTACTCCGAGCTCCGGTCGATCGAGGACCTCGTCGGGAAGAGCGCCGACTACGACGGCAAGATCGTCGGCATCGAGGCGGGCGCGGGCCTGACGAAGGCCACGCAGGAGCAGGTCATCCCGCAGTACGGCCTGGACGAGGACGGCTGGGAGCTGCAGACGTCGTCGACGCCGGCCATGCTGAACGCCCTCGACGAGGCCGTCCAGAAGGAGGAGGACATCGTCGTCACGCTGTGGCGCCCGTTCTGGGCCAACAACACCTTCCCGGTGCGCGACCTCGAGGACCCGAAGGGCGCGCTCGGCGAGGCGGAGGGCCTCCACGAGATCGCGACGCTCGGGTTCGCCGAGGAGTTCCCCGAGGTCGCCGAGATGATGGGCAAGGCCAAGCTGGACGACGAGCAGTACGGCAGCCTGGAGGACCAGGTCGTCAACGAGCACGAGGGCGACCCGGCTGCCGGCGTCGAGGCCTGGCTCGCGGACAACCAGGACTGGGTCGAGACGCTCAAGGGCTGACGCCGGACCGCCGTCGGGCAACCACCGCCGTCCGGCACCAAGGACGGCAGGACAAGAGAGCGGCGCCCCACCCTCCGTGCGGAGGGTGGGGCGCCGCTCTGTCACGCGCTACGGCAGCGTGCCGACGCCGGGATCAGCGCGCGGCCGAACCCTCGACGTAGTCCGAGTCGGCCGGCTTGATCCACGAGAACATCTTGCGCAGCTCGCGGCCCGTGGCCTCGATCGGGTGCTGCTCGCCCTTGGCGCGCAGCTCCTTGAACTCGGGGGCGCCGGCGTCCTGGTCCGCGATGAAGCGCGCGGCGAAGGTGCCGTCCTGGATGTCGGAGAGAACGGCCTTCATGTTCTCCTTGACGCTCGGGTCGATGACGCGCGGGCCGGAGACGTAGTCGCCGTACTCGGCGGTGTCCGAGACGGACCAGCGCTGCTTGGCGATGCCGCCCTCGACCATCAGGTCGACGATCAGCTTGAGCTCGTGCAGCACCTCGAAGTACGCGACCTCCGGCTGGTAGCCGGCCTCGGTCAGCGTCTCGAAGCCGTACTGGACCAGCTGCGAGGCGCCGCCGCACAGCACGGCCTGCTCACCGAACAGGTCGGTCTCGGTCTCCTCGGTGAACGTCGTCTTGATGCCGCCGGCGCGCAGGCCGCCGATGCCCTTGGCGTACGAGAGGGCCAGGCCCCAGGCGGAGCCGGACGCGTCCTGCTCGACGGCGACGATCACGGGCACGCCGCGGCCGTCGGCGAACTCGCGGCGCACGATGTGGCCCGGGCCCTTGGGGGCGACCATGAGCACGTCGTGGCCGGCCTCGGGCTTGATGTAGCCGTAGCGGACGTTGAAGCCGTGCCCGAAGACGAGCGCGGCGCCCTCCTTGAGGTTCGGCGCGATGTCCTCGGCGTACAGGTGCCGCTGCACCTGGTCGGGGGCGAGGATCACGACCACGTCGGCGTCGCGCACGGCGTCCGGCACGGTCGCGACGGCGAGGCCCTCGTTCTCGGCCTTGGCCCGGGAGGCGGAGCCCTCGCGCAGGCCGACGGTCACCTGCACCCCGGAGTCACGCAGGTTCAGGGCGTGCGCGTGGCCCTGGCTGCCGTAGCCGACCACAGCAACCTTCTTCTGCTGGATGATCGACAGGTCAGCGTCGTCGTCGTAGAACAGCTCAGCCACGGTTCTTGCTCCTCAGTTGGGTATATCGGTGTGAAAGAAGATCTGGTGGTCACGCAGACCTGACCGCGCGCTCGAACGCGCGGTCGGTGATGGACCGGGCGCCCCGGCCGATGGCCAGTGTGCCGGACTTGACGATCTCACGGACGCCGTACGGTTCCAGCGCCGCGAGGAGCGAGTCGAGCTTCGCCGCTGGTCCGGTGGCCTCGATGACCACGGAGTCCGGCACGACGTCGACCACGCGCGCCCGGAACATCTCGACGACTTCCAGCACCCCGGTTCGGGTGGCGGCGTCGGCCCGCACCTTGACGAGCAGCAGCTCGCGGTGCACTGACGACTCGGGTTCGAGCTCGACGATCTTGATCACGTGGATGAGCTTGTTGAGCTGCTTCGTGACCTGTTCCAGGGGGTGTTCCTCGACGTCGACCACCACGGTGATGCGCGAGATCTCCTCGTGCTCCGTGGGGCCGACGGCCAGGGAGTGGATGTTGAACGCGCGACGGGCGAACAGGCCGGCGACGCGCGTGAGCACGCCGGGCTTGTTCTCCACGAGCACGGACAGGGTGCGCCTCGACATGGGGGTCAGTCCTCTCGCTCCCACGCCGGCGAGATGCCGCGTGCGTACTGGATGTCGTCGTTGCTCACGCCGGCGGCGACCATGGGCCACACCATCGCGTCACGCGAGACGGTGAAGTCCACGACCACGGGCCGGTCGTCGATCTCGTTGGCGCGCTTGATCGCGGCGTCGACGTCGGATGCGTGCTCGACGCGGATGCCCTCGCAGCCGTACGCGTCGGCGAGCTTCACGAAGTCGGGCACGCGCATGGTGCCGTGACCGGTGTGCAGGTCGGTGTTGGAGTAGCGCGACTCGTAGAAGAGCGTCTGCCACTGCCGCACCATGCCCAGCGAGCTGTTGTTGATCAGCGCCACCTTGATGGGGATGTCGTTGATCGTGCAGGTGGCCAGCTCCTGGTTGGTCATCTGGAAGCAGCCGTCGCCGTCCACGGCCCAGACCGTCCGGTCCGGCTCGCCGACCTTGGCGCCCATCGCGGCCGGGATGGAGTAGCCCATCGTCCCGAGGCCGCCGGAGTTGATCCAGGTGTTGGGCCGCTCGTAGCTGATGAACTGCGCGGCCCACATCTGGTGCTGGCCCACGCCCGCGACGTAGATCGCGTCCGGCCCGGTCAGCTCGCCCAGTCGCTGGATCACGTGCTGCGGCGACAGGTGGCCGTCCTCCGGCTGGGTGTAGCCGCGGGGGTAGGTGCGGCGCCACTCGTCGAGCTGATGCCACCAGCCCTCGACGTCGGGCTTGCCGTGCGTCTCGTGCTCCTTGGCCAGCTCGGGCAGCAGGTCGCCGATGACCTCGCGGAGGTCGCCCACGATCGGGACGTCGGCCTCGCGGTTCTTGCCGATCTCGGCGGGGTCGATGTCCGCGTGGATGATCGCGGCCAGCGGCGCGAAGCTCGACAGCTTGCCGGTCACGCGGTCGTCGAACCGGGCGCCGAGCGCGAACACGAGGTCCGCCTTCTGCAGCGCCGCGACGGCGGGCACCGTGCCGTGCATGCCGGGCATGCCCAGGTGCTGCGGGTGGCTGTCCGGCACCGCGCCGCGGGCCATCAGCGTGGTCACCACGGGCGCGCCGGACAGGTCCACGAGCTGGCGCAGCAGGTCGGCAGCGCCGGACCGGATCACACCGCCGCCGACGTACAGCACCGGCCGGCGAGCCGTGGCCAGCAGCTTCGCGGCCTCGCGGATCTGCTTCGAGTGCGGCTTGGTCACGGGGTGGTAGCCCGGCAGGTTGAGCTCCTGCGGCCACGAGAACGTGGTGCGCGACTGCATCGCCGACTTCGCGATGTCCACGAGCACCGGCCCCGGCCGCCCGGTGGAGGCGATGTGGAACGCCTCCGCGATGGTGCGCGGGATCTCGGCCGGGTCCGTGACCAGGTAGGAGTGCTTGGTGATCGGCATCGTGATGCCGACGATGTCCGCCTCCTGGAACGCGTCGGTGCCGATCGCGGAGGCGCCCACCTGGCCGGTGATCGCCACCATCGGGATCGAGTCCATGTTGGCGTCCGCGATGGGCGTCACCAGGTTGGTGGCGCCGGGGCCCGACGTCGCCATGGTGACGCCGACCCGGCCCGTCGCGTGGGCGTAGCCCGACGCCGCGTGGCCGCCGCCCTGCTCGTGCCGCACGAGGATGTGGCGGAGCTTGGCGGAGTCCATCAGCGGGTCGTAGGTGGGCAGGATCGCGCCGCCGGGAATGCCGAAGACGACCTCCGCCCCGACCTCCTCGAGCGAGCGGACGATCGACTGCGCGCCCGTCACCTCCTCCGGCCCGACGCGCGGTGCGGCGTTCTCAAGCTCGGCCTTGCCGCCTACGCGGGACCGAAGCTCGGTGCGCACCTGGTCACGCGCCTCGGCGCGCGCGGCGATCTGTGCGGGTGTCGGTGTGCCGGTCATGCGGTTCTCCTGCCGTCGCGCCCCGTCCTGGGGCGAAAGCGAGCGTTCGTGACAACAAAAAAACCCCGGGTCCTTTGGTGAAAGGACTGCCAGGGTGAGCGCGCGGACGATGCCTGTGCTGGGGCTTAGGCCGCGCGCTCAGGAAGTACTACAAGAATGATCGTCTGCACGTCACGCACGTTACGCCGAAAAGTCGCCGGTGTCACTCAGCGGGCCAAAGGTCCCACGATCCGAGACACCAGGCCGACCGAGCCCCAGGATCCCGGGCCTCCTCGGCCTCGCTGGGAGACCCGGGAGAACCGGAACGGGCCCACCGTGCTCAGCGTACGTCCCGATGCCGGAAGACCACCGAGCCGAGCACGGCCAGCACCACCGTGATGCCGAGCAGGAGGAGCCCGCTGTGCACGTACGGGGTGGTCAGGACCCCGTCGCCGGCGAGCACGGTCCGCGTGCCGCGGACCCACGAGTCCGCGTTGGTGAACGGCAGCCAGTCCCGGACGGCGGACGACGCGCTCAGCGCAACCTGCTCCTCGGCCACGAACCACACCGCGGCGAGCCCGACCGCGACCCACCAGCGCCGCACGAGCACCCCGAGCGCCGCGCCGCCGACCGCCGCGGACACCGCGAGGGCGACCACGCGGACGCCGCTCCACGTCAGCGCCTCCACCAGGTCGGACGGCGGACCGCCCAGCATCCCGGCCCGCGCGTGCGCCCAGTACATGCCGAACCCGAGCAGCGCGCAGGCCGCCGCGATGCCGGGCACCACGGCCAGCCCGGCCGCCGCCAGCTTGCTCCAGTAGACGCGGCCCCGGCGGGGCTCGACGGTCAGCAGGGCACGCGTCCCGCCCTGCGCCGCGGACCCGGTCACCAGCAGCACGCCCGCCACGTAGGCGAGGAACACCGACGTCATCGCGTAGAACGAGATCTGCCCCTGGTCGAGCATCGCCGCGAGCGTGAACGCCTCCGGTTCGAACGCCGTCACCGCGACCGCCAGCGCCACGTGCGCGAGCATCGCCACGGCGATCCACCGGATCGCCGGCCGCACGGCGAACCTGCGCAGCTCGGCCCACAGCAGGCCCATCATCGCCTTCCCTTCGAACGCTTCTTGTTCCGGCCTGATCCCTGCTGTCCGGGGCGGGGCCGCCCCGCGCCCGCGCCGGTGCGCGGGTCCGGCTTCCGTGCGGCGGGGTCGTCCGGTCCGGTCTCGTCCGGTCCGGGGTCGTCCGGCTCGAAGTCTTCGGGTTCTGGGTCGTCCGGTTCCGGGTCGTCCGGTCGGGACGCGTCCAGGTCGGCCGCGTCCGGTGCGAGGTCGTCCGGGCCGAGGTCGTCCAGCTCGAGGTCGTCAAGCTCCAGTCCCTCCGCCTCGAGCCGCTTCAGCTCGAAGTCGTCCGGTTCCCGATCCTCCGCCTCCCGATCCTCCGCCTCCCGGGCGTCCGGCTCAAGACCCCCGTCCCGGCCGCCGGACGTCTCCGCCGCGCGCCGGCCCAGGAGCGCCCTGGCACCCTCCTTGCGCTGCGCGAGCCGGGCCGTCCTGGCGTCGGCGGCCTCCTGCTTCCTGGTGGCCTTCTCGTCGAGCGCGGCCTGCCTGGCGTCGAGAGCGGCCTGCTTCGCGTCGGCGCGTGCCTGCTCCGCCGCGGCCTTCTCGGCCGCCTTCTGCCGTGCCGCGGCCTCCTTGGCGTCGAGCTCCGCCTGCTTCCGCGCGGCCTGGTCGTCGATCCTGGCCTGCCGCGCGTCCGCCTTGTCCTGCCTGGCATCGGCCTTGTCCTGCTTCGCTGCCGCCCTGGCCTCCGCCGCCGCCTGCTTCTCGGCCGCCTTCGCATCGGCGGCCGCCTGGCGCTCCGCGATCCGCGCCTCGGCCGCCGCCTGCTTCTCCGCGACCTTGGCGTCGAACGCCGCACGCCGCTCGGCGAACCTCGACTGCTTGGCCGGCGCGTCGGCGTCGGCCGGCGCCTCGCCGGTCGCCGCGGCCGTACCCGACGTCGCGGGCTTGCCCGACGCCGCGGCCGTGCCCGACGTCGCGGGCTTGCCCGACGTCGCGGGCTTGCCTGACGTCGCGGGCGTGCCCTGCACCGCGGAAGGCTTGGGGGCGGAGGGCTTGGGTGCCGCCGTCTTCGGGGCGGAAGATTTCGAGGCCGCTGTCTTCGGGACGGCGTTCGTCGCACCGGTCGCCTCCGACGCACCGGGCTTGGGCGCCCCGGCCTTGGGCGCACCCGGCTTGGGCGCACCCGGCTTGGGCGCACCAGCCTTGGGAACACCAGGCTTGGGAGCGCCCGGCTTCGAGGTGCTCGACGTCGAGCCGCCGGCCTTCGCCGAGACCACCACCGAGGCGCCCGACGTCGCCGCGCTCGCCTTCGCGACCGCCTTCACCACGCCGTCCCGCTCGCCCGCACCCGGATCACCGGCACCGGTCGCCTCCGGCCCGGCCGACCGCCCCGCCGACCTCCGGTTCTCCTTCGCGGCCGCCCGCTCCGCGCGTGCCGCCTCCTTGGCCGCGGCCCGCTCGTCGATCGCCGCCTGCTTCGCCGCGGCCCGCTCGTCGGCCGCCGCCTGCTTCGCCGCGGCCTCCTCGGTCGCCCTCGCCTCGTCCGCCGCCTGCTTCGCGGCCGCCTCCTTGTCCGCCTTGCGCTGGTCGGCGGCCTTCTTCCGCTCCGCCGCCTTCCGTTCGGCGGCCTTGCGCGCCGCCCGCTCCTCGGCGCGGCTCGGCGGCACGGGCGTCGGCGGCACCACGGGGCGCAGCCGGCCGACGACGGCGGCCAGGTCCTCCCGCTGCGGCACCAGCTCGCCCACGAAGAGCTTCTGCTTGGCGAGCACCCGCGAGATCTCGGCCGGCTCGGCGACGTCGTCGACGTGCAGCGTGTCGCCGTCGGACCGGACCTTGAAGCCCGCGGCCCGCAGGGCCGTGGCGGCCTTGCCCGGCTCGTCGACGCCGACGCGGACGCTGACCCGGGCGTCGCCCAGGAGCTCGGCGGTGCTCCCCTGCGCGAGGATGCGGCCGCCGTCGAGCACCGTGACCGTGTCCGCGATCTGCTGCGCCTCGGTGAGCACGCCGGTCGCGACCAGCACGGTCTTGCCCTGGTCGGCCAGCCGGCGCAGCGCCTGGCGGATCTCCCGTGTGCCGACGGCGTCGAGGCCGGCGCTCGGGTCGTCGACGACGAGGAGGTCAGGGTCGCGCAGCAGCGCCGCCGCGAGCGCCAGCCGGCGTTCCTCGTCGGGCGAGTAGGTGTCGTAGGCGGCCTTGGCCCGGTCGGCGAGGACGACGCGGGTGAGCACCTCGTCCACGCGGGCGCGCGGCACGCCGGCCGCGCTCGCGAGAAGGGCGAGGTTGCGGCGGCCGCTGACCCGGCCGTGGAACCCGGGGTCGCCGACGACGGCGCCGATGCGGCCCGCGAGGTCGGGCAGGCCGTCCGGGACGTGGGTGCCGAAGATCTTCATGGCGCCCCCGTCCGCGTGGGCGAGGCCGGTGAGCAGGAGCAGCGTCGTGGTCTTGCCCGAGCCCGCCAGCCCGAGGAGCGCGTGCACGCCGCCGGCCGGTACGCGCAGGTCGAGCCCGTCGACGCCCACGGTGCGGCCGCGCACCGAGCGGTACGCCTTGCGCAGCCCGAGCGTCTCGATCGCCACGTCGCTCCCTGGAATCACCCGCACAGGGTAGGGCATTCCGGACAGCACCCGAACGTGTCGGGGCTACCAGCTCATGGCGCCGTGCAGCGACGTCGGCGCCGGGTCCACGCCGAGGCGTTCCCGCAGCACCGTGAGGTCGTAGGTGCGCTCCATCGCGAGGTGGCTGATGGCGTACCGGGACAGGCGCGGCTCGCGCCCGGTCCACCGGGCCAAATGTTCCCCCGCCCAGGCCAGCACGTTGGCCAGCCGCAGCGGGATCCCCACCACCTGGACCGGCCGGAACCGGGCGAACATCAGCAGCTCGATCGTCTCGTCGAGGTCGACCGGGCTGGCGTCAGCCACGTTCGCCACGAGCGGCCGCCCCGCGGCGATCTCGGGCTCGACGTCCACGTCCAGGGCGGCACGCACCGCACGGGCCAGCGTGTCGACATGCGTAAGGTGCTGCCGCACCTTGCCGCCGCCCGGCAGCGGCAGCCACGCGCCGATCGCCGCGGACTCCAGCCGCGGCAGCAGCGTCGTGTCGCCCGGCCCGTAGACCGCGTGCGGCCGCAGCACGACGACGGGACCGCGGTCCTCACGCGCGGCGTCCGCCGCGAGGTAGCGCTCGGCGGCGGCCTTGGTGGAGCCGTAGGGGTTCACGTACCCGCGGGCGGGCGCCTCTGCCTCGGTGGCCGCGACGCTCGGCGTCCGGGGATCGTAGACGCTGCCCGACGACAGGTGCACGAAGCGCGCGCCGGGGAACGTCTCGCGCACCGCGCGGGTGCCCTCGACGTTGACGACCCACGCCCGGGCGTGGCTGCCGCCGTCCCCGACGGACGCGCCGCAGTGCACCACGACGTCGACGTCCTCGGGCCGGTCCTCCTTCGCGAGCGGGCCGTCCCGCAGGTCCCAGAACTGGTGGGCGACCTTGTCGAGCAGCTCGGCCGGGACGCGCGGGACGCGCCGCGAGAACGCGATCACCTCGTGCCCGTGCGCCGCGAGATCACGCACCACAGCCCCGCCAACAAACCCCGACGAACCGGTCACAGCCACCCTCATGCGCGCACTGTACCCGCGAGAGGTGAAACCAGGTCGACCAGGGCATGACGGTCCGGCTTCCGGGACCGGCCCGCGAGCGGCACGTGCGACGCCTCGACCACCAGGTCGGGCAGGGCGCCGTGGTCCAGCACCCGCCCGGCCTGGTCGGCGACGGCCCGGGCCAGCTCCGTGTCCGCCCGGACCCGCGGCGTGCCCACGCCGGGCGCCGCGCCCTCCGGCGTCACCACGAGGATCACCCGCTCGTCGCCGTCCGGCATCGGGACGCCGACCATGACGGCGTCGGCCACCCCCGGCAGGTCCCGCAGCCGGGGCTCGAACAGGCCCGGGTAGATGTTCACCGTGCCGCGAATGATCATGTCCCGGTTACGGCCGACCAGCACGATCCGGCCGTCCGCGTCCCGATAGGCGAGGTCGCCCGTGCGGTGCTCGGCCGCCCGCGGCTTGCCGGCATCCAGGTCTGACAGGTAGCCCGCCATCAGCGACGGCCCGGTGAGCACCAGCTCGCCCACCACGGGGCCGTCGCCGGGGTCTGTGCCGGGTTCGCCGCCAGGTGCGTCCCCGGGCGCGTCCCCGGTCTCGGCCCCGGACGGGCCGGGCGCCTCGTCCAGGCCGACGACGGCGGTGTCGATGCGCACGCCGATCCCCGCCAGCGGACGACCCACGAGGTCGCCCCGCGGGCCGCCGGAACCGGCGCTCGCCGTACCCACAGCGCTCGCAGCACCCCCGGCGCTCGCGCTGCCCCCGGCGCTCGCCGAAGCCGCGCCACCCCCGGCGGCCGCGATCTTCTCGTCCGCCTCGGTCATCGCGGCGGGCAGGATCTCGGTGGCCCCGTACACGGCGATCCAGCGCGTGCCCGGCAGCACCCGTCGGCCCCGCTCCAGCAGCGCGGCGGTGACCGGGGCCGCACCGACCGCCAGCACCGCGGGGCCGACGACGGGTTCAGCGCCGCCGTCGACCCCGCGGGCCTCCAGGACGTCGAGCAGCGCCGTCACGTCGGCGGGCACCAGGAACGACGAGTCCGCGCCCGCGACGCCGCGCGCGAACGCCGCCGGGTCGTCCTTGGGCGTGCGCGCCGGGATCTCCCACGTGCCGCCCGCGAGCAGCGCCGGGAGCCCGAGGAACATCTGGTCGGTGTGCGCTCGCTGCCCGGCCCGCAGCCCGCCCACGTGCGCGAACAGGCCCAGCATGCCGCCGAGCGTGCCCGCGGTGTGCACCACGGCCTTGGGTTCGGCGGTGGTCCCGGACGTGAAGACGACCAGCGCCTCGGGATCGTCCGCGACCCACCCGGGCCGCGGCGCGGGTTCCGGCACCGGCGTCGGCTCCGGCCCCGGGGTCAGGTCCGGCTCCGCCCCCGGCCTTCGCGCGGACTCAGCCGCCACCCGCCGTGCCCCGCGCGGCACCCCCGGCAGCCACCGCCCCGTGTACAGGTGCCGCACGGGCAGCCGGCCGTAGTCCGGGAGCAGCAGCCCGCGCGAGCGGGCGATCCTACGCAGCGGCCCCGACGACGCCGCGTAGAGCAGCGCCTCCGTCGCGGCCCACCGCGGCCGGGCCGCCGCGATCCGGGCGGCGAACAGCTCCGGCGTCGAGCCGGGGTCCACGAAGACGACGGAGCCGCCCGCGCGCAGGATCGCGAGGCACAGGACCACGCCCTCGGGCCGGGGCCGGACGCTGAACAGCACCCGGTCACCGGGCCGCAAACCCTGTGCCCGCAGGCCGGACGCCGTCCGCTCGACGCGCTCCGCGAGGTCGCGGAACGGGACCTCCTCGCGTATGCGAGCGCCGCCGCGGCCGCCGAACCAGCGGAGCGCCACGACGTCCGGCGTCTCCCGGGCCAGGGCGCGCAGGCGTTCCAGGAAGTGGGTCATCTCGTCTCCTTCGCGGCAGGTCCCAGCCGCAGCTCCAGCGACCGGTACGCCGGGACCAGCACGCCGCGCGCGGCCCGTCGCCGGCCCACGACCGGGACCCGGCGGTCGGCCGACGCGGCGGTGAGCGCGTCCAGGACGGCGTCCACCTGGGCGATCGCCAGCGGCATGCCGAGGCAGAAGTGCGGCCCGGCCCCGAACCACAGGTGCCGCACGGCGGGGTCGACCGGCCGGCCAGGGTCGAAGCCGCCGGCGGCCCGGCAGCAGTTGACCGTGGCGATCACCACGCGCTCGCCGGCGGCGACCCGCAGGCCGCCCACCGACGCGTCGGCCCGCACCGCGCGCAGCATCGCCGGCGTCGGCACCGTGACGCGCAGCCCCTCCTCGACGGCGCGGCGCCGCACCTGGGCGTCGCCGGCCAGCAGCCGCCCGGTCCACCCGGCGTCGTGGGCGATCGCCAGGAGCCGCGGCACGAACGACTGGACCGTCTCCGTCCCCGTGAGCACGAACGCCCCGACGGCGCCCATCGCCTCGCGCTCGGACAGCCCCAGATCGCGCATCCGCCCGGGCACCGTCGCCGGGTTGCCCGCGCGGTAGGCCGCACGGGCGGGCGCCGTCAGCCGGTCCAGCACCGCCCGCGCCCGCGTGACCTGGGACCGCGTGAGCCCGTGCCGGTGCAGCCGCACCATCCCCGTGATCGTCCGGGCGGCGGACATCGCGGAGCGCACGGCGTGATCCGTCGGCGGCAGCCCCACCATCCCGCAGATCACCGCGCCGGCCTGCGCCGTCACCGCGGCGGCGAGGTCGACGGTCTCCCCCGCGGCCAGCCGCCGCGTCAAGTCCGGCAGCACGCCGTCGTCGTCCGGGGCTCCGGCGTCGGTCGCTCCGAAACCGACCGCGCCGTCGCCGCCCACGCCCTCGCCGCCCGGGAACCCGCCCCCGGACACCAGCTCCCGCACCGCCCGGGGCGCGAACAGCGGCCCCAGCGCACGCCGCAGCGCGGCGTGCTCGGCGCCCTCCATGTTGAGCAGCACGGACGGCCCGAGCACCGGCGTCCACAGGTCCGACGGCGCCCCCGGGCCCACCTTCGAGAAGTGGTCCAGGTCGAGCAGCACCTCGCGCGCGACGGCGGCGTCGCTCACCACCACGCCGACGCGCGGGACGCGCACCACGGGCCGGTGCCGCGCGGACCGGAGCGCCGGGTAGGCGAGCGGGTGCGCGGCCCGCTGCACCCGCTCCTCCCAGAGCGCCTCGGGCGAGGCCGTCATCGGATGTCCACGACCTCGGGCCGGTAGCGGTGGTCGGCGTACCAGCCGAGCGTGCGCACCAGGCCCCACGCGTGCACGCGGCGCGTCGAGGCGCGCACCCAGACCTCACGGTGCTCCGCGTACCGGGTGGTCAGCCGGCGCACCGCGTTGACCAGGGCACGGTCCTCGTGCACGTCCTCGATCCGGGTGCGCGGGAACCCGCCGGCGCGCTCGTACAGCGACGCCGTGATCGCCATGTTGCAGCCGGGCGTCATCACGTACGGCCCCAGGTACCCGTCGTCCCGGTTGCCGGGGCGCACCTTGCCGAACGTGCTGGACGCCCACAGCGCGAACGACAGCACACCCTGCTGCACCCGCGAGACCGGCAGGTCGTCGGTGCGCGGCAACAGCCGCCCGGCCACCAGCTCGTCGCCCGACGCGAACGCCTGCCGCACCGCCCGCGTCCACCCGGGCGGCGGCAGGCAGTCGGCGTCGGTCCGGGCCAGCAGCTCCGCACCGAGCGCGATGGCGGCCCGCATCCCCGTGTCGGCCGCGGCCCCGGTCCCCTTCTCGGGCTCCGTGACGACCCGCCAGCGCAGCCGCCCCCACTCCGCGATCGCCTTGCGGACGACGTCGGGCGTGCCGTCCGTGGAGCCGTTGTCCACCACCACGAGGTCGAAGTCGTCGTCCTCCTGCGCGTGCAGAGCCGCGAGGGTGCGCAGGATCCCGTGCTCGTGCGCCTCGTTCAAGGCGGGCACGACGACGGCGAGACGAGCTCTACCTTCTGCCGCGCCTTCGCTGCGCTCCGCTCCCGGCGCGTGCCTCGTCCCTCGGCCCCCACCGTCCGCTGCGCTCCGCATGCGGCGCGGTCCTGTCACCACCGGACCACCATCGCCCCCATGCTGATCCCGCCCGCCAGCCCGAGGAGCAGCACCACGTCGCCCCGGTGCAGCCGGCCGGACTCCAGCGCCGTCACGAGCTGCAGCGGCAGGGTCGCCGAGGCCAGGTTGCCGTGCTCGGCCACGGTGACGATCGTGCGGTCGGCCGGCACGCCGAGCGCCGCGTGCACGTCGGCGAGGTAGCCGACCGCGACCTGGTGCACCGCGACGAGCGCGACGTCGTCCATCGTCACGCCGGCCTGCTCCAGCGCCTCGTCGACCGGGCCCGGCCCGAGCGCGAGGAACGCCTCGCGCAGGCGCGACCCGTCGATCTCGAAGTAGCTGCGCTCCGGGTCGCGCGGGTTGAACGTGCCGCCGCCCGGCAGCATGCCCACGTCCCAGTGCTGCGACTCCGCGGTGAACGCCGAGCCGAGGATGCCGGACGGCCGGACCGCGGGTTCGACCAGCCCGGCGAGCTCGGCGGCCAGCTCGTCCTCGAAGCCGGACGGCGCCTCGGTCGTCTCGACCAGCACCGCCGCCCCGGCGTCGGACATCGTGTAGCCGGCGGCGGACAGGGCGTACGTCGACCGGTCGGGCACGTCCCACCGGACGCCGCGCGTCGGCATCTCGCCGGACGCGACCAGCACGCGGCGGTACCGGCCGGTCCCGATGAGCGCCTCGGCCACCTCGATCCCGTTGAGCACGGAGTTGCAGGCGTTCTTGACGTCCATCACCGGCGCCCGGACGCCGAGCTTGGCGGCGGTGATGTGACTGGTGGCGGGCTCGATCATGTCCTGGGTGGCCGAGGCGAAGATCAGGAGGTCCACGTCCTGCGGCCCCAGGCCCGCCCGATCCAGGAGGGTGCGGGAGGCGGCGACGGCGAGGTCCGAGGCCTGCTGGTCGTCATCGGCCACGTAGGTCCGGCGCACACCGGTCAGGCGCGACACCATCGGGACGCGCGGCGCGACCCTCGGGTTCCTGCGGTGCAGGTCGCGCTCGGCCTCGGCCACGTCCCGGGTGCGTTCGGGCAGGTGGACCGCCACCTCGGCGATCCGGGCGACGGGGTGCGGGACCGGCCGGGACGACCGCGGGGTCGACGGCGCGGGCTCGGCGGATCGGGCGGGAACCGGGCTCAGCACGGCGGCTGGTTCGGGAAGCACCCGGCACACGTTAGCGGCACCCACCTCGCGCGCAGGAGGGCTAGACGTATTAACGTCTAGGCATGCGATCGACAGGAGCAGCGATGAGCCATGACACCACGGCTGCCCGTTGTTACCGTGTTCCCATGACTCAGCTCCCCGACTGGATGCGCCCGCCGCGCCCGGAGGGCTGGCTCGCCGAGGACCTGGACAATCTGCCGGACGCTCCCCGCCACACCGAGCTGATCGACGGAGCCCTCGTCTTCATGATGTCCCCACAACGTCGCTGGCACAGCAGCGTCGTCTTCGCCCTCCGCTCCGGCCTGACCAGCCAGGCACCGGAGGGAACCGTCGTCGACAGTGAGATGACCGTTCTCCTCGACAAGCACAACCGGCCCGAGCCCGACGTGATCGCGTCGACGGCGGCGATCGACGGAGACGCGACCTGGTACGACGTCAAGGACATCGTGCTCGCGGTCGAGGTGGTCTCGCCAGAGTCCGAGCACCGCGACAAAGCCGTCAAGCCGCACAAGTACGCCGACGCCGGCATCCGCCACTTCTGGCGCGTCGAGGATGCCGACGGCAACGGGGCGACGACGATCCACGTCTACGAGCTCGACGACCTCACCAGGACCTACGTGCCGACCGGCATCTACCGCGAGGCCCTCAAGGTCGACCTGCCGTTCCCGATCGAGCTCGACGTCCAGTCGCTGTACGGCTGAGCCGGCGCCCGCACACGGGCTCACGCCGACCGACCGGCGGCACCCGGCTAGCTACCGCCGCGTGGCGCGGTAGATCTCGCGCACCACGTCCTCGATGTCGGGCTCGGCGATCGACAGGTCCAGCACCTCGGCGCGCTCGGAGATCGCGGCGAGCACCCGCGCCGCCGTCGTGCGCTGCGGGTCGAAGGCGAACCGCTGCCGCAGGCCGTCCGAGTCGCTGCGGACGTGCTCCGCGCCCGCCACGTCGGTGAGGTCGGGGGTCGCGACGGCGAGGTCGACGACGAGCTCCCGCCGCGCGCCGACCGTGCGCGCCAGCCCGTCGAGCGTGCCGTCGAACGCCAGGCGGCCGTGGTCCACGACCAGGACCCGGTCGCAGAGCCGCTCGACGTCGCCCATGTCGTGCGTCGTCAGCAGCAGCGTGGTGCCGTGCTCGCGCCGCTGCGCCACGAGGAACTCGCGCAGGCGCTGCTTGGACAGCACGTCGAGGCCGATCGTCGGCTCGTCGAGGATCACCAGGTCCGGACGGTGCAGCAGCGCGGCCGCGACCTCGGCCCGCATGCGCTGCCCCAGGGAGAGCTGCCGCACGGGTGTGGCCAGGAACTCCCCCATCTCCAGCATGTCGACCAGCTCGGCGGTCCGGGCGCGCTCGTCGGCCGCGGTCAGGGAGTGGATCGCGGACAGGATCGAGAACGACTCCCGCACCGGCAGGTCCCACCAGAGCTGCGAGCGCTGCCCGAACACCACGCCGATCCGGCGGGCGAGCGCGCGCCGCTGCTTCAGGGGGTGCAGCCCCATGGTCGTCACGGTGCCGCTCGTGGGCACCAGGATGCCGACGAGCATCTTGATCGTCGTCGACTTCCCGGCCCCGTTCGCGCCGATGTAGCCCACGGACTCCCCAGCCTCGACGGTCAGGTCGAGGTCGTCGACGGCGACGTGCCGCGAGCGCCGCAGCCGGTTCCCGCGCTCCGGCCGCCCGGTGAACACCCGGGTCAGCCCCTCGGTCTCGATGACGTTCATCCGCCCGCTCCTCGGTAGTGACGAAGGCCCCAGCGCCAGGCCAACCCCGCGACGACGACCGCCCAGAGCGCCGCGACGGGCGCCAGCCAGCCCAGCCAGACCGGCAGGCCCGCGACGCCCGGCGTGCCGAGCAGTGTGGAGACCGGCAGGAAGGCCGCGAACGCCACGGGGAAGACGACGCCGAAGACCACCAGCAGGCTGCGCGGCCACACGCTCGTGGGCTGCGTGGCCGCGTACCGGCCGCCGTACACGAACGCGTTGGTCATCTCGGCGCCGTTGACCAGGAAGAACTGCAGCCCGGCCGCGGTGACGAACTGCGCCGTGAAGATGACGAAGCCGCTGGCCAGCGCGAGCACCAGCAGCCCGACGGTGCCCGCGGTCCAGTCGATGTCGTTGAGCGCCAGGCCGACGGTGAGCGACGTCGCGCCCACGACGCACCGCCCGATCCGGCGCAGGCTGAGGTCGCTCGTGACGAGCTGCGCCAGCACCGGCTGCGGGCGCAGGAAGAACACGTCGAGCGTGCCCGCGCGGACGTACACCGGCAGGTTGTCGCAGTGCCCGGCCACGAGGTCGGCCAGGGAGAAGGCGAGGTCGGACAGGCCGAACACGAGCATGATCTGCGCGAGCGTGAACCCGCCGATCTGGTCCGTCGCCGAGTACAGCACCCAGATCTCGCCGAACTCGACGAGGCCGACGATCAGCGCGCCGACGAGGTCCAGGCGGAAGCTCGCGCGGTGGCTCGCCTGCGAGCGCGCCCGGCTGGCGACGACGGCCCGGTAGGCGCGCAGGCCCTCACCCACCCTGCACCTCCAGCCTGCGGCGTCCCGCCCGCGTGGTCAGGTGCCCGACGGCGAGCACGATCGCGAGCCACAGCGCCTGCACACCGAGGTGCTGCCAGGCCGCCGCCCCGGTGACCTGGCCGGAGAGCACGTCGACCGGGAGCTGCATCATCGACGGGAACGGCGTGAGCAGCGCGAGGGTCAGCAGCCAGTCCGGGAAGAGGTAGATCGGCGTGTAGAGGCCGGCGAACAGCCCGGAGAACGACATGTAGAACACGGCGACCCCGCGGGACTCCACGAGCCAGAAGCCCGACGTCGCCACGGCATAGACGCAGGCGTGCGAGACGGCGATGCCGAGCAGGAGGCTGATCAGGCCGAGCGCGTACGCGCTCGGGTCGGACGGCAGCACCATGCCGCCGATCGCGACCCCGATGAGCACGCTCGGCAGCCCGCGCGGCAGCAGGCCGAACAGTCCCTTGCCGACGTCGGTCAGCACGTGGGAGGCCTGGACGCTCACGGGCCGCAGGAAGTCGACGGCGACGTCGCCGGACTTGATCCGGGTCTGCAGGTCGCTGCCGCCCCAGAAGTTCACCGACCCGAGCAGCCCCTGCCCCAGCCAGACGAACGCGGCCATGCTGCCCGCCGTGTACCCGGCCAGCTCACCGCCCGAGCTCTCGACCGCTGCCCCCATGATCGAGCCCTTGAGCACGCCGAACGTCGCGTTGGCGACCAGGCCGGCGAGGGTCGCGAGCGGGTAGGCGGACTGCCCGCGGAAGCCCGCCAGGAGGAACCGCCAGTAGGGGTTCCGGGCGGGAGGGGTGAGCGGGCGCACAAGCGCGAGACACTACCCATTCACGGGCCGGAGTTCATCTTCTTTTCAGAAGTCGCCCTGTTTTCAGAAGTCGCCCTGCCAGGTGCAGACGCAGGCCTCGTTGCCCTCGGCGTCGGCCAGCACCCACCACGACGGAGCGTACTTGTCAGTGACGAGCCGCCCGCCGGCGGCGACCGCCGCCGCCACCCGCGCCTCGGCCAGGTCGTGCGGCACCCACACGTCGACGTGGATGCGGTTGCGCTGCTCCCGGCGCTCGTCGCTCTGCTGGAACCAGAACAGCGGCTCGCGCCCGTCCGTGTCGATCAGCCGGCCCGCGGCCGTGTTGCCGCCGCGGTACGGCTGCGCCTCGTGGCCCAGCACCGCCTGCCAGAAGGCCTGGACGGCGGGTCCGACCACGGCGTCGATCGCGATCGCCACCTCGCGCAGCCCGGTCACGTCCGCCGCGACGCCCACGTTGCGGGCGGCCGCCGAGATCGCCCGCGCGAGGCCGAGGTCCCGCTCGGAGAGCCCGCCGATGTCGTGCGACCAGGTCCGCACGGTCACGCTCCCGTAGCGCAGGTCGACGTCGGGATGGTGGTTCGCGGCCTCGGCGAGCTCACCGATGCGGGCGACCAGCACCAGCCCGGTGGCGAACGAGCCGGTGGTGAACCGCGCGAGCGCCGCGTCGTGGAGGACCCGCCAGTCCTCCGTGCCTTCCGCCGCGGTGAACTCGGCAGCGGTGATCTCGTCACTCATGGGTCGCGCCCTCTTTCGTGCGTCCTGCGGTCCGGGTCCCACCACCATGGCACGAGACTCCGACACCCGACAGGCCCCTCGGCGTCACCGCTCGTCAGTGCGCCGTCCGGCGGCGGACCCGGTCCCGGGTCCGCCGTCGGGCGACGTGTCGCGCTCGGGCGTCAGCCGCGCCGCAGGCGCGCGACGTCGCGCACGGCCCCGCGGTCGGCCGACGTCGCCAGGGCCGCGTAGGCCTGGAGCGCCGGGGACACGTACCGGTCGCGGGCGACGGGCTGCCACGGCCGCTCGGACGACTCCATCTTGGCGCGCCGCTCGGCGAGCACCTCGTCCGGCACGTTGATCCGGATCATCCGGGTGTCGACGTCGATCTCGATCTCGTCGCCGTCCTCGACCAGGCCGATGGTGCCGCCCGCCGCGGCCTCCGGGGAGACGTGCCCCACGGAGATGCCGCTGGACCCGCCGGAGAACCGGCCGTCCGTGATCAGCGCGACGACCTTGCCCAGCCCGCGGCCCTTGATGTACGAGGTCGGGTAGAGCATCTCCTGCATGCCCGGCCCGCCGGACGGCCCCTCGTAGCGCACGACGACGACGTGGCCCGGCTCGACCTGCTTGGTCAGGATCTTCTCGACGGCCTCGTCCTGCGACTCGCAGACGAGCGCCTTGCCCACGAAGTGGAAGACGTCCGGGTCGACGCCCGCCGTCTTGAACACGGCGCCGTCCTCGGCGAGGTTGCCGCGCAGCACGGCCAGCCCGCCCTCGACGGTGTACGCGTGCTCGATGTCGCGGATGCAGCCGCCCGCGCCGTCGGTGTCGAGCGTCTCCCACTGGTTGTTCGTGGAGAACGCCTTCGTGGTGCGCACGCCGCCCGGCGCCGCGTGGAACAGGCCGAGCGCCCGCTCGGTGGCCTTGCCGCCGCGGACGTCCCAGTCGTCGAGCCACGCGCGCAGCGTGGGCGTGTGCACCGAGGTGACGTCGTGGTCCAGCAGGCCGCCGCGGTCGAGCTCGCCCAGCAGCGCGGGGATGCCGCCCGCCCGGTGCACGTCCTCCATGTGGTAGTCCGGGTGGTTGGGCGCCACCTTGGACAGGCACGGCACCCGCCGGCTGATGTCCTCGATGTCGGCCAGCGTGAAGTCGACCTCCGCCTCCTGGGCGGCCGCGAGGACGTGCAGCACCGTGTTGGTGGAGCCGCCCATGGCCACGTCGAGCGCCATCGCGTTCGCGAACGCCGCCTTGGTGGCGATCCCGCGGGGCGCCGCGGAGTCGTCCTCGTCCTCGTAGTACCGGCGGGCCAGGTCCACGATGGTGCGGCCGGCCTCCAGGAACAGCTCCTTGCGGGCGGCGTGCGTCGCCAGCGTCGAGCCGTTGCCGGGCAGCGACAGGCCCAGCGCCTCGGTCAGGCAGTTCATCGAGTTCGCGGTGAACATGCCGGAGCACGAGCCGCACGTGGGGCACGCGTTCTCCTCGACCAGGCCGAGCGCGGCGTCGTCCACGTTCTCGTCCGCCGAGTAGTTGATCGCGTTGATCAGGTTCAGCGGCGTCTTCGCGACGCCGTTCGCCACCACCGCCTTGCCGGCCTCCATGGGGCCGCCCGACACGAAGATCACCGGGATGTTGAGCCGCAGCGCGGCGTTCAGCATGCCCGGCGTGATCTTGTCGCAGTTGGAGATGCAGACGAGGGCGTCGGCGGTGTGCGCCTGGACCATGTACTCCACGGAGTCCGCGATCAGGTCGCGGCTCGGCAGGGAGTAGAGCATGCCGGCGTGGCCCATCGCGATGCCGTCGTCGACGGCGATCGTGTTGAACTCCTTGGCGACGCCGCCGGCCTCACGGATCGCCGAGGCCACGAGGTCGCCCATGTCCTTGAGGTGTACGTGCCCCGGTACGAACTGCGTGTACGAGTTCGCGATCGCGATGATCGGCTTCCCGAAGTCCTCGGAACCCATGCCGGTGGCGCGCCAGAGCGCACGCGCTCCGGCCATGTTGCGGCCGTGGGTGGACGTCCGGGAGCGCAGGGGACGACTCATGACAGTTCAGCTCCTTCGATGCTGGGTGGCCGTGCGCGATGCGGGCGAACGGCCTCGTCACGCTACCTCCGGTCCGGCGGGACCGACAGGCGGCGTCCACAGGGTGACCCCCTCACCCCTGGGGAAACTTCGCCCGGTGCCGTACCGTCGTAGCAGGAGGCCGCAACGACGCGGTCTCCGCCGTGCACTCGATGGAGGTCTCCCGATGCGAGTGACAGAGGCTCTGCGCCGCAAGGGTGGCTCCGTGGTCACCATCTCCAAGGACCGGAGCGTGCGCGATCTGCTCGCCCTCCTCGCCCAGCACCGCATCGGCGCGGTCGTGGTGTCCGACGACGGCGTCACCGTCGACGGCATCGTGAGCGAGCGCGACGTCGTGCGCAGGCTGCACTCGGACGGGGACGAGATCCTGGACGGCACGGTCGAGGCGATCATGACGGTCGCCGTGCACACCTGCGGCCCCGACGCCACGCTCGACGAGCTCATGCCCGTGATGACGGAGCACCGGGTGCGGCACGTGCCCGTGCTCGTGGACGCGCGGCTCACGGGGATCGTGAGCATCGGCGACGTGGTCAAGCACCGGATCGCAGAGGTGCAGGCCGAGCGGGACCAGCTCACCGCCTACATCACCGGCGGCCCCTGACCGTTGCGTGGTCAGGGGCCACCGGGGCGCCGTCCGGGGATCTCGTCCCGGGCGACTCAGTCGTTCAGCGCCCGGAACTCGTCCTCGAGGATGCTCATCACGATCGCGTCCGCCCAGGTGTCGCCGTCGCGGTAGACGTCCCGCAGCCGGCCCTCCTGGCGGAACCCGAGCGACTCGTAGAGCGCCTGGGCACGCGGGTTGATGCTGAGCACGTCCAGGCTCACCCGGTGCAGGTGCGGGCCGGGATCGCTCTCGACACCCTCGAACGCGAACCGCAGGACCTCGTCGATGGCCTCCCGGCCGTACCCGCGGCCCCGGTAGTTCGGCAGGAGCTGGAGCCGCAGGTTGGCCGAGCCGA
Organism: Promicromonospora sp. NPDC059942; assembly: GCF_042731755.1. NCBI lineage: Bacteria > Bacillati > Actinomycetota > Actinomycetes > Micrococcales > Promicromonosporaceae > Promicromonospora > Promicromonospora sp. NPDC059942. The sequence goes on from NZ_JBHWLR010000026.1 coordinate 57,238, forward strand.
CGGCCTCGTCGAGGTCGTTCAGCACGATCTCGCCGATCATGTCGTCGCTGATCGGCTTGCCGTCCCGCATGGCGGCCGGGCAGATCGCCCAGTCGTACCGGCCGGGCCGGTCGCTGACGGTGCGCGCCCACTCGTCGATCTGGTCGCGCGTGAAGACGGCGGTGGTGCCCGTCAGGCGGGTGCCCTCCGGGTCCTGGACTGCCTCCCACAGGCGCTCCGAGTCGCGGGCCTCGATGGGCCGCAACCGGGTCATGTCGCCGTGCAGGAGGGGTCCGCGGGTCACCGGCCCGGCCTCGCAGCCGGGGTCGGCACCGCCGGAGCCGTCACAGCCCGATCCGATCCAGCACCAGCTCCCGGACCCGCTTGGCGTCGGCCTGGCCCTTGGTCGCCTTCATGACGGCGCCGATGATCGCGCCGACCGGCCCCTGGTTGCCGCCGCGGACCTTCTCGACGATGTCGGGCTGAGCCGCCAGCGCCTCGTCGATCGCGGTGAGCAGGGCGCCGTCGTCGGACACGACCTCGAGGCCGCGGGCCGCGACGACTGCCTCCGGGTCGCCCTCGCCGGCGAGCACGCCGTCGAGCACCTGGCGGGCGATCTTGTCGTTGATGCGGCCGGACTCCACGAGCTGCTGGAGCTGCGCGATCTGCGCCGGGGTGACGGACAGGTCCTCGAGCGAGACCTCGTCCTGCTTGGCCCGGCGGGCCAGCTCGCCCATCCACCACTTGCGGGCGCCCGCGGCGTTCGTCCCGGCGGCGACCGTCGCCTCGATGAGGTCGATGGCCCCGGCGTTGACGACGTCGCGCATCTCCGCGTCGGCGTAGCCCCACTCGCCCTGGAGCCGGCGCCGGCGTGCGACCGGCAGCTCCTGGAGCGTCGCCCGGATCTCCTCGACCCACTCGCGGCTCGGGGCCACGGGCACCAGGTCGGGCTCGGGGAAGTAGCGGTAGTCCTCGGCGTCCGACTTCACGCGGCCCGACGACGTGGTGCCGTCCTCCTCGTGGAAGTGGCGCGTCTCCTGGATCACCGGCAGGCCGGCGTCGAGCACGCCCGCCTGGCGGGACACCTCGTAGCGCACGGCGCGCTCGACCGAGCGGAACGAGTTCACGTTCTTGGTCTCGGTGCGCGTGCCCAGGGGCGACTCGGGCGTGGGCCGCAGCGACAGGTTCACGTCGGCGCGGACGTTGCCGCGCTCCATGCGGGCCTCGGAGACCCCCAGCGAACGGAAGATGTCGCGCAGCGTCTGCACGTAGGCCCGTGCCACCTCGGGGGCGCGGTCGCCGACGCCCTCGATGGGCCGCGTGACGATCTCGACCAGCGGGATGCCGGCGCGGTTGTAGTCCACCAGCGAGTACTCGGCGCCCTGGATGCGGCCGGTCGAACCACCCACGTGGGTGTTCTTCCCGGCGTCCTCCTCCATGTGCGCGCGCTCGATCTCGACGCGGAACACCGCGCCGTCCTCCAGCTCGACGTCGATCCAGCCGTCGTAGGCGATCGGCTCGTCGTACTGCGACGTCTGGAAGTTCTTCGGCACGTCCGGGTAGAAGTAGTTCTTCCGGGCGAACCGGCAGCTCTCGGCGATGCTGCAGTTCAGCGCGAGGCCGATGCGGATCGCGTACTCGACGGCCTTGCCGTTGACGACGGGCAGCGCGCCCGGGAGCCCGAGGCTGACCGGGGTCACCTGGGTGTTGGGCTCGCCGCCGTACTCGACCTCGGCGGCGCAGAACATCTTGGTGAGCGTGCCGAGCTCCACGTGCACCTCGATGCCCAGCACCGGGTCGTAGCGGCGGACGGCGTCCTCGTAGGCGACCAGGCTCGTGGCCGTGGCAGTCGACGGTGCGGTCATCGGGCGAGCTCCGTGGTCTTGAGTTCGGGTGCCTTGTTCAGGAGGGGGCCGCCCCAGCTGCTCTCGAGCGCGGCCTCGAGGGCGGCGCCCACGCGGTACATGCGGTCGTCCGCCTTGGCGGGGGCGAGGATCTGGAAGCCGACCGGGAGGCCGTCGTCAGACAGGCCGTTGGGCAGCGACATCCCGGGCACGCCCGCGAGGTTGGCCGGGATGGTCGCGACGTCGTTGAGGTACATCGCCAGCGGGTCGTCCAGCTTCTCGCCGAACTTGAACGCCGTGGTCGGCGCCGTGGGCGAGACCAGCACGTCGGCCTGCTCGAACGCGGCCGCGAAGTCGCGCTGGATCAGCGTGCGGACCTTCTGCGCGCTGCCGTAGTAGGCGTCGTAGTAGCCCGCGGACAACGCATAGGTGCCGAGGATGACGCGGCGCTTGACCTCGTCGCCGAAGCCCGCGCCGCGCGTGGCGCCCATGACGCGCTCCGCGGTGACCGGGCCCTCGGCCGGCTCGACCCGCAGGCCGAAGCGCATGCCGTCGAACTTGGCCAGGTTGCTGGACGCCTCGGCGGGCATGATCAGGTAGTACGCGTCGAGCGCGTACGTGAAGCTCGGGCAGGAGACCTCGACGATCTCGGCGCCGAGCGCGCGCAGTTGGTCGAGCGACTCCTCGAACCGCGCGGAGACGCCGGCCTGGTAGCCCTCGCCCGCGAGCTCCTTGACGACGCCGACGCGCAGACCCTTGAGGTCGCCCTTGGCGCCCAGCTCGGCGGCCGCGACGACGCCGGGGACCGGCTCGTTGATCGACGTCGAGTCGTGGTGGTCGTACCCGCCGATGAGCTCGTGCAGCAGCGCGGCGTCGAGCACGGTGCGGGTCACGGGACCGGCCTGGTCGAGCGACGACGCCATGGCGATGAGGCCGTAGCGGGAGACGCCACCGTAGGTGGGCTTCACGCCGACGGTGCCGGTGACGGCGCCGGGCTGGCGGATCGAGCCGCCGGTGTCGGTGCCGATCGCCAGGGGGGCCTCGAAGCCGGCCACCGCGGCGGCGGAGCCACCGCCGGACCCGCCGGGGATCCGGTCGAGGTCCCAGGGGTTCTTCGTGTTGCCGAACGCCGAGTGCTCCGTCGAGGAGCCCATGGCGAACTCGTCCATGTTGGTCTTGCCGAGGATCGGCAGGCCCGCGGCCTTGATGCGCTCCACGAGGGTCGCGTCGTACGGCGGGATCCAGTTCTCGAGGATCTTCGACCCCGCGGTCGTCGGCAGCCCCTTGGTCACCACGACGTCCTTGACCGCGATGGGCACGCCCGCGAGCGGGTGCAGCTCCTCGCCGGCGGCGCGCTTCGCGTCGATCTCGGCGGCCGTGGCCAGCGCCTCGGCGGAGGAGACGTGCAGGAACGCGTGCAGGTCGCCGTCGACGGCGGCGATGCGGTCCAGGTGGGCCTGCGTGGCCTCGACGCTGGTGAGGTCCTTGCTGGTCAGCGCGGACGCGAGGTCGGACGCGCTGAGCCGGGTGATGTCGTTCGTCATGTCGCTGGTACCCATCTCACTCTTCGCCAAGGATCTGCGGGACGGCGAACCGGCCGTTCTCCTGCTGCGGGGCTCCGGCCAGGACGTCCTCGACCGGCAGCGGGGCCTCGGGCACGTCGTCTCGGAACACGTTCGTCAGCGGGAGCGGGTGGCTCGTGGCGGGCACGTCTGCGGTGGCGACCTCGCTGATGCGAGCGACGGACTCGACGATCACGTCGAGCTCACCGGTAAGGCGGTCGACCTCGTCCGGTCGCAGATCGATCCGTGCCAGCGCAGCCACGCGCGCGACCTCGTCGCGGGAGATGGTGGACATGGCCGCCAGTCTAGTCGCCGGACGGCCTCGGCTCGCCCCGATCCCCAGCCCGTCGCGTGTGAAATCTTCCCCGGAAATGCAGAAAGGGGGCGGAACTCCGAGACCGTCGACCATGGTCGACTATCTCAGGAGTCCCACCCCCTTTGCTGGGAATGGTTGTCCGGCGGCGTCCTACTCTCCCACCCCGTCACCAGGGCAGTACCATCGGCGCTGTGGGGCTAAGCTTCCGGGTTCGGAA